>JADJEE010000001.1:314380-628761 GCA_016709225.1 Deltaproteobacteria bacterium | reverse complement strand
ACCTGCCGCTGCCGCCGTGCGCGTGGCTACGGCCACGCGGCGGCGACGACGACGACGCGGTACAGTGCTTCGACGCCGGCGTCGTGTGATCGTGCGCGGCGATCACATCGAGCGGCGGTACTCGCCGCCGACCTCGAACAGCGTGTGCGTGATCTGCCCGAGGCTGGCCACGCGCACGGTGTTCATCAGCTCCTCGAAGATGTTGCCGCCCGCGAGCGCGACCTGGCGCAGCTTCGCGAGCGCGGCCGGGGCGGCATCGGCGTGCCGCTGCTGGAAGCTCTCGAGCCGTTCGATCTGCGCCCGCTTCTCGGCCTCGCTGGCCCGCGTGATCTGCATCGCGGCGGCCTGGGCGTTCACGTCGAGATCGGGGTTCACGAAGGTGTTCACGCCGACGATCGGCAGCGCGCCGCTGTGCTTGCGGTGCTCGTAGTCGAGGCTCTCGTCCTGGATCTTGCCGCGCTGGTACTGCCGCTCCATCGCCCCGAGCACGCCGCCACGCTCGTCGAGCCGCATGAACTCGTCGAGTACGGCCTCCTCGACCAGCTCGGTCAGGGTCTCGACGATGAACGAGCCCTGCAGGGCGTTCTCACACTTCGCGAGGCCCTGCTCCTTGGTGATGATGAGCTGGATCGCCATCGCCCGACGCACGCTGGCCTCGGTCGGCGTCGTGATGGCCTCGTCGTAGGCGTTGGTGTGCAGGCTGTTGCAGTGGTCGTAGTAGGCGAACAGCGCCTGCAGCGTGGTGCGGATGTCGTTGAAGTCGATCTCTTGGGCGTGCAGCGAGCGACCGCTGGTCTGCACGTGGTACTTGAGCTTCTGGCTGCGCTCGGCCGCGCCGTAGCGATCGCGCATCGCGATGGCCCAGATGCGCCGGGCGACCCGGCCGATCACGGTGTACTCGGCGTCGAGCCCCATCGAGAAGAAGAAGCTCAGATTGGGCGCGAAGTCGTCGACCTTCAGGCCCCGCGCCAAGTAGTACTCGACCAGCGTGAAGCCGTTCGAGAGCGTGAACGCCAGCTGGCTGATGGGGTTCGCACCGGCCTCGGCGATGTGGTAGCCGCTGATCGACACCGAGTAGTAGTTGCGCACCTGCTTCGCCACGAAGTAGGCCTGGATGTCGCCCATCATCCGCAGCGCGAACTCGGTCGAGAAGATGCAGGTGTTCTGCGCCTGGTCCTCCTTGAGGATGTCGGCCTGCACGGTGCCGCGGACCTGCTGCAGCGTGCGATCGCGCAGCGTCGCCCACTCGTCGGCCGACAGCGCGCGACCGAGCTCGGCCTCGCGCAGCGCGACCTGCTGATCGATCGCGGTGTTCATGTACAGCGCCAGCAGGATCGGCGCGGGGCCGTTGATCGTCATGCTCACGCTGGTGTTCGGCGCGCACAGATCGAAGCCCGCGTAGAGGTCCTTGGCGTCGTCGAGCGTGCACACCGACACGCCGCTCTCGCCGATCTTGCCGAAGATGTCGGGGCGCTCGTCGGGGTCCTGGCCGTAGAGCGTGACCGAGTCGAACGCGGTCGACAGCCGCTTGGCCGGCTCGCCCGCCGACAGGTAGTGGAAGCGCTCGTTGGTGCGGCCGGGCCCGCCCTCACCGGCGAACATGCGCTTGGGATCCTCGCCCTCGCGCTTGAACGGGAACACGCCGCCGGTGAACGGGAACTCCCCCGGCGCGCCCTCGAGCAGGCCGAAGCGCACCAACGCGCCGGGCTCGTCGTCCGCCGGCAGGCACACCCGCGGCACCCGCGTGCCCGACAGCGTCTGCGTGTGTGTGGGGTAGCGGACCTCGCTGGCGCGGATCTTCACCACGTACTCGGGCTGCGCGTAGGCCTCGCGCAGCGCCGGCAGCGATTGCAGCACCCGCTCGGCATCGGCCGACACCGCCCGATCGGCGCGCGCGATGGCCTGCTCGAGCCACGCGCCGGTCTCGGCGGGCGCGCCCGGTAGCGCGGCCACGCGCCGCAGCGCCGCACGCTCGCGCACGGCCTCGACCTGCACCGCCACGGACTTCTTGTAGCTGCGCACGCAGCTGGCGATCTCACCCAGGTAGCGCACGCGATCGGGCGCGATGAGATCGCTGGTCTCGGATGCGACCTTCACCTGGTCGGCCGGCACCGCCGAGCGCCACGGACGCTCGCCGATCTCCGACAGCGAGCGACACAACGCGCCGTACAGGCCGTTCACGCCGGCGTCGTTGAAGCGACTCGCGACGGTGCCGAACACCGGCAGCGCGTCGTCGGGCACGCTGGGATCGAAGAGCTTGCGGTTGCGTCGCAGCTGCTTGCGGACGTCCCGTAGCGCGTCCTTGCTGCCGCGACGTTCGAACTTGTTGATGGCGACATGGTCGGCGACATCGAGCATCTCGATCTTCTCGAGCTGCGACGGCGCGCCGTACTCCGCGGTCATCACGTACAGCGTGCGATCGGCCAGCCGCGTGATCTCGGCGTCGCCCTGCCCGATGCCGCTGGTCTCGACGATGACGAGGTCGTAGCCGGCCAGCTTGCACAGCCGCACCGCGTCATCGGTGGCCTTGGCGAGCTCGCGACCGGCGTCGCGCGTGGCCATGGAGCGCATGTACACCCGTGGGTTGCGCAGCGCGTTCATGCGGATGCGATCCCCCAGCAGCGCACCGCCGGTGCGCCGACGCGTGGGATCGACCGAGATGATCGCCAGCGAGCGATCGGGATGATCCCGCAGCAGCCGAAGGATCAGCTCGTCGCACAGCGAGCTCTTGCCGGCACCGCCGGTGCCGGTGACCCCGAGCGTCGGCACCGTCGGCACTGGCCGCGACTGCATCGCGGCCCGCAGCGCCGCCGCGGCCGCGTCCTCGCGCTCGAGCACCGAGATGAGTCGCGCCAGGCGGCTCACGGCCCCCGGCTCGGGCCGGATGGCCGAGCCCTGCCCCAGCTTCGCCAGTTCGGCGATCGGATCGGCGGGCGCGGTCGAGACATCGGCGCCGCGCAGGATCATGTCGATCATCCCCTGCAGGCCGAAGTTGCGACCGTCTTCGGGGCTGAAGATGCGCGCGATCCCGTAGGCGTGCAGCGCCTCGATCTCGCGGGGCACGATGACCCCGCCGCCACCGCCCCAGATCGTGATGTGCCCCGCACCCTTGGCGCGCAGCAGATCGTGCATGTACTCGAAGTACTCGACGTGTCCGCCCTGATAGGAACTGCACGCGATCGCCTGCGCGTCCTCCTCGATCGCCGCGTCGACGACCTCCTCGGCGCCGCGGTTGTGGCCGAGGTGGATCACCTCGGCGCCGCTGCTCTGCAGGATCCGCCGCATGACGTTGATCGCAGCATCGTGGCCGTCGAAGAGCGACGCCGCGGTGACCACCCGGACCTTGTGCTGACAGACGTAGGGCCCGGCGTCGGGGGTCGTATCGGAGGACCGAGCAGCGGCGGATCGCATGGGCCCTTCACACCACAATCGCGCGCCGACGGCCAGCCCGGCCGCGCAGCGCGGGCCTGCGGCTTGGCGGGGCCCGTGCGGGTTTGGGCCCCGCGCCCACGGCGGGGGCCCGCGCCGGCGGGCGATCACGCGCGCGTGGTACCCCGCGCACGGTGCCCAGCGATCGCGGTCCATGGGCCATCCACCAGTGGATCGCGCGGATCGCCAGCAAGGCACGCGGCGAACCAGAGACTCCAGTTGCACCGAAGGGCGCCCGCACGCGCACCGGCATCGGTGTGGCCCCGCTCACGCCCTCGTCGCGGGGCCAGTGCCGCGCGGGCGACCGCGTCGAAACGTCGTTCACGCGACGACCGATCGGGCCATGCGCCCGGTCTCGCAACCGCGGCCAATCGCCGCGCTTGGGTTCGATCCAGACGCGCCGCGAGCCCCGCAAAAGCGGTTGGCAACCGCGCGCGCCCGTGCCATGTACGCCGCTCGCCCGGGCGCGCCCTCCCCACGACAGGGCGACGACGACGGCGGCGAGCCGCCCGAGCCGCCCGACCCGTCCGAGCCGTCCGACCTGCCCGACCCGTCCGAGATGATACCCGCGCGCTCCGCCACCCGTTCGAACCGCCCCGGCACAGGTCTGCCGTTTGGGCGCGCCGCGAAGGTCGGAGTACACTTGCTTACCGGACTCCCCTCACGCTCGCTCGTTTCTCCCTCCCATGGCCGATCGTCCGACAGGGTTCCAGAAGACCGCGCGCCTCGATGCGTCGGGGCCGAGCCGCGACGCGGATGCGAGCGGACACGCCGCCACCTCGCCCCATCCGTCGACGGTGTCGGCGGAGACCTCCCTCGCCGGCGCCTCGGCATCGAGCATCGAGATGGTCGTGTCGGATGATCTCGGCCGCACGATCGCCGGCCGCTATCGCATCACGGACGTGATCGGCGAGGGCGGCATGGGCGTCGTCTACGAAGCCTGGGACGCCCAGGTCGAGCGCAAGGTCGCCATCAAGCTCGTGCGATCGGACTCGACCTCCGATCGCAAGTTCCTCAGCCGCTTCCGTCGCGAGCTCGAGATCACCAGCCAGCTGCGTCACCCCTCGACGATCCGCGTGTTCGAGCACGGCGAGACCGAGGACGGTCGGCCGTACATGGTGATGGAGCTGCTGACCGGCGAGAGCCTCGCCGATCGGATGGAGCGCGGAGCGATCCCCGAGATGGAGGCGCTGCAGGTCGCGCGGCAGGTCGCCGAGAGCCTCAGCGAAGCCCACGAGCACGGTGTGTTCCACCGCGACTTGAAGCCCGACAACATCTTCATCGAGACCGTCGGCGTGTCGAAGGTCGTGAAGGTGCTCGACTTCGGCATCGCCGGTGGCGTCGACGCCACGCGCCTGACCCAGGCCGGCGAGGTGTTCGGCACGCCGCAGTACATGTCGCCCGAGCAGTGCAACGGCCTGCCGCTCGATCACCGCACCGACATCTACTCGCTGGGCTGCATCCTCTACGAGATGATCGAGGGCCGCCCGCCGTTCTCGGCCGAGACCCCGATGGCGACGATGCTCAAGCACGTGCGCGCCAAGGTCCCGGCGCCGCGACGCGCGAGCACCGAGACCGCGCGCGTGATGCTGATGGGCCTGCGCAAGGACCGGGCGAAGCGCATCCAGACCGCGGGTCGCTTCGCCGAGCTCATCGGCCACTGCATCGGCGCGCTGCGTGCGATGAAGGAGGGCCGCCCGCCCGACAGCAGCAAGGTGATGTCGGTCGGCGCCCAGCACAGCACCGGCTCGATGCAGGTGCCGCAGTCGATGCCCGCGACCGCACCGATGCCGGCCGGGCACCACTCCAACGTCGACAAGAAGGGCCTGCTGATCGTGCTGGGCCTGGGCGGCCTGGCGCTGCTGCTGGTGGTGGTGCTGGTGTTCGGCGATCTCGGCGGCAGCAAGTCGCAGGGCACCGAGACCACGCCGCCGGCGAACACCACCGCCGCGCCCGAGACGCCCGCGAACAACCCCAAGAGCTACCCGTTCAACCGCGCGCTGGTGCGCGCCAACGTGCCCGGCGCGAAGGTGTTCGTCGACGGCACCGAGCAGTGCGAGACGCCGTGCGAGATCAAGGTTCCCGTGGGCGACGACACCGCCCACGAGATTCGCCTGACCAAGGACGGCTACGTCGACGTGGTGCAGAACTGGCGCCCGAAGAACGTCGGCGAGCCGCTGCCGCCGCTGCCCGACATGCGCAAGCTCTGACGCCGCGAGGCGAGCGGCGTCCGGGATGCCCGCTTCGCGGCCCGATTGCCGCGGCTTGCATCGCGCCGGGCGCTGGGGCGATAGTCGGCCGCGATGGCCTCCGACGACGACTTCGCGGCGCTGTTCGAACAATCCGCGAGCAACGCCCCGCGCGCCCGCAAGCTCCGCGCCGGTGAGGTGGTCGACGGCACCGTGGTCGCGATCGGCGACGACACGGTGTTCGTCGACGTCGGCACCAAGGCCGAGGCCCGGCTCGATCGCGGCAGCGTCGTCGACGGCGACGGCAAGCTGCGGGTCGGACTCGGCGATCGCGTGCGCGTGACGGTCGTGAACCCGGGCGGCCGCGAGGCGCCGATCGTCGCGATGCAGCTCGGGCGCGGTGACATCGACGTGACGATGCTCGAGGCCGCGGTCGAAGGTGGCACCCCCGTCGAGGGCGAGATCGTCAAGGCGGTCAAGGCCGGGCTCGAGGTGATGGTCGGCAACGTCCGCGCGTTCTGCCCCGCCAGCCAGGTCGAGATCGGCCCGTCGGGCGAGCTGGCCAACTGGGTCGGTCAGCGCCACTTCTTCCGCGTCATCGAGGTCCGCGAGGGTGGCCGCAGCGTGATCGTGTCACGGCGCGCGCTGCTGCAGGCCGAGCGCGCCGCCCGGGCCGAGCAATTGCTGTCGAAGCTCGAGGTTGGCGCCGAGCTCGAAGGCATCGTGCAGACCATCCAGCCCTACGGCGTCTTCGTCGACCTGGGTGGCGTCGAGGGCCTGGTCCACATCTCGGAGCTCGGTCACGGCCGCGTCGCGTCGCCGAACGACGTCGTGAGCGTCGGCGAGTCGGTGCGCGTGAAGGTGTTGTCGATCGAGAGTGCAGCCAAGGGCGGCGCGCGCATCAGCCTGTCGATGAAGGCGTTGGTGCAGCCGGACGCGGTCAGCAGCAAGGCGCCCGCCGACGAAGTGCTCACCGGCACGGTCGCGCGCATCGAAGGCAACGGCATCTTCGTCGACACCGCCCAGGGCGGCGGCTTCGTGCCGACCGCAGAGCTCGACCTGCCGCCCGGTGGCGATCCGCGGCGCACGTACGAGATCGGGCAGAGCATCGAGGTCGTGCTGCTGCGACGCGACGCCGGCGGCAAGCTGCGCCTCAGCGTCCGCAAGGTCGCCGAGGCCGAGGCGCGACGGAACTTCCGCGACTTCCGCAGCGGCGTGGCGAAGGCCGGCACCTCGCTCGGCAGTCTCGGCGATCTGTTCAAGGGCCGCCTGCCCTCGGTGCCCGCGGGTCCGGCCCGCAGCGCCGCCGCAGAGCCCGGCGACGCGGCGCGCGAGCCCCGACGCAAGTCGACCGACCCCGCCGTTCGCACCGGCAAACCGCGCTGACGCCCATCGACGGGCCAGGACACAGGGTGGCGCAGCACGTTCGACACAGCCACGCGCTGACCCTGCAGACCCTCGTGACCACGCGCTGGCTGCTGCTCGGGCTGTGGGCGTTGGTGTTCGTCGTGCGCTGGTGGTCACCGCCGTCGGCCGACCACGCCCTCGGCTGGACCACCGCGGTGCCGCCGTGGCGCGCCGGCGTCGCGGTGCTGCTCGTGTGGGGCTCGTGCAACGTCGGCACGCGGCTATGGGCGGCCTCGCGCGACGTGATCACGCCCGGGTTCGTGGGCGCGCAGGTCTTGCTCGATCTGTTGGTCTCGTTGGTGCTGCTGCAGCTCTCCGGCGGCGCCGATCACCCCTTCACCGCGCTGCTGCTGGTGCCGATCGTGCTCGCGACCGCGCTCTCGCCCCGCTGGGCCGCCGCGGCCGTCGGCATCGCGGTGCTGGGCTTCGGCGCCTTGATGGTCGCGAACTCGATCGCGCACGGCAGCAGCGAACGTCGCGGCCTGCTGCACGGCAGCTGGCTCGCGCTGCTGTGCCTTGGAGCGCTCGTGGCGTGGTTGGTCCAACAGCTGATGGGTGCCCTGTCACGATCGCGCGCCGAGCTCGAACAGCTGCGCGACGCGACCATCCAGGATCAACACCTCGCCGCCCTCGGCACGCTCGCGGCCGGTGCCGCCCACGAGCTCGGCACGCCGCTGGGCACCGTGAACCTCCTCGCGGGCGAGCTGCCGCACATGGAACCCGAGGAGCAGCGCACGGCGATCGACACCATCAAGCGCGAGGTCGAGCGGTGCAAGGACATCCTGCATCGCATGGCCAGCCCCGAGGTGCGCGTGAGCGCGCTATCGGCCCGTGACGCACAACCGTGGTTCCTGTGCGAGCTGCAGGACGAGCTCGACGATCCCGAGGGCGTGAAGCTCACGTTCGTGGCCACCGCGGCGACCCGCGAGCTGCGCGGCACCACCACGCTGGCGCGTGCATCCCTGGGCCAGATCGTGCGGGAGCTGGTCACCAACGCCGCCGAGGCCTGTCGCCGCAAGCCCGGCACCCGCGGCGTCACCGTGCGCATCGACGTCGACGGTGACGAGGGGGTCATCGAGGTCGAGGACGACGGCGCCGGCATGGAACCGAGCGTCGCGGCGATGGTGTTCGATCCCTTCTTCAGCACCAAGCCCGAGGGACAGGGCATGGGCCTGGGGCTCTATCTCGCGCAGGCACAGATGCGCCAGCTCGGCGGCCGACTCGATCTACAATCGACGCCAGGCCGGGGTACCAAGGTCACCGTGCGGGTCACGCTACGACCGCCGGACCCGATGGCACTGCTCGGACCGATGACGGGATTGGGACGATGAACGCGGGCGCAACCGAGGTCGAAGGCGACACGCAAGAGACCATCTTGCTGGTGGATGACGACAAGGTCTTCTGCGGCGCGCTCGCGGGCGCGCTACGACGCCGAGGCTTCCGGGTGGTGGTGGCGCACAACGGCGACGACGCGATCGCCGAGGCCGGTGCGTGGCAACCCGAGCGCGCGCTCGTCGATCTGCGCATGCCCGGCAAGAGCGGCCTCGAGGTGGTGTCGGAGCTGCTGGGGATCACGCCGGGTCTGCGCATCATCGTGCTCACCGGCTACGGCAGCATCGCGACCGCGGTCGAGGCCATCAAGCTGGGCGCGATGCACTACCTGACCAAGCCCGCGAGCGTCGACGAGATCCTCGCGAGCTTCGATCGCACGCTCGCGGTCACCGAGGTCGAGGCCCCGAGCTCGCCGCGCCCGCTCGACGAGGTCGAGTGGGAGCACCTGCAGAAGGTCTTGACCGACTGCGGCGGCAACGTCTCGGAGGCCGCGCGTCGGCTCGGCATGCATCGGCGAAGCCTGCAGCGCAAGCTCGCGCGCGGCCGCCCCGAGGCCTGAGCTCGCCATGCGTGTGTTCGTTGCGCTCGAGCTGCCCGCGCCGGTGCGGGAGCACCTCGCGCTGGTCGGCGGCGGCATCCCGGGGGCCCGCTGGGAGCCGGCCGAGAACCTCCACCTCACGCTGCGCTTCATCGGTGAGCTCGAGGGTGCACCGCTGCGCGAGCTCCACGACGCGCTCGCGCAGGTGCGGTGCGAGCCCTTCCCGCTCACGCTCGCCCACGTGGGCTGCTTCCCGCCGCGCGGCCAGCCGCGGGTGCTGTGGATCGGCGTCGACGAGCCTGCGCCGGTGACCGAGCTGGCCCAGCGCATCGATCGAGCAGTGCGCAGCATCGGCCTGCCACCCGACGCCCGCAAGTTCGCCCCACACGTCACGCTCGCACGCCTGCACGACGCACCGCAGCAACGGCTCGCAGCGTTCTTCGCCCACCACGGCCTCCTGCGTACCGCGACGTTCGATGTCGACGGCTTCGCGCTGCACTCGTCGGTGCTGGGACATCGTGGCGCCCACTACCGCGTCGAGCGCCGCTGGGGCGGAACGTAGCGCAGGCGCACGCACCAGCGGCCGCAGCGGCGGAGCGTCGCAAGCGGCGCACGCACTTACGTCGCTCCAGCGGCCGTGTCATGCTTGGCGGCCTAGCATGGCCGGTCGGCGCCGCAGCATCTCGCCCCGCGTGGTCGGCCTCGTCGTGGTCGCACTGGGCTTGTTGCTGTTCGGTGGGCTGTTCCTGGTCGGCCAGCAGCAGGCGTTCTGGGTCCGCACCACCGAGGTCGTCACGGACTTCCGCACCATCACGGGGCTGCGTCGCGACAGCACCGTGCAGCTCGCGGGGGTCCGCATCGGCTCGGTGCAGGCGATCGACTTCGTGACCCGGCGCTACGTGTGCGACCCCTTGACCGAGGACTTCGGCCGCCACGGCGAGCGCCGCAGCAACGACTGCGACGCGATGCTGTTCTGCGCGACCAACGGCCTGTGCGCGTCGCTCGAGGGCTACGTCGCCAAAGCGATGCACCGCCCCTGCCTCGACGACGGCGACTGTGCGTCCGACGAGGTCTGCGTCACCACCGAGTTCCGCCGCCGCGCCCGACGGGTGGCGTGGCGCGGACCCGACGGGGTCTGTGCCCGCTACAACACCGACCACAAGCGCGTGCAGGTGACCATGCGAGTGCGCGAAGACAGCCTCGCGACCATCGGTAGCGACAGCCGCGCGACGGTCGTCAGCAGCGGTGTGCTCGGCGACCAGATGATCAACATCACCGCCGGCGGCCGCGACCCGCTACCGGCCGATCACCGCATCCAGTCGACCGCCTCGATGAGCGAGAGCCTGGGGCAGTTCCGCGAGAACTTCGTCGAGCTGTCCGACAAGGTCGAGTCGGGCCTCTCGGGCATCTCCTCGACCTTCGCCGAGCTCAACGACGAGAACACCATCTTGTCGGTCAAGCAGACCCTCGGGAAGCTCGAGGTCAACACCACCGAGATCGCCGCCGGTCGCGGCAGCGTCGGCGCCTTCATCGGCGACCCCGCGTACGAGGACGAGTTCGTGGCCACGCTGCGCAAGGCCCGGGACACCGCCACCTTCGTCGACGGTGTGGTCGCCGACGCCAGCCGCGGGCTCGCCAAGGTCGATCGCGACATCGGCCCCGACGTCGATGCGCTGCGCGGGAAGGTCGCCGACGTACGCGGCAAGCTGGCGCCGCTCGAGGTCCCCGCCGACGGCGCCGCGCCGACGCTGCTGCACGATCCCGATGGCCGCCTCACCGCCGAGTTCGAGCACTCGCTCACCAACGTCCGCAACGCCGCGGCAGCCGTCGCCATCGTCGCCGATCGCGTGGCCAAGGGCGAAGGCACCCTCGGCGCGCTGATCTACGACGAGAAGGTCCACCACGATCTCCACCTCGCCCTGGTCGACGTCGGCAAGGACTGGAAGGTCGGGCTGCTGGTGTGGCTGGCGCGTCGCGTGGGCCCCGAGTCGCCGAAGTCGCGCTGACGCGTCAGGCCGAGGTGATTGCACGCCGGGTCGCAGCGCCCGGCGCAGTGTCGTCGAGCCAGACCCCGCCGTCGTCGTCGATGCGCACACCGAGCGAGCGCCAGATGTCGTCGAGATCGACGTCGCCGGGCGCCGCCGCCAGGCGTGCGAACACCGAGGACAGCACCGCGTGGCCGGTGGCCCGATCGCCGACCTCGCACACGCGCGCGGTGCTCCAGTCCTGCCGCGCGTTGCCTCCCGCCGCGACGATGCCGCGCACGGCGTCGCGGATGCTCGCTCGACCACCGCTGGCCTCGCGCAGCTCGAGGTCGACCATGAACCAGAACAACGTGCCGCCCCAGTATGTGCGGCCCCATGTGTGGGTGTTGGCGAGGCCGCGATCGCCGGGCCCCGGTCGGCCGTGGTGCATCGATGCGGTCCAGCGCTCCCACACCCGCGTCACCGACAGCGCGCCGGCCCGCGCGCGCACGATGGGCTCGAGGTACGTCGAGAGTCCTTCCTGCATCCACCGCTGATCGTCGGGCAGGTCGGGGAAGCACGCGTGCAGCTGCTCGTGGACCATCACCCAGTCGGCGCGGAAGCCCTCGGCATCGGTCTGTCGGCCGTAGCGCACGCGGATCCACCGACCGTCACGATGACTCCCGAAGCCGACGCCACGGCCGGAGGTCGCGACCAAGGTGAGCTCGAGATCCGGCACCGGCATCCGCCCGCCGTAGTAGGCGGCGATCATCGCGGCGGCGTCGGCGGCCCAGCTCGACAGCAGTGGCAAGGCGGCGGGCTCACGCCCTTCGCTGCGGATCCGCAGCCGTGCGCCGGCAACCTCGCGCACCGCCTCGCGCTCGGGTGAGCGTGGCGTGCCCGGGGTCGCCCGCGGGCCGCAGCCGACCACCGCGGCGCCGGCCAATGCGCGGGAGAACTGACGTCGTCGCATGCGATCGCTGCCCGAGAGCATGACGCGAACTCAAGGCGACGAGGTCGCGGGCCGTCGCGGCAGCGCGATCCAGCCGTCTTGCAGCCACATCGTGCCGAGCGCCGCCGCGGCCGCGGCGGTGACCTCGGTGCCCTGCTCGCCGGCCGCCAGCTGCGCCGCGGAGGAGCAGCGCCCGCTCGCCCACAGCGACGCGGTGAAGGCACAGATGACGGCGTGGAAGACGTGGACGTTGCGGACCACCATCTCGGGCCACACGTACTCGAACGCGAGCCCCTTCGCGAGCGCATGCAGCACGCGCTTGCGTTGCTCCCACACCGTCGCTTGATCGCCGTGGTAGAGCGCGCGCGTGCGATCGCTGCCGAGCCACTGCACGAGCGTGAGCGCGGGCGCCACCTCGAGCAGGTTCTCGTGCAGTCGCAGCCGCGGCGACAGCCGGCGGCGCAGGAAGCTCGCGCGCGCCGCCAGCGGGCCGGTGCCCTGCCCCAGCGATTCGCGCGGCGACAGCCCGAGGCCCTGCAGCAACAGCTCGGCGGCCCGCTGGGTATAGGGCGTCACCGCGGGCTTGCCGGGGTCGCTGCGCCCGCGCGCGCGCAGGCGGGGCGCCCACGCACGCATCCACTGCACGACCGGCACCTCGCAGCGCTCGACCCCCGGGCACGGCAGCGTGCAGCGGATGCACGCCGGCAGCGTCAGCGGAGCATCGATCGCCACCAGCGTGTGGGCGTCGGTCCAGCGCTCGAGGTAGTCGACCAGCACGTCGTCGCGGAACAACGTGTCGCCGCCGCTCGGTTCGTCGTCGCGGCCGGTGCCGCGCTGGCCGTAGCGCAGCTTCGCGTCGGCCAGCACCAGCCGCCAGATGCCGTCGTGCTCGGTGTGCTCGAGCCGCGCGACCGCGGTGGTCTTGCCGCGGCCGCCACCGAGATCGACGCCGATGAAGCGACGCAGGCCCGCGCGCGCGCCTGCGTCACCCGTGGACGTCGACGGCGCGGGCGGCTCGGTCACTCGGGTCGCTCGGCGCCCTCGACCACCGACGGCGCACGGTCGCTGAGGAAGCGAATGTACGCGATGAGGGCCGGTAGCTCGAGCGCGGGCAAGGTGTCGACCAGCTCGCGCGCCTGTCGACGCAGGGTCTCGGTGGGGCCCTCGCCGCGCTGCCCGATGGGCTTCTCCAGCGGGATGTCGGGCTCGGGCGGCTGATCCGGGATGCCCCACGGCGGCTCCTCACCGAGCAGGATGTCCTGGGCCTCGAGCCAGCCGTTGATGTAGATGTGCAGCAGGTTGCCGCGGTAGGTGAACCACCGGTCGCGCTCGACCGGATACGACAGCAATACGTCCTTGAAGCGTCGGAACGCGCCCTTGCCGTCGATTGCGAGGATCAGCCGCTCGCGCAACGCGTCGTCGGCGACCGACTGTACGAAGCGCTCCATCCAGCGGTACTGCTCGCGGGACGACGCCGGATCGAGGTGCACGAAGCGGCCCTCGCTGCGGCGGATGAGCTGACGCTTCTCGTCGTCCTCGGGGCGCGAGTCGACGATCGTGGCGACCTGGCCGGTCTTCAGGTCGAGGTAGCTATGGGTCTCGGGCGCGTTGTGCTCGAAGGCTGTCTCCATTGCAGTCCAATCGGGCTTCGGCCCATGGGGCGAGACTCGCATGACGGATGATCTCCATGGGTGAGGGTCCGGCCTTGTCGGCACTCGGGCTGGTCAGACCCGCGGGTGACCGGACCTTGGTTCGGTGCGGACGCGCCCTGGGGGAACGCGCCTCGTTGAAGCCCGCAGCTTAGCACTTGTGGCGTGCACGGGCGCGAAAGCGTTCAGCCCCGCAGGCGCCGTCGCAGGCCCGCGAGCTCGCGGCGAAGCGCGGTGCGCTCGATCGCCCCCAGCTCGAAGCGACGCAGCAACGACTCGACCGCCTGCAGCGCAGCCGCACGCCCCGAAGCTCCGCGATAGCGGGCGATGCGTCGGGCCGCATCGGGTGGCGGGATCCGGTGCGGCAGCGCTTCGTCGGTGGCGCCCACCGGTGCTGGTGCCGAGGCAGCAGCCCGCGGCGCGGAGGACTCGCGGGCCATCGCGCCGGTCGAGGCGGCGTCCTCGTCCGACGTGGCCGTGGCCGCAGCCCCGGCCGCCGCCCGCAGGTGCTCGAGCTCGGCGGTGAGCTCGTCGACCGGACGCACGCGCAGCTGCGACAGCTCGCGCTCGAGCCCGGCCACGCGCCAGCGCAGGCTCTGCTCCCGCGCCAGCACGGCGTCCATGCGCTCGGCGGCACCGCTCGGATCGAGCGCACCGGCCAGCTGCTCGCGGACCTGGGCGAGGGCCTCGCGCAGCGCGGCGTTGTCGGCCTCGAGCGCGTCGATGCGCTCGACCTGGCGCTGCCGCTCGAGCCCGGCGAGCTCCGCCGCGCGGCGGGTCTCGTGCAGCTGCCGGCGCAGGCCGGCCACGACCCCGGCGGGCTCGACCACGTCGTCCTCGGGCAGCTCGACCAGCGTGAGCCCCTCGGCGAGCTCGGCGGCGTTGCCGACGATGCCGAGCCACACCGTGAGCGCCGGATCACCGGGGCCCAGGGTGTTGTCGAACGACAACGGCACCGGCTCCTCCGCGAGCGCGTCGAGGTCGTCGTCGTCGTCGTCCCACTGCGGCGCGCGGGTCTGCGTCGGCGCCTCGTCGTCGTCGTCGTCGTCGTCGTCGTCGTCGTCGGACTCGGCATCGAACTCGACGAACGCGAACATGCCCGGGGCGTAGCCGGCGTAGATCTTGGCGTCGGGCAGGCGCGGCCGCAGCAGCGCAGCGAACTCGTCGTAGGCGAGATCGTCGTCGACCGCGGTGACCACCGCCATGCGCCCGCGGCCCATCGCAGCCGCGACGTCGTCGAGCAGATCACGGGTCGGCCCGGCGAAGCGGCGCGCGTCGTCGCCGTCGTCCGCGGCGGCGCCGAGCGGACGTTCGTGCTCGCCGCGCACGAAGGTCACCAGCGCAATCTCCCATGGCGCACGGGCCACGCGGTCCTCGATCGCATCCATCGCCACGAAGCGAACCCCCGGCCAGTGCGGCGCGAGCAGGCGAGCGGTGTCGTCGGTGCCGACCAACATCCACACCGGCACGCCGCGCTCCCGTGGCACCAACGCGTCGAGCAGCTCGCGCCACGGCGCGTCGGCGCCGCGTCGCTCGACCAGCGCGTGCCGCAGCACGGCCTCGAGCTCGGGGTCGACGATCAGCCGCGCGCGCCCGCGCCACAGCGGATCGCAGAACGTATAGCGGGCAGCCCAGCGCATCGGCCTCTCCAGGGGCCACCTCTTATCAAGCCTGCCGCGGACGCGCCATGGCCTTGGCCGTATCGCCCGCGCGAGGGTGGTGTTTCGCGACGAGGGCCCACGGCACTACACTGTCGCCCGAGTCCGACCCGCGAAGGGCCGTCCGATCGCCGGTCCCCGCGCGGGGCCCACGACCACCCTCGCCCGACCAAGGCACCGACCTGCGCCATGGACACCCAGCTGCGCCGCAAACTCGAAGACATCCACGAGCGCCACGACGAGCTCGGAGAGATGCTGTGCGCGCCGGAGATCGTCGGTGACAAGACTCGCTTCCTCTCGCTGTCGCGCGAGCACGCCGAGCTGCGTCCGGTGGCCGAGGCCTTCGGCGAGTACCAGAACGTCGAGCGCGAGCTCGAGCAGACCCGCGCGCTGCTCGGCGACCCCGACATGCGCGAGCTCGCCGAGGCCGATCTGCCGCCGCTGCGGGAGCGACTCGCGCGGCTCGACGGCGAGCTGCAGAAGCTGCTGCTGCCGCGCGATCCCAACGACGGTCGCGACGTGCTGCTCGAGATCCGCGCCGGCACCGGTGGCGAAGAGGCCGCGCTGTTCGCCGGCGAGCTGTGGCGCATGTACAGCCGCTATGCCGAGCGCCAGGGCTGGAAGATCGAGCCGCTGACGGCGTCGGACGCCGCCGCCGGCGGTCTGAAGGAGGTCATCTGCGTGGTCCGGGGTAAGAACGTCTACGGCCGCCTCAAGTTCGAGTCGGGCGTGCACCGGGTGCAGCGCGTGCCCGCGACCGAGGCCCAGGGCCGCATCCACACCTCCGCGGCGACCGTCGCGATCATGCCCGAGGCCGACGAGGTCGACGTGCACGTCAACGAGTCCGACCTGCGGGTCGACACCATGCGCTCGTCGGGCTCGGGCGGGCAGCACGTCAACACCACCGACAGCAAGGTCCGCATCACCCACGTGCCGTCGGGCATCGTGGTGGAGTCGCAGCAGGAGAAGTCGCAGATCAAGAACCGCGAGATCGCGATGACGATGCTGCGCACCAAGCTGCTCGACGTCGAGCTACAGAAGCAGCAGGTCGCGCGCGCGGCAGCTCGCAAGTCGCAGGTGGGCTCCGGCGATCGCTCGGAGAAGGTCCGCACCTACAACTTCCCGCAGGATCGCGTGACCGATCACCGCATCGGCCTCACGCGGCACAACATCGACGGCTTCATGGCCGGCGATCTCGACGACGTCGTCGACGCGCTGTGCGCCCACGACGAGGCCGAGCGCCTGGCCGAGTCGCAGGGGGAGCGGCCGTGAAGCACAGCGTCGAGGTCGAGATCGCCGGGCAGCGCCTGACGATCCGCAGCGACGAGGGCCCGCAGTACGTGCAGGAGCTGGCCGACTACGTCGACGCGCAGCTGCGCCAGCTCGTGCCTGGCGGCCGCGCCAGCTTCAGCCTCCAGCGCGCGGCGCTGCTGGTCGCGATCCAGCTCGCCGACGAGCTGTTCCGCGAGAAGGACCTCCACCGTCAGTTCCGCCAGCGCGTCGGTGCCAAGCTCGACGCGCTCGAGCTCGCGTTGCAGGAACACGCCCGTCGACTCGACGAGCTGTAGCGTCACCGAAGAGACCCGCATGACCGACCCCACCGACTTCGCGTACACCTCGCCCGCGCTGCGCGAGCTCGCCGCCCGCGGCTTCATCGAGCAGGTCTCGGACCCGGCCGCGCTCGATGCCTTGCTCGCGGCCGGGCCGGTGACGTTCTACATCGGCTACGACCCCACCGCGCCGTCGCTGCACGTCGGCAACATGGTCTGCGTGATGGCCATGCGCCGCCTGCAGCGGCTCGGCCACCGGCCCATCGTCGTGCTGGGCTCGGGCACCGCGCGCATCGGCGACCCGAGCGGCAAGCAGGAGACGCGCAAGCTGCTCGACGACACCACCATCGCGCGCAACACCGAGGGCATCGCCCGCATCTTCGCGCGCGTCCTCGACGGCGAGCCCGCGCCGCAGGTGTTCGACAACTACAGCTGGCTGTCGCAGCTGGGCTACATCGAGTTCCTGCGCGACGTCGGCGTGCACTTCACCGTCAATCGCATGGTCGCGAGCAAGACCTACCGCGATCGGCTCGAGGCCGAGCAGCCGCTGTCGTTCATCGAGTTCAACTACCAGCTGCTGCAGGCCTACGACTTCTACCGCCTGCACCGCGACCACGGCTGCGTGCTCCAGCTCGGTGGCTCCGATCAGTGGGGCAACATCATCGCCGGCGTCGAGCTGGTGCGGCGCATGGCCGGCGGCTCGGGCACCGCCGCGCAGTGCCTCACGTTCCCGCTGCTGACCACCGCCGACGGCCGCAAGATGGGCAAGAGCGAGGCCGGCTCGGTGTGGCTCGACGGCAGCATGTGCTCGCCCTTCGACTACTACCAGTACTTCGTCGGCTGCGACGACCGCGACGTCCGGCGCATGCTGGCGATCTTCACCGACCTGCCGGTCGCCGAGATCGACGCGCTATGCCAGGCCGAGGGCGCGGCGCTACGCGAGGTGAAGCAGCGGCTCGCGTTCGAAGCGACCGCCATCTGCCACGGCCAGGAGGCCGCGAGCGCGGCCCAGGCCGCCGCTCGCCAGGCCTTCGGCGGCGGCGACGACTGGAGCGCGGTACCGCTGGTCGAACTCGACGTCGAGACCATCAAGCTGATCGAGCTCGTGGTCGATCCGAAGGTCGCGGCATTCCCGAGCAAGCGAGCCGCGCGCGAGCGCATCGAGGGCGGCGCCGTGCGGCTCGACGGGGCCCGCTGCACCGAGCCAGAGCGCGTGCTCGCGGGCGCCGACTTCGAGGACCGCACCCTGCGATTGCAGGCGGGCAAGCAGCTGCGCCTGCGCGTGCGCCTGGCTTGAGCCGGCGCGCTACTTGATCTTGGTGCGCAGGATGAGCCGCGGATTGGGGCTGGCCTGCATGCCGCCCGCACTGATCGCGAGATCGAACGATGCATCCGGGGCCCCCGCGGCCGGCACCGTGAACTCCGCCGTCGCACCGCCGCGCGCCGGCGTGAACGGCACCCACGGCCCGCCCGACGACGACCGCCACTGCGCGCTCACGGGCGCGCTGCTCGAGAGGTCCTGCACGAACACCTTCATGACCCCGGGGTTGGGATCGAACTCGTCGATGATGGTGCCGACCTGCACGCCGTTGACCGACACCACCAAGGCGGCTCCCACCTGCGAGGGCACGATGTTGACGGGGTCTACGTTCTCGAGCGTGATGGTCGCCATCGGAGCACCATCTTACTTGGGAAGCGGCCGCTTGGGATCGATGCGATCGGGGGCATCGGGTGCATCGGGTACGTCGGGTGCGTCGGGGTTGCTGTCGCGATGGCGGAGCGCGGTCTTGCGGAGGCGGTCGGCGAACGCGAGCAGCGACGGATCGTGGCCCGGCGCAGCCTCGATCGCCGCCCGCGCGGGCTCGATCTGCGCCAGCGCCAGGTCGGCATCGGCGGGCGAGCGCTCGAGCAGCGCCTCGGCGTAGTCGAGCCGCACGATCGCGAGCTCGACGTGGTCGGGCGCGTGGGCCCGCTCGGCGATCGCGAGCGCGCGGGCGTAGGCATCGACCGCCTCGTCGTGGGCCCCCTGCAGCAGTGCGACCGCGCCGATCCCGACCCACGCGAGCGCGAGGTCGGGATGATCCTCGGGCAGCTGTGCGCGCCCGATCTCGAGCACCCGCACGGCGTGCTCCCGCGCGGCCGCGAGCGAGCCGTGGTGCATCTCCCACTGCTGCAGCGCGGTGTGGACCAGCGCGAGGTCGGGATGCTGGTCACCGAGCGCGGCACGCCAGCCCTGCAGTGCGCGATCGAGCGCCACGCGGGAGGCGTCGACCTGCCCCCGCAGCAGCTCGACCTTGCCGAGGTTGTAGTCGATCGCCGCGAGCATCGGGTGCTCGGGGCCCAGCTGGGCGAGCGCGATCCGTCGCTGCCGCGCATGCAGGCTCGCCGCTTCGTCGAGCTCACCCGCCGCCTCGGCGGCATCGGCCGCGACGTCGAGCAGCGGCCAGCGGGTGGGCGCCAGGTCGTCGTCGTCGAGCGCCTCGACCAGGCCTTCGAGCTGCTCGCGCGCCGACGCGACGTCGCCCTCGAGCAGCGACAGCTGGGCACCGAGCAGACGCAGGCGCTCCTGCAGCCCCTCGTCGCCCAGCCGGACCACCGCTGCCCGCGCGCTGCGCAGGTCGTCACGACCCCGCACCGGGTCGCGCAGCTGGCCGATCGAGACCTTCGCCACCGACAACCAGGCCGATGCCGCGAGGGCATCGTCGCGCTCGGCCTCGGCCTGCAGCGCCGCCTCGCGAAGGTTCGCACGGGCGAGCTCGGACTCGCCGAGCGCACCGGCGAGCTCGCCGTCGAACGCCAACGCCTCGGCCTGCAATCCCGTGGAGCCGGTCGCCAGCGCCATCGCCCGCAGCTCGGCGCCGCGCCCTCGCAGTCGGCCGGCGTGGCCGAGCGCGAGCTCGGCACTCGCACGATCGAGCTCGCTGCGAACACGGGCCTGCTCGGCCCGGGCGGCGACGCTCGGCGCCGGCGACTCGCTGTGCTCCGCGCACTCGCTGCCGTCGGGGAGCGATGCGATCGCCCGCGCACGATCGAGGATGTCGTCGTCGCCACGCGCGAGCGCGTCGATCAACGCATCGACCCGCGAGAGCGCGCGCTCGAGGCAGCGATGGTGCGGCGGCGCGTCCTGGCCCTCGCAGGCCTGCTGTCGTCGCGTGCTGATGGCGTCGATGCGCGCGCCCAGGACCTCGAGCGCGGGCTCGTCGTGATCGCGCAGCGCCGCCACGCGATCCAAGCGGGCCTTCGCCGCGTCGCCCCGCGGGCCCAACTCGACGCAGGGCGCCGACTCGGCGCGGGCGCCGAACACCGGTACCGCCACGACCGCCAGCACGCCGGCCGCGGTCGCGATCGCGGCGCGTCGCGACGTCCGAGGCCGCACCGCGCGTTGCATCGCCTCGAGCAGCGCGGCCATGTCGGGCCAGCGCGCGCTCGACTCGTAGGCGAGGCCACGCGTCAGCACGCGCCACACCGACGCGGGCACCTCGGAGCGTGCCGGTGGCTGGGGACCGCTGCGATGGGCCTCGAACAGCTCGCCGATGCTCGCGCTCGCGAACGGTCGCTCACCCGCGAGCAGCTCCCACGCCATCACGCAAAACGCGAACTGATCGCAGCGCGGATCGATCACCTGTCGACGCAGCTGCTCCGGGGCCATGTACACCGGTGTGCCGACCACCGCGCCGGTGACGGTCAGTCGTGCCGACAAGGGGGTGTGCGGGCCCGGGCTCGGCGGCGTCGGCTCGGGCTCGACGTGCTCGGGCTCGGCGGTGTCGGCCGCGGCCCCCCGCGCGAGCCCGAAGTCGACCACGCGCACGCGCCCGTCGGCCGCCACCACCACGTTGTCGGGCTTGACGTCGCGGTGGACCAGACCGACGCGGTGGATCGCATGCAGACCCGCGGCGCACTGCTGCAGCGCGTCGAGCCGCCGCGCGATGCTCGGCCCCTGCTCGGCGAAGCGCCGCAGGGTGTCGCCGCGCACGATCTCCATCGCGATGTAGACCCGGCCCTTCACGGTGCCGACCTCGAAGATCTGCACGACGTTGGGATGGTTGAGCCGTGCCAGCGTCTGCGCCTCGCGCAGCAGCCGGGCCGCCGCCGCGCTGCTGCTGCTGCCGAGATCGGCGTGCACCAGCTTGATCGCAATCGTGCGATCGAGCTCGGGATCGCGGGCCGCGAAGACCTCGCCCATGCCACCGGCGCCGATGCGCTCGAGCACATGGTAGCGGCCGATCTGTGCCGGCGGTGCGACGCTCTCGCGCGCGCCGTCGCGTGCCGCCACGACGCCCGGCGACTCGAGTCGCACGGGCGCGAGCGAGATGGACAGGGTCGCCCGCGAGATCACCGAGTCGTCGTCGTTCACCGCCGCCCTCGTCACTCCCATCCTCGAGGTCCCGCGCGTCGCGCGATGACCCCGGCGACGATGGTGGCACGGCACGCCCATCGGCGCGACCACGATCCCGTCGATGATCCCATCGATCGAGGTCACGGCAGGACCGCAATCGCGGCATCGAGCGCCGCGAGGCCACCCCCGCGCGCCAGCGAGGCCACCGCGGCGCGGGCCCGTCGCGCCCCCGGGAGCGCGCGCCACAGACCCATCGCATGCCGGGTCACCGCGTAGGGGTCAGCACCGGTACGCGCCCATGCCTGCGCGCGCTCGCGCAGCGCCACCGCGATCTCGCGGCGCGAGCCGGTCGGCGCCGGCACACCGTACAGCCACGGGTCGACCTCGCGCCACGCCCAGGGGTCGTCGTAGGCCGATCGACCGATCATCACGCCGGCCAGTCGATCGTCGCGCAGGCGCTCGGCCGCGTCGGCGGGGGTCAGGAGGCCACCGTTGTAGATGACGGGCAGGCCCGGCCGAGCGGCCACCAGCGCGTGCACCTCGTCGGGCCGCAGCGGCGGCACGCTGCGGTTGCGCGCGGGCGCAAGCCCGCCGAGCACGGCGGCACGCGCGTGCACGATCACCCGCGCCGCGCCGGCCGACGCGACCGCGTCGACGAATGCGTGCAGGCGCTCGACGTGGTCGCGACCCGCGATGCCGAGTCGGTGCTTGACCGTGACGTCGACGCCGGCGACCGCGACCATGGCGGCGACCATCTCGGCGACCCGTGCGGGCTCGTCCATCAGCGCGACACCCCAGCGCGACGACGCCGCGGTCGGCGAGGGACAGCCACAGTTGAGATCGATCTCGACGAAGCCCCGCGCGGCGCCGATGCGCGCGGCAGCGGCCAGCGTGGCGGGCTCGCTGCCGCCCAGCTGCAGCGCCAGGGGTTGCTCGCACGGCTCGTGCGCGAGCTCGGCGTCGGCGCGCCCGCGGACGATCGCGTCGGCCGCGATCATCGGCGTGTACAGCAGCGCGCCGGCGCTGATGTGCCGGAACAGCCACCGGAAGTGGCGATCCGTCCGGTCCATCATCGGCGCGACGCTGAAGCGCCAGGGCGCGGGCATGCGCCGATGATGGTGCGACCGCGGTGGCGGCGACCGCAAGCACAGGTGCTATCGTCGCCCGCACGTGACGGTCGCGGTCCTCGGCGCGGGTTGGCTCGGTGCGGCGGTCGCTGCGGCGCTGCCGGGCGACGTGATGGCGACCACCCGCAGCGGCACGCGATCGCCGGCACTCGGGGCCGACATCGAGCTCCACGCGCTCGACCTGCTGCGCGACGACGTGCGCACGCATGCGATTGTCCGCGCCGACACCTGGGTCGTCGCCGTCGCCCCCGGCCGCGACCAAGGGCGCGAGGCGGTGTACCTCGAGGGTGCGCGCCGCATGCTCGCCGCGCTGCCCCACGCGCCCTCGCGTCGCCTGGTGTGGATCGGCTCGACGTCGGCGCTGCCGGATCTCGACGCCGAGCTCGACGAAGACTGCACGGCGTGGCCCGAGCACGAGCGCGGTCGCGTCCAGCGGCAGGCCGAGGGGCTGGTCGCCGAGGCTTGCGGGCGCGCGGGCACGCCATGGTTCGTGCTCCGCATGGGCGGGCTGTACGGCCCCGGCCGCGAGCTCGCGCGGCTGTACGGCGGCGAGGCGACGGGTCCACGCGCGGCCGCGCGACCGAGCCACGGCATGAACGCGACCAACCTCGTGCACCGCGACGACGCCGTCGCAGCGGTGCTCGCCGCGATCGCACAGCCGCGCGAGCGCAGCGGCATCGTGCATGTGGTCGACGACGATCACTGCCCGCGTCGTACGATGATCGATCACGCACGCCGCGAGGCCGGGCTCCCGCCTGCGATCTGGGCGGACGCCGACGAGCGCGTGATCGGCAAGCGCGTGCGCAACGACCGACTGCGAAGCTGGCTCGGCGTCACGCTCGCCCATCCCCGACACGGCGGGTGACCTGCCCGAACGGTGGGGCCTCGGGGTGTGAATTTCGGTGCCGGACCTTGCGACCCCCGAGACCCGGGCTTAGAGGTAAGGGCCCATGTCCCCCGTCGCGCTCGCGGTCACCGAAGCCCTCCCCGTGCCCGCTGCGACCGAGGCGGTCGATCTCCAGGCGCTGCAGCTCGAGCTCGATGCCGTGGCCGACGAGGCCGCGACCGCCCGCGCCGAGGGTCTGGGCCTGGATCGCGCCGTGAGGGACCCACGGTTCCCAGCGCTGGTCGGCTTCCACCGCGATCTACAAGATGCGCTCTTCGTCGAGGTCGACGAGCCCATCGTCGGTTGGCTCGCCGAGCTGCGCGGCGGCGACAGCGAGAGTCACGGTCGGCTCGAGCACTTCGCGGACGCGTTGTCCCGCACCGCGCGACACGACGACGGCAGCGGTCGCACGCGCGCACTCGCGGAGCTGCTGGTGTTCGAGGCCGTGCGGCTGCGGCTGTGCGTGGTGCTGTGGAGCAGCCAGGACTACGAGCGCACCGGCGGACACGACGACGACATCGATCAGGTCGCATGGTCGGAGGTCGAGGCCATCCTCGCCCGCCCCGAGCTCGCGCAAGGCGGCGTGCGCCCGCTGCAGGTGATGTTCGCGGCCGCGTGCGTGCAGCTGTTCCGCGGCACCCACGAGCGCATCGACGAGCTGCGCCGCAGCAGCGACGAGGTCCAGGAGCAGCTGGGTGTGCGCGCCCGCCTGAAGGCCGCGCTCCGCGAGCTCCGCCTGCCCGAGGCGGTGCTGCTGGAGAACGCGCTCTCGAACCTGCTCGGCGAGGACCGCCTCGAGCTCGAGGCGCTCAAGGCCGCCCACCCGCTCGCGCTCGATGGGCTCTCGCGCCAGGCGATGGACCAACGGGTCTCGCGCGGCCGCAAGGCGCTGGGCGCCGGTCCCGAGCACTGGCCGCGGCGGCGGCGACCTGCGCTGTTCGATCTGCTGCGCGACGACGATCGACGCTGACGTCGGGGATCCCGGCCGGGCCGGGCCGTGCTAAGCCAGCCCCGACGGTCTCGCGATGGCGCACAGAGACGGCGACACGGCCCTGCGCATGCGTCGATTGCTGGTGGTGGCGATCGCCGCCGCGATCACGCTGCTGGCCGACCTCTCGAGCAAGGCGTGGGCGTGGCACGAGCTGCGACCACACCCCCACCCGCCGCGGATGCCGATCCCGGGCGTGCTGCACTTCGCGTTCTCGCTCAACACCGGCGCTGCGTTCGGCATGCTGCGCGACGCGAGCTGGTCGCGTCATCTGCTGGTGGCGGTCGCGATCGCGGTGGTGGCGTACCTCGTGCGGCTGGCGTGGCGATGGCCCGGTCGCGCGTGGCTGGCGGCGGTCGGCATCGGGCTGCTGATGGGCGGCGCGCTCGGCAACCTCCACGACCGCCTGACCCGCGGCGTGAAGGTCTACGGCGAGGGCGTGCGCCACGGCGTGGTCGACTTCATCGTCGTGTACTACTGGCCGGGACGTCCGTGGCCCGCGTTCAACCTCGCCGACGTCGCACTCCTGCTGGGCATGATCGTCGTCGCGTGGTCGCTGTGGCAGCATCGAGCCGCGCTCGCGCGCTGACGGATCCGCATGCACCCGACGCTGTTCGAGCTGCCATGGGGTGGCACCGCCAACGCCTACGGCACGCTGATCCTGCTGGGCACGCTGGCGAGCATGCCCGGTGTGTGGTGGGATGCGGGGCGCCGCGGCGTCGCGGCCGATCGACGCGCGTCGTTCTTCGTCGACTTCTACCTCGCGCTCGCGCTCGGGGCCTTCGTGGGCGGCCGACTCCTGCACGTGCTGACCATGCCGCGCGAGTACGTCGACGATCCCATGCGGGTGTTCGTCAGCGACGGCACCGGCTTCGTGTTCTTCGGCTCGTTGTTGGCGATCGTCGCCTCGTGGGCGTGGTTGGCGCGCCGCCATGGCGTGTCCTTCGCGACGCTGTGCGATCTCGCCGCGACGTGGATGGCGCTCGGACACGGTTTCGGCCGCCTGGGCTGCTTCTTCGCCGGCTGCTGCTGGGGCGCGCCCGGGCCCACGCCACCGGCGATGTCGTTCGGCCCGGAGTCGATCGTCGCGCTGTCCGAGGGCGCGCCCTTGGTCGACGGCGCGACCGTGCCGCTACACCCGGTGCAGCTCTACGAGTCGATCGGGCTGTTCGTGCTCGCCGCGGTGCTCATCGCGATCCGGTGCTTGCGCGGCGTCGAGCCGCGCTGGCGTCAGGCCAGCCGCTACGCCCTCGGCTACGGGCTGCTGCGCCTGCTGACCGAGATGTTCCGCGGCGACGCCAGCCGCGGGCTGGCGTGGACGTGGAGTTCGCCGACACTGGCCGAGCTGCTGGGCCTGCCGCCGGCGCAGCCGTTGCTCCTGTCGAGCTCGCAGGCAATGGCGCTGGTGCTGGTGCTGGTCGGCGTCCTCGGCCTGCGACGCACGCGCCCACGCGCGTAGGTGCTATGCTCGCGCCCGGCAAATGTCCGACGCTCCCCCTTCGTCCGCGCCCGCGGAGCCCTCGCGTTCGAGCCGCCTGGTGCTGCTCGGCATCGTCGCCGCCCTCACGCTCGCGCTCGATCTGTGGAGCAAGGCGTGGGCCTGGGACACCCTCCGCGAGGGTGCCTCGGTCGAGGTGATCGAGAACTGGTTCTACTTCGAGTTCGGCTTCAACACCGGCTCGGCGTTCTCGTTCTTGCGCGACGCCAGCTATGCCCGGCTGGTGTTCATCGCCGTGACGCTGCTGGCGCTGGCCTACATGGGCAAGCTCGCGATGACGCTACCGACGCGCTGGGCCTCGGCCTACGTCGCGATCGCGCTGGTCTCCGGCGGCGCGCTCGGCAACCTCCACGACCGCTTCGTGCGGGTCATGGAGATCCGCGGCGAGGCCCGGCACGGCGTGGTCGACTTCATCAAGGTCTTCTACTGGAAGGACAGCCCGTGGCCGACCTTCAACGTCGCCGACGTCGCGTTGGTGGCGGGCGTGGCCCTGCTGTTCATCTTCCTCACGCGCCACGGCGAGACGATCGACGCGAAGGCGAAGGCCGGCGAGCCCGCTCCGGCCTAGGCGGCGCCGTCGCGGGCCGGCGGCCCCGCCGTCCGTTCGTCATGGCGCGGTGTCGGGCGCGAACGCCCGCACCTTGGCCCAGGTCTCGCGTCGCTCCGCCTCGGGCTCGCTGTCGATGACGATGCCGCCGCCGGCATGCAGCGAGAGCCCCTCGCGATCGAGCACGCCGGTGCGGATCGGGATGCTCATGCGCAGCCCGTCGGGTGCGAGCACGAAGATGGCGCCGCAATAGAGCCCGCGTGGGTGCTGCTCGAGCGCTTCGATGATGGCCATGGTGCGGCGCTTGGGCGCGCCGGTGATGCTGCCGCCCGGCACCATCGCTTCGACCAGCGCGCGCAGCCCGATGTCGGGCCGCAGGGTCGCGCGGATCTCGGTGACGAGGTGATGCACGGTCGGCAGCGGCAGCGCGCTCGGCTCCCGTGCAGCGACGACCGAACCCACCTGCGCCAGGCGGCCCAGATCGTTGCGCACGAGATCGACGATCATCACGTGCTCGGCGCGGTCCTTTTCGCTCGCCAGCAACGCGGCGGCGGCCGCCCGATCCCGCGCCGGATCGGACTCTCGCACGCGCGTGCCCTTGATCGGCCGGCTGGTCGCGACCACCGGATGCACACCGTCGTCGTCGACATCGAGCAGCGTCTCGGGCGAGTTCGACACCACCCACGCCGCGGCCAACCGCAGCAGCGCGCCGCGCTCGGCCGGCGCGCGGGCCCGCAGCGCGCCATACAGCGCCGCCACCCGCGTGGCCAGCGACCCGGCCGTCGGCTCGCGCCAGTGCGCGACGAAGCGCTGCGCCAGGTTGACCTGGTAGCTGTCGCCCGCGAAGAGGTGCTGCTTGGCGGCCAACACCTGCGCCCGGTAGTGCGCGGGCGACCACACCGCCACCGGCGGCGTCAGCGGCCACGGGCCCCCCACGTCCGCGGGTTGGACCTCCGCAAACCACGGCGGCAGAGCGTCGTCGCCGTGGACCCGCACCACGCCGTCGCGGCCACGCTCGAGCGCGCACGCGTAGCGCCGCAGCAGCAGCCCCGGCAATGCGCGGGGTCGCGGCGCACGTGCGGCCGCGAGGTCGGCCGCGAAGTCGTAGGTGATGGCGCCGATCCAGATGCGCGAGCGATCACCACGCCACGCGCGATCGACCACGTCGAGCAGCGCCGGGTCGTCGCCCTCGAGCTCGCGATCGGCGTGCAGGCCGAGGAACGATCGCCCGTCGTCGCCGCCGTCGAGCCATGCGAAGCCCGGAGTGTCGGCCGCGGCGGCCCGCAGCGCGGCGTCGACCCAAGCGGCGGGCTGGTGCAGACGCGGCGGCGTGCGATCGCGGGGTCGAGACGCGCCCACCGCCACCCCCCGCCTACGCGGTACGCCGCTGCTTGAGCGCGTTGCCGAACTCCAGCGTGTACGTGAGCGCCGACCACAGCGACAGCGCGAGTGCGAGGTACAGCCAGCCCATGCCCATGATGTGGAAGTCGATCGGCGAGTCGACCAGCGGCATGCGGTAGCGGTAGCGCGCCAGCACGCAGCAGATGCCGACCAGCTGGAAGATCGTCTTGGCCTTGCCGCCCTCGCCGGCCGCGATCACCACGCCCTGGTTGGCGGCGACCGAGCGCAGGCCGGAGATGTAGAAGTCGCGCCCGAGCATCAACACCACGATCCACGGCGGCAAGAGGCCGACCATCACCAGCCACACCATCACGCTCATGGCCATGAGCTTGTCGGCCAGCGGATCGACGAACTTGCCGAACACGGTCACGAGGTTGCGCGAGCGCGCCAGCCAGCCGTCGAGGATGTCGAGGCCGCTGGCGGCGGCGAACAACAGCGCCGCGTAGAAGTTCCGCAGCGGATCGGTGGGATCGATGAGCACCAACACCGGCGGGATGAGGAACAGCCGCCCGATGGTGATGAGGTTGGGCAGGTTCAGCACCTCGCGCTTGAACGACTCCCAGCCCTGCGGTCGCGTGCGCCGCTCGCCGGCGTCGTCATTCATGCGCGGCTCCCTGCGGCCGGCAACGAGCCCGACTCGCTGCGACGCGACGGCGGCGTCGAGACCCCCGGCAACACCACGAACACCGCGCCCTCGCCCTCGCAGTGCAGGAAGCCGATCTCGGGCTCGAGGTGCGGCACCACGTTGCCGACCCAGCCGACGAAGCCGCTGCGATGCACGCGATAGGGCCGCTCCGGCGAGATCTTCACCGCCACCAGCTCGCCGGGCACCCGCAGCGCCACTGCGCCCTCGCCCACGATGCGCACCAGCGAGATCGATCGACGCGAGCGCGGCAGCTGACCGACGTCCCACATCAGCGTCGACTCCATGGCCCAGATGTAGCTCTCGACGAAGAAGCACAGGTCGCGCTGCAGCTGCAGCGCCAAGAAGCGCTCGTGCTCGCGCGACAGCACCAGCTGGCCCTCGCCTTCCATCGAGACCAGGCGCTGGAACACCTCCGGCACCGCGCGGCCCTGCATGCGGCGGTTGACTGCGCGGATGTCGAGGTTCTCGCTGCACAGCAGCACCGCCTCGGTGCGCGTCATCATCTCGCCGCGCACCGTCACCATGAGGTGGCCGTCGGCCGTCAGCGACAAGGTCGGCGTGTCGCGTCCGGGGTTGAGCAGGCGTCCGAACGCGAACTCGGTGACGCCGGGGATCGGGGGCGGCAGCGGCATGCCGGGCGCGAGACTACCGCAAACGCCCGCGGCGCGTTCAAGGCTCGAGGTGTCGCGCCGGCGCCCGGCGCAGCTCGCCGGCGCTGCCGGCCTGGCGCTCGTAGGCGTAGAAGCGACGCAGGACCCCGCGCACGTAGGCGCGGGTCTCCTCGAACGGTGGCACGCCGCCGTACTTCTCGACGTTGCCGGCGCCCGCGTTGTAGGCCGCCAGCACCAGCACCATGTCGCCGCCGTAGCGGTTGGCGAGCAACCGCAGGTAGCGCGCACCGCCGTGGATGTTCTGCGCCGGATCGAAGGCCTCGCGCACGCCGAGCGTGCGGGCGGTCCGCGGCATCAGCTGCATGAGGCCCATCGCACCGGCCCGCGAGACCGCGTGGGGATAGTAGTTCGACTCGGTGTGGATCACCGCGCGCAGCAGCGACTCGGGCAGCTGATAGCGGGTCGCTGCGGCGCGGATGATGCTGTCGTAACGATGGAAGCGCTCGGCCCCCAGCGCGACCGGCTGGTCGTCGCCCGCGCGCCGCTGCGGGCCCTGGCCCTTGCTGGCGTTGCCCGGCAGGCTCTTCCACAGCTGCCAGGCGCCGCGCTCGCGACCGGGCAGGTTGGTGACGTGGATGGTGCCGTCGCGATCGACGTAGCGGTAGTAGTTGTTGCGACCGTCGGCCGCGCTCGCGCCCGGCGACGACAGGCCGAGCGCCCACGCCAGCCCGAGCGCGGCGGCCAGCACCGCGGCGGCGCGGACGACGAAGGGGCGCAGTCGCGACATCGGCCCCGGCAGTGTAGCGCGCGGTCGCCCGCCGACGCACGAAAGCCGCGGGTCTCGACCGGTCACGCGCCCCGCGAGGCCACCGTCCAGGTGGTGGCCAGGTCATCGGACCCGCCGGGCGCGAGCGATCGCGCGCGGCTTTTGGGCTACATTGCCGTCGCACACCAAGCCGGGGCCCGCCGCTTGACCACCGAGATCCATCACAGTGACGTGCTCGTGCTCGGCAGCGGGCTCGCCGGTCTCTACTTCGCGCTCGAGGTCGCCGACCGCATGCGCGTCACGATCCTCACCAAGGCGGTGCCGGAGAGCTCGAACACGCAGTGGGCCCAGGGCGGCATCTCGGCGGTGTTCGACGACGACGACTCGGTCGCGTCCCACGTCGACGACACGCTGCGGGTCGGCGCGGGCCTTTGCGATCGCAGCTTCGTCGAGCACGCCGTCGAGCTCGCGCCCACGCTGGTCGGGCGGCTCGCCAACGTCTACGGCGTGCAGTTCGATCGCGAGGACGGCAGCGGCGGCTTCGTGCTCGGCCGCGAGGGCGGCCACAGCCACCGCCGCGTCGTGCACCACCTCGACACCACCGGCGCCGAGATCGTGCGCGGCCTGCTGGCCGCGGCGATGCGGCACCCCAACATCCGCATCCTGCCGCACCAGATGGTCGTCGATCTGTTGTCGTGGTCGAAGCAGGACGGCTCGCGGGGGTGTTTCGGCGCCTACAGCCTCGACGTGCCGACCGGCGAGGTGCACTGCCACGTCGCCCGCGTGACCCTGCTGGCCACCGGCGGCGCCGGCAAGGTCTACCGCTACACCAGCAACCCCGACGTCGCGACCGCCGACGGCGTCGCGATGGCGTACCGCATCGGTGCCACGGTCGGGAACCTCGAGTTCATGCAGTTCCATCCGACCTGCCTGTTCCACCCCGGCGCGGGCAGCTTCCTGGTGTCCGAGGCGGTCCGCGGCGAGGGCGGGATCCTGCGCCGCAAGGACGGCTCGGGGCTCATGGACGGGCGCCATCCGATGGGCAGCCTGGCGCCGCGCGACGTGGTCGCGCGGGAGATCGACGCCGAGCTCAAGCGCACCGGCGAGCCATGCGTGTTCCTCGACGTCACGCACCTCGATCCCGAGTTCGTGATCGGCCGCTTCCCCGCCATCCATCGCCGCTGCCTCGAGCTCGGCATCGACATGCGGACGCAGCCGATCCCAGTGGTACCCGCGGCCCACTACATGTGCGGCGGCGTGAAGGTCGATCGCTGGGGGCGCACCGACATCCCGGGCCTGCTGGCCGCCGGCGAGGTCTCGCTCTCGGGCATGCACGGCGCCTGTCGCCTCGCGAGCAACAGCCTGCTCGAGGCCGTGGTGCTGGCGGCCGGGGCCGCGCAGGTCTGCGACGAGTTCGGCCGCACGCCCCCGACGGCGGTGCGCGACTGGAACGCCGGCGACACCGTCGACTCCGACGAGGCCATCATGGTCAGCGCCAACTGGGGCGAGGTGCGGGCCGCGATGTGGAACTTCGTCGGCATCGTGCGCTCCGACAAGCGACTCGAGCGCGCGCGACGACGCATCGAGCTCATCCGCGAGGAGATCCGCGAGTACTACGTGCGCCACCGCGTGACGCGGGATCTGCTGGAGCTGCGCAACGTCTCGCTGGTCGGCCACCTCGTGATCGAGTGCGCGAGACGGCGGCTCGAGAGCCGCGGCCTGCACTACAACCTCGACTATCCCGCGCCGAACGAGGCCTTCGCCCACGACACCGTGTTCGACAAGCGACAGGGCGTGACCGCATGAGCCGCACGCGCCGCAGCTGGGTGCTGGTCGCAGGCCTGCTGCTGGGCTGCCGCCACGCGCCGATCCACTCGCCACAGGCGCTGCGCGACGCCTGGCTCGACGCGCTCGAGCACGACGATCCGCGCGCCGCCTATGCCCTGCTCGGCCGCGATGCACGGGCACGCGAGCCCTACCCCGCGTTCTTGGCCCGCTGGCGTGCCGACGCGAGCGAGCGCGCGGCCGTGCTGGCCGCAGCGCGCGCCAGCAAAGACGACGCGATCGTGCAGCGCAGCGCGACCGCGGTGCACCGCAACGGCGTGGTCGTGCGGTGGACGAAGATCGGCAAGCACTGGTTGGTGGTCGACGGACTGCCGGGTGCGCAGCACGCCAGCACCCCGGCGGAGGCGATCCGCGGCTTCCTGCACGCGCTCGCGCGCACCGATCTCGCGTCGGCCGAGCACTTCCTCGCCGACGATCTGCGCGAGGCCATGCACGAGGACTGGGCGCGCCGGGCCGAGGCCATCGAGGCCGCCCTGCGCGTGCCGGGGGCGGTCGAGCTCAGCGACGATCTCTCGCGTGCACAGCTCCGCTACGAACCGCAGCGGGTGTTGACCCTCGAGCAGACCCCCGGCGGCTGGACCATCACCGCCCTCGAGTAGGCGGGGTCGGCGGCGCCAGCGGCCAGGGTGGCGACTGCAGTTGCCGTGACCCGGCGTCTCCGGCTACGACGGTTGCCAGCCGAACGGGCTGCGAAATCCGCGCATTCCGTGTATGGGCGCCCCTCCTACATCGAGGCATGGAACTTGCTCACGGGGCCGTCGCCGGGCGTTCGCCGCCCGAGGAGGCAGCGCATGGAGCCCTCGTTTCGCGTCGGAGACAAGTCGGTTTACCCCACCCACGGCGTGGCAGACGTCGTTGCGGTCGAGCTCAAGACCGTCGCGGGGAGCGACCTGGCGTTCTACCACCTGCGCGTGATGGGCTCGGGCCTCAAGATCATCGTGCCGGTGCACAAGGCCGTCGAGAACGGCATGCGACCGGTGGCCGCCGAGGCCGAGGTCGACGAGCTGTTCGAGCTGCTGCGGGACCACGAGGTCCCCTGTGACCGCCAGACCTGGAACCGACGTCACCGCGGCTTCATGGAGAAGATCCGCACCGGGTCGCTCTTCGAGGTCGGCGAGGTCTACCGCGACCTGTCCCTGCTCAAGCAGACCAAGCAGCTCTCGCACAGCGAGAAGCAGATGCTGCGGACGGCGCGGGACCTGCTGGTGAAGGAGCTCGCCGTGGCCCGCGCCTCTTCGGAGGATCAGGTCGCGAAAGAGCTGGACTCGATGTTCAAGAACTAGCACCCTCCGCGGGCTTCTTGGCCGGTCCGAGACGGCCAAAGGGACGTACGCCACGTGGAGAACGCCGATCACATCCAGCTGCAGATCTGCACCGACCCCTGGGACGAGGTCGACGTGGACGCGTTCGTCTGCCCGACCAACTCCACGGGGTTGATGTCGCACTACCCGGCCGCCAAGCTGCGCGAGCTCGCCGGCGTCGAGATCGAGGGCCTGGTGCGGGAGCACGTCCCGCTGGCCATCGGTGCCGCGTTCGTCACGCCGGCCGGGAAGATGAAGGCGCGGCACCTCATCCACGTGCCCAACACCGAGGAACCGGGGGGCCGCGTGCAGGTCGAGGATATCCTGCGGGCGACCGCGGCGGTGATCGTCGCGTGCCAGGTGAAGGGCTTCACCAGCGTCGCGATGCCGCTGATGGGCGCCTTCGAGACCGGCATCCCCGCCGAGGAGGCCGCGCGCGCGATCCACAGCGAGTTCCGCGCGTGGCGCGGCGACAAGCCGCTCAAGGTCGTGTTCATGGCCAAGGACGCCGACGAAGTCGAGGTGTTCGAGATGGCCATCGAAGGCACCGGCTAGCCGCGGCACGCGTGGCGGTGGAGATCCCCGCCGTTTCGCGCCCGCGCCCGACGTCGACGGCCCGGCCCGACGGGCCGCGATGCAGCGCCTGCGGGCGCGAATTCCCGCGCCAGACGGCCTCGGCAACCCCATCGCCGACTCGGGCACGCACCGTCGCGCGCGCAGGCGGGCTGTGATACACCCCGGGCCGAACGCATCGCCGATGGCTGCATCCTATCTCCCCGCGCTCGTCTTCGTGATCTTCGCGGTCGGCTTCGCCGCGCTGATGCTGGGCATCACGATGGTGCTCGGCCCCAAGCGAACCTCGGCCATCAAGGACGAGCCGTTCGAGTGCGGCAGCGAGCCCATCGGCAGCCCACGCGTCAAGTTCAGCGTCAAGTTCTACCAGGTCGCGATTCTCTTCCTGGTGTTCGACATCGAGGTGGCGTTCCTCTACCCGTGGGCGTCGCTCTTCCGCGAGCTGTCGTGCACGGGCCCGCTGAACGCGGCCGGTGTGTGCACCTCGGCTCCGAGCATGTTCGGGCTGGTGGAAATGCTGGTGTTCCTGGTCATCCTCGTGATTGCGCTGGCCTACGTGTGGCGCAAGCGAGCGCTCGACTGGGCGTGAAGTCAACCGAGACCAACGGAGGATCCCCATGGCCGATTCCGGCGCGAGCTACGTGCCCACGGTGCTGCAAGACGCGGTCAACTGGGCCCAGAAGTACAGCCTCTTCACCTACCCGTTCGCGACGGCGTGCTGCGCGATGGAGTTCATGTCGACCATGGGCTCCCGCTACGACATCGCGCGTTTCGGCGCCGAGTTCCCGCGCTTCTCGCCGCGGCAGGCCGACCTGTTGATCGTGATCGGCACCATCACCGAGCGCCAGGCGCCGGTGCTGCGCCGGGTCTACGACCAGATGCCCGATCCCAAGTGGGTGATGGCGTTCGGCGTGTGCGCCTCGACCGGCGGCTTCTATCAGAACTACACGGTCATGCCCGGCGCCGACCAGGTCATCCCGGTCGACGTCTACGTGCCGGGCTGCCCGCCGCGGCCCGAGCAGGTGCTCGACGGCCTGATGGCGCTGCAGCGGCGCATCCAGGAGCACCGCGGACACTGCCAGCAAGAGATCGGCAACACCGCCGCGATCGGCTACACGGACCGCCGACGCCTGCCGGTGCTGCCCGACGGCACCAGCATGACGCTGCTGCCCGACGAGCGGATGCCCACCGACGGGAGAGTGCGCTGATGGCCCAGCGGGTGCTCGAATTCCTGCAGCGCGAGCGCGCCGCCGCACTCGTCGAAACTGGCAGCTACGCCGGCGACGAGATCGCGGTCGTGCATCGCGATCACATCGTCGACGTGCTCACGCTGCTGCGCGACCACGCCGAGACGAAGATGAACATGCTGACCGACCTCACGGTCGTCGACTACCTCGGTCAGCAGCCGCGCTTCGAGGTGGTCTATCAGCTGTACAGCCTCCCGCTGAAGCACCGCGTGCGCGTGAAGGTCCGCATCGGCGACGCCGAGGACGAGTGCTGGGTGCCGAGCGCGTGCGGTCTGTGGCACGCGGCCAACTGGGCCGAGCGCGAGGCGTGGGACCTCTACGGCGTGCGCTTCGAGGGCCACCCCGACCTGCGCCGCATCCTGATGTACGACGAGTTCATCGGTCACCCGCTGCGCAAGGACTACCCGCAGAACGGGCGCCAGCCGCTGATCCGCCGCCCCGACGCGCCGTCGACCGACGACCAGACCACGCGGCTGCTGAGCAACAGCCACGACCGTCGCATCGGCTAGCGCCACCTGAAGCCCTCCCCCTTCGCAACGAGCGACGTCCGACGATGAGCGCACCCACTGCCACCCCCTCGAGACCGCTGGCCACGAACGCCGCCGAGACCTTCGACGCCAAGGGCCGCCAGGCCGGTGAGCTGTCGCTGTCGCCGTCGCTGCAGGCCTTCGCCGAGCAGGCCGAGCGCCTGCCGACCGACGAGCTCATCGTGAACATGGGCCCCTCGCACCCCGCGATGCACGGCACCGTGCGCGTGGTGCTGCGCATCGACGGCGAGACCATCAAGGACGCCGACGTGCAGGTCGGCTACCTGCACCGCGGCTTCGAGAAGGAGAGCGAGAGCGCCACGTACACGCAGATCTTCCCGTACGTGGATCGGCTGAACTACGTGTCGCCGATGCTCAACAACGTCGGCTTCGCGATGGCGGTCGAGAAGCTGCTCGGCATCACCGCGCAGATCCCCGAGCGCGCCGAGTACATCCGCGTGATCGTCGGCGAGCTGTCGCGCGTCGCCGACCACCTCACCTGCATCACCGCCTCGCTGGCGGAGCTCGGCGGGCTCACGGCGTTCTTCTGGGGCAACCGCGCCCGCGAGCACATCTGGGAGCTGCTCGAGGACGTCTCGGGCGCACGCATGACCCACAGCTACTGCCGCATCGGCGGCGTCGCGTGGGACCTCACCGCCGACTTCGAGGACAAGTGCCGCGGCAAGCTCGTGAAGATCCGCGGGCTCATCGGCGACATCCGCAAGCTGGTCGAGCGCAACCGCATCTTCCTCGATCGCATGCAGGGCGTCGGCATCATCTCCGCCGAGGACGCCATCAGCTACGGCATCACCGGGCCCAACCTGCGCGGCAGCGGGGTCGACTACGACGTCCGCAAGGACCAGCCCTACTCGGTCTACGAGCACTTCGACTTCGACGTACCGGTCTCCGACGGCTGCGACAACCTCGCGCGCTACCTGGTGCGCATCGAGGAGATGGAGCAGTCGATGCGGATCATCGAGCAGGCCTTGGTGCAGATCCCACCGGGCGCCGTCATCGTCGACGATCCGCTCATCGCCTTGCCGGCCAAGCGCGAGGTCTACAACTCGATCGAGGGCATGATCGCCCACTTCAAGCACATCATGGACGGCCTGCGCGTGCCGCCCGGTGAGGCCTACAGCTTCACCGAGGGCGGCAACGGCGAACTGGGCTTCTACATCGTCAGCGACGGCACCGGCCGCCCCTACAAGAACCGCTGCCGTCCGCCGTGCTTCTACGCCACCGCCGCGCTGCGCCAGATGATCCTCGGGGCCAACATCGCCGACGTGGTGCCGATCTTCGGCTCGATCAACATGATCGGCGGCGAGTGCGATCGCTGATTTTCCCCCACGCAAGACGAGCTTCGCGAGAGCGCCGACCATGACCAGCTCCGATCCGCCCGTGCCCAGCCGCCCCCGTTCGGCGACCATCATCATGCAGCCCGATCCGCCGCCGCCCCCGGCCGCGGCGCGGACGATTGCGCAGACCGCCGTGAAGCTGCCGGACAACCTCGAGGCGCCGGCGCCGGCCAGCCCGAACCTGCCGGCCACGCCCGAGCCCGGCGGCCCGACCGTCACGATGACGATCGACGGCGAGACCGTCACGGTGCGCAAGGGCACCAACGTGCTCGAGGCCGCCAAGCTGCTCGGCAAGGACATCTGCCACTTCTGCTACCACCCGGGGCTGTCGATCGCCGCCAGCTGCCGGCAGTGCCTGGTCGAGGTCGAGAAGAACCCGAAGCTGCAGCCCTCGTGTCAGCAGATCGTCGGCGACGGCATGGTCGTGCACACGCAGAGCGAGGTCGTGCTCGAGGCCCGACGCGCGCTGCTCGAGTTCACGCTCAAGAACCATCCGATCGACTGCCCGATCTGCGACAAGGCCGGCGAGTGCACGCTGCAGCGGCACTACATGGACCACGATCATCAGCTCACGCGGGTGGACGTCGCCAAGATCCGCAAGCCCAAGCACAAGGACATCGGCCGCGAGATCGTGCTCGACGCCGAGCGCTGCATCCTGTGCTCGCGCTGCATCCGGTTCTGCGAGGAGATTCCCGGCACCGGCGAGCTGACGATGACCAACCGGGGTGACCACGAGATCCTCGACATCGCGCCCGGTCATCGCCTCGACAACGCGTACTCGATGAACGTGGTCGACATCTGCCCGGTCGGCGCGCTCACGGCCAAGGACTTCCGCTTCGCGATCCGAGCGTGGGAGCTGCGGGCGACGCCGACCACCTGCACCGGCTGCGCGACCGGCTGCGCGATCGAGCTGCACACCAAGCACGAGCATGCGCACCGCATCGTGCCGCGCTTCGACGAGCACGTGAACGGCCACTGGATGTGCGACGAGGGTCGCTACACGTACCACGCGCTCGACGCCGAGCAGCGCATCCGCCACGCGCGGGTCGACGGCGACGAAGTCTCGCTCGGCCACGCGATCGCGACCGTGGCCAAGCGCCTGCGCGGGCCCGGCAAGAAGATTGCCGCGGTGTTCTCGGGCACGGCGACCTGCGAGGCCAACGGCGCACTCGCCGAGCTCGCCGAGCTCCTGGGGGCGGACCGCTTCGTGGTGGGACGCCCGCCCGGCAAGACCGACGCGCTGCTGCGCGACGCCGACAAGAACCCCAACCTGCGCGGTGCAATCGCAGCGGCCGGCAACGCGCGCCACGAGGGCGAGCTCGGCCTCGAACTCGCCGGTCGGGCCTACGACGCGGTGCTGTTCGTCGACGCCACGCTCGAGCTCTCGGAGGTCGTGCGCAAGGCGCTGGGCTCGATCACCAGCGTGTGCATGGCCGACCGCGCCAGCAACCTGGCGCAGGCCTGTGCAATCGTGCTGCCCGCGACCAGCTGGGCCGAGAGCCTGGGCGGCATCATCAACCGCCAGGGGCGCCTGCGGGTGCTGCAGCCGGCGTGGCGGCCCGAAGGCGACCGCCGCGAGGCCGCCGACCTCATCCGCGACATCGCACTCGCGCTGGGCGAGCGCGACCTCGGCTCGAGCCGCGAGCGCTCGCGGGCGCTGGCCGAGACCCACGACAACGCCGAGCTGCGACGCCTGACCGCCGACCCGGTCGCCGCACGCCCGACCCTGCTCCGCTTCGCCCACAGCCGCGGTTGATCCGACCCGCACGGCCCCCCAGGGACTCCATGCACGCCCACGCCCATCGCCTGCTCGCGCTCCTGCTGCTCGTCTTCACCGGTCTCGTGGCGCCGACCGGCTGCGCCGATCCACCGTCGTCGAGCCAGCGCGCGCAGGTCGTGCGGACCGAGCCGTCGACGGTGGTCTTCCACCCCGAGACCAAGCCGGTCGCGGTCGACGTCATCAACACCAGCGACAAGCCCATCGCGGTCGGTGACTTCCGCGTCGAGGGGCCCGACTGGGCCTCGTTCAGCCTCGTCGAGCCGATGAACGCCGGCATCCTGCGCCCGGGTGACCGCGCGACGCTGCACGTGCAGGTCGACGCAGTCTCGCTGCGTGGGCCCGGCGAGCCCGTGCAGGGCTCGGTCGTCGAGCACGACGCACCGCGCGAGCCCATCGGCCCCAACGACTTCCGCGAGGGCAGCGCGAGCCTCAGCTTCCGCGCGGCCGGGACCACCGCCGCGGTGGCGCTGCGCTTCGAGGATCCGCCGTGGACCTCGCAGTACCTGTGGCCGGCGATCCTCAAGGTCCTCGCACTGGTGATGGCCTTCATCATGCCGCTGGCCTCGCTGCTGACGTGGATGGAGCGCAAGCAGAGCGCGATGATGCAGGACCGCGTCGGTCCCAACATGGCGCGCATCACCATCGGCAGCTTCACGCTGCGCGCGTGGGGCCTGCTGCACATCGCGACCGACGGCCTCAAGATGCTCTTCAAGGAGGACTTCGTGCCGCGCCGGGCCCACCGCGCGCTGTACACCCTCGCGCCGCTGCTTGCGTTCATCCCCGCGCTGGTGGTGTTCGCGATCGTGCCGTTCGGCGATGGCCTCTGCTACGGGCGCCTGTTCGACTCGCTGTCGCAGGCCGACGTCGACCAGTGCGCCGCCGGTCGCGGCGGCACCCCGCTGCAGATCGCTCAGATCGACGTCGGGCTGCTCTACTACTTCGCGATCGCCTCGCTGGCGACCTACGGCACCACGCTCGCGGGCTGGTCCAGCTACAACAAGTGGGCGGTGCTCGGCAGCCTGCGCGCGTCGGCGCAGATGATCTCGTACGAGGTCGCGATCGGTCTGACGATCGTCGGCGCGCTGCTGGTCTACGGCACGCTCGAGCCGCACGCGCTCGTGATGGCGCAGACGGCCACCCACTGGGGCATCCTGCTGCAGCCGCTGGCGTTCATCCTCTTCTTCACCGCCGCGATCGCCGAGACCAAGCGCGCGCCGTTCGACCTGCCCGAGGGCGAGTCGGAGATCATCGGGTACTTCATCGAGTACTCGGGCATGCGCTTCGGCCTGTTCTTCCTCGGTGAGTTCATCGAGGTCGTGTTCGTCTCGGCGCTGGTGACCACGCTGTTCCTCGGCGGCTGGACCCTGCCGTTCGGCATCCTCGGCGCGCACGGCTTCTCCAGCGCGCTGGCCTGCCAGGCGTTCTTCGGCGGCGCCGGCATCACCCTGATGGTGGCGGCAGCGATGTGGTGGCGGGCGAGCAAGCACGCCGAGGGCTTCGCGTCGCTCGTGCTCATCATCGGCACCATGCACCTGCTGGTGGCGGTGTGGTCGCTGTTCACCGGCTGGGGCACCGAGCTACCCCACATCGCGGTGGTCAGCGTGGGCCTGCTGACCTGGGGCCTCAAGGTGCTCGCGCTGTGCTGGCTGCAGCTGCTCATCCGCTGGACGCTGCCACGCTTTCGGTACGACCAGCTCATGAGCCTGGGTTGGAAGGGCCTGCTGCCGCTGTCGATCGCGAACATCGTCCTCACCGCCGTCGTGGTCTACGCGCTCACGCCGAGCGCCGAGGCCCCCGCCACCGGCCCCAACGCCGCGGCGGTCGAGGCCAAGGCCCCAGCCGACACGAAGCCGACCGGCGACGCGAAGGCCCCGGGCGACGCGAAGGCGCCGGCGGCCGCCGGCGCGCCTGCCGACACTGCCAAGCCGGCCCAGCCGAGCGAAGGGAAGACCCCATGACCATCGGCGTCAAGAACGTCTCGCTGCAGCGAACCGCACGCGATCAGATCTTCCTGCCCGCGATCCTCGAGGGCCTGCTGACCTCGGCGCGGCACTTCTTCAAGAACACCATGACCAAGGGCATGGGCGACGTCGACACGATTCGCTACGGCGAGCCGGACGTCGATCCCAAGACCTACTACCCCGCGCGCTACCGCGGCGTGCACCGCTTGATGTTCCGCGAGGATGGCTCGGTGCGCTGCGTGGCGTGCATGTGCTGCTCCACCGTGTGCCCGGCGAAGTGCATCTACATCGTTGCCGAGGACCGCAAGGACGACGCCGAGAAAGCCCCCGAGAGCTTCGTGATCGACGAGCTCAAGTGCGTGGTCTGTGGCCTGTGCGTCGAGGCCTGTCCATGTGATGCGATCCGCATGGACTCGCGTCAGCACATGACGCCGACCGAGACCCGCGAAGCCGCGGTGTTGCGCAAGGTCGACCTCATGAGCCGGGGTGGTCCGTCGGTCGCGGTCCAGGGCGGGCTCGGAGCCGACTATCGCGCGGTCGAGCCGGCCGCCGACCCGCGCTTCGCCGACTCGCGCTCGCACGGCACTTAGCGCCCATCAGGTTTGCACGCCGCTGGCAAGTCGCCCGCGAGGCGAGCGCGACAACCCGAGCCACGCTCGCATGTCGCCCGCCGAACGCGCTGGGCGATTTTTGCCGATGGTTGCGTCGGTCCGCTCTGCTATCTTGGAGTGCAGGTCAGCCGACGCTCGGCGTTCGAGTTCTACCTACTCTGTTCAACCAGGGAACCGCCTCTGCCCGTGGGAGTGCAAGCCCGTTCGGCGGGAAGCCCGAAGCGGATATCCGTGGTGCCCACCTGCTACGGTAGGGGTTGAACTGGAATCGTCGAGCGTCGGTGGACCTGCTTTTCGTCGCGTTGCGGCGGGCGGCCGTAGTGACCGCGCGCCGGCGCGCCACGAGCTCAGGTCTGCGCCTTCAAGGCCTCGATGGCGTCGCGCAAGCGCAGGCGCGTGCGGTCCTTGCCACACGCGACCAGCGTCTCGAACAGCGGCGGCGCGGCCGTCCGGCCCACCACCGCCAGGCGCAGCAGGCCGAAGATCTCCTTGGTCTTCCAGCCACTGCGCTCGCAGAAGCCGCGGGCAAAGGCCTCGACGGTCTCCTTGGTGAAGGCGCGGGCGTCCTTGTCCTTCTCGATCTCCTCGAGGAAGCGCGTGAGGATCTCGATGACCTCCTCGCGCGTGCGGTTCTTGAGCGCGAACTCGGGGAGCACGGGCCGCAGGTCGATCGAGCCGCCGAAGAAGAAGCTCGCGAACGGCACGAAGTCGTCGAGTCGCTGGATGCGCTCGCGCGACAGCTCGACGATGGCCCGCAGCCGCTCGCGCTCGAAGACGTCGCCCAGCAGCCGCTCGCACAGCGCATCGACCGACAGCGCGCGCAGGTCCTCGCCGTTCCAGGCCGCGAGCTTGACCGGGTCGAACACCGGGCCGCCCGCCGACAGACGCGACAGGTCGAAGCACTCGACCATCTCCGCCAGCGTGAAGCGCTCGCGGCCGTCGGGCATCGAGAAGCCCAGGGTCGCGAGGAAGTTGAGGAACGTCGTCGGCAGGTAGCCGAGCGCGCGGTAGTAGTTGATCGACACCGGGTTCTTGCGCTTCGACAGCTTGCTGCGATCGGCGTTGCGCAGCAGACCCACGTGGTAGAACTCGGGCGCCTCCCAGCCGAAGGCGCGGTAGAGCAGCACGTGCTTGGGGGTGGAGCTGAGCCACTCCTCACCGCGGATCACGTGGGTGACGCCCATGAGGTGGTCGTCGACCACGTTGGCCAGGTGGTAGGTCGGAAAGCCATCCGACTTGACCAGCACCTGCTCGTCGACCTGCTCGACCCCGAAGCGGATCTCGCCGCGCAGGCGATCGGGCACGATGACCTCGCCGTGCTCGGGCACCGCCAGACGGACCACGTGGGTCTCGCCCGCGGCCGCGCGGGCGGCCGCCTGGGCGGGGTCGAGGCCGCGGCAGTGGCGGTCGTAGCCGGGGTGCTCGACCTTGTCGGCGAGCTGCTGCTTGCGCAGCGCGTCGAGCCGCTCGCGGGTGCAGAAGCAGCGGTACGCCGCACCGGAGGCGAGCAGCTGCGCCACGTGGCTGCCGTACACCGCCAGGCGCTCGGACTGGCGGTAGGGCCCGTGCGGCCCGCCGACGTCGGGGCCCTCGTCCCAGTCGAGCCCGAGCCACCGCAGGGCCTCGAAGATCGCGGTCTCGCTGCTGCGAGAGGACCGCTCCTGGTCGGTGTCCTCGATGCGCAGCACGAAGCGGCCGCCGTGCCGCTTGGCGAAGGCGTAGTTGAACAGCGCGATGTAGGCGGTGCCAACGTGGGGGTCGCCGGTCGGGCTGGGCGCGATGCGGACCACGGGCGGCATGCGCCCCTGCACCTCGGTCATGCCCGCTCCTACCACAAGCCGGGCAACGCCGTTACACTCTGTCGCCGTGGCCGACGACAACATCGACGACGGGCTCATCGACGTCGTGATGCAGACGGTCGGCCGTCGCGTGCTCGAGCGCGCCGCGGCCTCGGCCGAGCTGCTCGAGACGCTGATCCATGCCCAGGGCCGGGTGCTGCGGCGCGATCAGGAGCTGTGGGCGGGCCACGCGGTGCTGAACTACGACCGCGAGCTGCTGCCGCGGGTGGCCCGCGCCAGCAGCCTCGGGACCTCCGTCTACCTCGGCAACCGCCGCATCGCGACCTATACCTCGCTGGACGCCGGCCCCGCGCCCGAGGTCGGTGCCTACGCCGAGGCCGAGCTGGTCGAGACCGTGCTGCGCAAGCGCCAGCCGTTCCGCGGCACGCTCGAGTGGAACGGCCGCCCGACCATGCTGGCCGCACGCCCACTGTTCGCGAGCGACAAGCCCGAGGAGTACGGCCCCATCGGCATCCTCGAGGCCTACCAGGACGTGGGCACCCTGCGTGACATGCTCGCCGCCAGCTGGCGCCGCGGCGCGGCCGAAGACCCCGCCACGCTGGTGCGTGCGCTGCACGCCGAGCGCCTCGGCGCGGTGACGGAGTTCGTCGACGACGTCGCGCGACGGCTGCAGCTGCTCGCGCTCAACGGCAACATCATCGCCGCCCAGGCCGGGGACCACGGGCGGGCCTTCCGCGTGGTGTGCCGCGAGCTGGGCAGCCTCGCGGAGCAGTCCAAGGACGTGGTCGCCGAGGTGCGGCGCCTGGGTGAGGACGCCCGCCGCAGCGAACCCGCCGAGCCCAACGGACCGATGGCCGATGCCTGAGACCGCCCGCTCCGACGCCCGCGCCCGCGCGGCCGCACACCGGTGCAGGGGTGCCATGCGTGCAGCGGCGCGCGCCCGTCGGATCGGCTCCGCATGCGCGCATGATCCCGTGCGGCCCGGCGAGTGGCGGGTCGAAGCGATGCGATCCCAACCGAAATCCGGTCCTGGAGGGGGCCCTCCACGGGCCCCTTCGAAGCGTGCTTTGTTCTCTCATTTCAAACAGTTAACCCCGGCTCGATCGTCAACGACATCTCGACCCTCCTTCGAAATTGCCTGCATTTTCGGGGTCTTTGATGCTTGTTGGTAAGATCGCGCCGTGCTAGGTCACGTGCGAGCGTAGGCCGGAGTTTGGTCATGGATCAGATCTTCGAGAGCCATTTCGGTGGGAATCAGAGCTCGAGCAACGGGGGCGAAGCCGATGGCTACTGCCCCAAGTGCCGCGCAGATACCCAACACATCATCCTCGAGAGCTACGCGGAGGAGATCCGTCGCGTGCAGTGCGCCGTATGCGGCGACACGCACGGATTCAAGCCCCCGCGGGGTGGTGAGGACGACAATCCCGAGCCGCTGGCCGCTGCGAAGCGACGTGGCGCGAAGAAGCTCGACTGGCTCGAGGGCATGAACGCCTACCCGCTCGACACGGCGGTTCGATACTCGCCCAAGGCGGCGCTGTCGCTCCACCAGATCGTCGTGCACCCCACCTTCGGCGTCGGCTTCGTCTGCGAGATCGCGGGCGAGCAGAAGGTCGAGGTCATGTTCCGCAACAACCTCCCGCGCGTGCTCGTGCACGGTCGCGGCGAGACCGACGAGGAGCGTGCGGGCGAGCGCGTGGCCGAGGAAGAGGTGCGTCAGCTGCTCGGCCTCGAGCTCGGGCCCTCGCCCGAGGAGATCGCCGCCGAGCGCGAGCGTCGACTCGCGGAGGAGGAGGCCGAGCGCCAGCGCGAGCGCGAGGAGAAGCGCCTCGCCGCCGAGCGCGAGCGGGCCGCCCAAGCCGAGCGCCGCGAAGAAGAGCGCCGTCGTCGCGAAGAGGAGCGCGAGGCCAAGCGTCGCGAACGCGACGAGGAGCGCGAGCGCAAGAAGCAAGAACGCGAGCAGGAGCGCGTGCGCAAGGCCGAGGAGCGTCGCCTCGAGGCCGAGCGCAAGCGCGACGAGCTGAACAAGGCCCGCGACGACGAGCGCCGCCGCAAGGACGAGGAGAAGGAGTCCAAGCGACTCGCCAAGCTCGCCGAGAAGCAGCAGGCCATCAAGGCCAAGGAAAAAGAGAAGGAGCAGGCGGTCAAGGAGAAGGAGCGCCTCGCCAAGGAGAAGCTCAAGGAGAAGGAGCGCCTCGCCAAGGACAAGGAGCGCGAGAAGGAGCGTGCCGCCAAGGAACGCGAGAAGGAGCGCCTCGCCAAGGAGAAGGACAAGGAGAAGGAGCGCCTGCTCAAGGACAAGGAGAAGGAGCGCCTCGCCAAGGAGAAGGACAAGGAGCGCGCCGCCAAGGCCAAGGAGAAGGAGCGCCTCGCCGCCGAGCGCGAGAAGGAGCGCCTGCTCAAGGACAAGGAGAAGGAGCGCCTCGCCAAGATCAAGGAGAAGGAGCGTCTCGCCAAGGAGAAGCTCAAGGAGAAGGAGCGCCTCGCCAAGGAGCGCGCCAAGGCCGTGAAGAAGCCCGCCGCGAAGAAGGCTGCCAAGAAGCCCGCGGCGAAGAAGGCCGCAAAGAAGCCGGCCGCAAAGAAGCCCGCCGCAAAGAAGGCCTCCAAGAAGCCGGCGGCCAAGAAGCCGGCGGCCAAGAAGCCGGCGGCCAAGAAGCCCGCGGCCAAGAAGCCCGCGGCCAAGAAGCCGGCCGCAAAGAAGCCGGCCGCAAAGAAGCCCGCCGCCAAGAAGCCCGCCAAGAAGGGCAAGTGACGTCGCGCGCCGCGGGTCGCCCGGCCGGGCCCCGCGGCGTGAAGATCGCGCCCCCTGCGTGGGGTCAACACCATGGCCCGCACCGTGGATGACGACGACGACGAGCCACGTACCCGCGCCCCCGCGGGTGCGTGGCAGCGTCACCTCGCGACCCGCGTCGACGGGCTGACCAGCGCGGTGCTGGTGTTCCCGCTGTTCCTCACCTACCAGCTGGGCATCCTCGGCGGGCGCGGTCAGAACGGCGTCGACGTGCTGACGCGATCGCTCGTCGATCTGGCGGAACGCGACCTCCACAACTACCTCGCGATCCTCGTGGCGCTGCTGGTCGTGTACGCGGCGGTGCTGCTGGTGCTCGCGCGCCGCGATCGATTCCATCCCCGCGCGTTCGTGCCGGCCATGGCGGAGTCGGCGGTCTATGCCCTGACCATGGGCACCCTCATCGTGTTCGTGATGGACCGGGCGCTCGGCGTGATTCCCGGCCTGAGCGTCGGCGGCGGACCGGGTGCAGCCGACGTGGTGGTCATCTCCGCCGGCGCCGGGTTCCACGAGGAGCTGGTGTTCCGCGTGTTGGTGATGGGCGCCTGCGCGTGGCTGCTCACAGGGCTCACCGGCGAGCGCCGGGCGTGGCTGCTGGCCCTGTTGGTGTCGTCGCTGGTGTTCTCGCTCGCGCACCACGTCGGCAGCAGCGGCGAGCCCTTCACGTTCGCCGCGTTCGTCTACCGCACACTGGCGGGGGTCTTCTTCGCGGTGGTGTACCGCGTGCGTGGCTTCGCGGTCGCGGCCTGGACCCACGCGCTGTACGACGTCTACGTGCTGTCGTTGCAGTGAGCCGCCCGCAGCGGGGCGCTCACGCGACGGTGATGGTGACTTGCTTGTCGTCGCGCAGCAGCGTGCGAGCCAGCTGCACCAGATCGGCAACCCGCACCGCCTCGATGCGCGCCGCATAGTCGTGGTGTGCGGCGTAGCCGAGCCCGTAGATCTCGTTGAACGCCATCATCGACGCGATTCGTCCCCTTCGCTGCAGCGCAGCCTCGGCCTGGCCGACGAGGTACGCCTGCGCGCGCTCGACTTCGTCGACCCGCACGTCACCGCCGCAGACCCGCCGGCGCTCGCGCTCGAGCGCCGCGTGGGTGCGCGCGAGCTTGTCGGGCGAGGTTGCGGCGTAGAACGCCACGTGGCCGGCGTCGAGCCCTTCACTCGACGACGCCGACACGTGATAGACCAGCGGCTCGTCCTCGCGCAGCGCGGCGAACAGCCGACCGGCCTGGCCGCCGAGCACCGTGGTCAGCACCTCCATCGCCCAGACCCGCGGATCGGACAACGTGAGGCCCGGCCACGCATGCACCACGTGGGCCTGCTCGCGGCTGCGTCGCACGCGATGGCTGCGGCGCTCGGCCAGCTGCGGTCGTGGGCCCGGCCAGCGCGTGCGTGACGGCGGCGCGCTCGCGTCGCCCTCGAGGCCCTCGAGCAGATCGACGATCTCGGCCGGGTCGAAGTCGCCGCAAAGGGCCAGGCACGCGCGACCGACCGGATAGTGCGTGCGCCATAGCTTGCGCAGCGCGGCGCGATCGACCGCGGCGAGCGTCTGCGGCGTGCCGCGGCGGCGGCGGCCGTAGGCGTGCGCGCCGTAGAGGCGCTCGGCCGCGGCCTGGAACGCCAGCCCCGCGAGATCGTCGCGGTCGGCGGCGAGTTCCTCGATGGCCAGGCGCCGCTCGTTGGCCAGCTCGTCGTCGGCGAAGCGCGGCGCGCGGGCGCACTCGATCAGCCGCCGCAGCAGCAGCGCGCGATCGGGCGCGAGGCACTCGAAGTGCAGGCCCACGCTGTTGCGCCCCGACACGCCGTCGAGCACCGCGGCGCAGCCCTCGATCTCGCGTGCCAGCGCATCGCCGTCGCGCTCGTCGGTGCCGCGCGTGAGCAGGGTCGCCATCAGCGGGCTCGCGCCGGCGAGCGCCGCGGGCTCGATGCGCTGACCGCCGGGCCACACCATCCAACCGGCCAACATCGCGAGGCTCGGATCGGGGCGCATGCGCAGGCGCAGGCCGCCGCGCAGCTGCGTGCAGACGATGCCGTGGCGATCGCGGGTCAGCTGCGGCCCGGTGGTCGCGTGCGCGCTGCCCTTCAGCCGCGCCAGCAAGCGCCGCTGCAGCGCGCGGGCCTGCGCCGCGTCGAACTCGGACGACGGCAGCACCAGGGCGATCGAGGCCCGCTGCGGCCGCAGGTGCACGGCAGCCGCATCCCGGAGGCTCGCGGGGGTCTGCGCCTGCAACATCGCGAGCAGGCGGCCGTCGAGGTCGATGCCCTGCCCCAGGCTCAGATAGTAGCCGAGCGCGTGGGCGAGGCCGTTGCTGGTCTCGCGGCGATACACGACGTCGCTCGACAGCACCGCGCGCGCCCGCGCCAGCTCGTCGGCGAGCACCGGCGTGCGCTGCAGCAGGCCGATCATGTCGAGCATCGCGCCTGTCGCGGCCTCGATGCGCGCCGCGGGCCCGTGCGCCGCGACCGTGAAGGTGCTGCCCTGGCGCCCCGCAATCAGGCTCGCGTGCGCGTCGGTCACCAGCCCGCGACCGCGACGCAGCTCCCGCGCCAGCCAGCTCGACTCGCCGTAGCCGAGCACGCACGAGGCCAGCTCGAGTGCAACCGCCTGCGGGCCGGGCCACGCCGGCGACTGCCAGCCGATGGCGACGTGGGCCTCGTGCACGTCGTCGCGCACGACCACCACGTGGGGCTCGCGCGACGGCGTCGGGGTCCGCAGTCGGCGCGGCGCCGCGACGGTGGGGAACCGCGAGAGCACGCGGCGGGCCGCCGCGACCACGCGAGCCGACGGCAGCGGACCCGCCACCACCAGCGCGAGCCGATCACCGGCGTAGTTGCGCGACAAGAATCGCCGCAGCACCGCGGGCGTGTGCGCCGCGACCTCGTGGGCGCAGCCCAGCACCGGCCGGGCATAGCCGTGCTCGCCGAAGAGCGCCGCGACCATCTCCTGCACTACGCGCGAGCCGGGATCGTCGTCGTACTGCTTGATCTCCTCGAGCACGACCTGGGCCTCCTGCGCCAGCTCGCTCGCGAGCGGACGCGCGTGCGCGACCGGCCGCACCAGCGCCTCGAGTGCGGCGTCGAAGGCGGACGCCGGCACGGTCGCGTGGAAGACGGTCTCGTCGTGGCTGGTGAACGCGTTGACGTCACCGCCCAGGGCCTCGATCGACGACGCGATGTCGACGCGCTTGCCATCGATGCTCAGCGGCTTGAACACCATGTGCTCGAGCAGGTGGGCGCAGCCGTGCTCGCGCGGGCCCTCGTCGGCGGTGCCGGCGAAGATCCACAGCTGGATGGCCACCGTGCTGGCTCCGGGACCCCGCCGCGGCGTCTGGTGGACGATGACGCGGGCGCCGGAGCGCAGGCGCGTCTGTTGCGGGGTGCGGGTGGCTGGTGATCGCCTACTGTCCATCGGTTGCGGTGTCGGGGTCGAAGCGGCGGGTGGGCACCGCGGCGGTTTCGGCGTGCGGCCGACGTGGCCATGGGCGGTGCCGGAGTGCGCCGATTGCCGTGCGGTACGCCGTTGCCCCCGCACGGTACACGAACTGACGCGGGCCCGGAGCCGACGGCGAACCGCCGGGCGTGCACGCTCGACCGCCACCGGCCGCCCCCGATCCGTCGGCGATGGGGCGATCCCGCGGGACGGCGGCGCTCGAAGTCGTGTTACCGTGCCACGGTCGTCCCCTCCAACGACCGCCTGCGACCGCCGTGCAGATGCTCGATCACGAGGCCCAAGCGCCCGACGCCCCCGCCGTGCTGCCGTGTCCCCTGCCGGGACGCCACAGCCGCGAACCCGCCGAGCTGACCGAGTTCCGCGCGAACGCGGCCGATGAACGCGCGTTCCATCGCTTGCGGCGCCAGTACCGCGACAGCGAGGACTGGCGCTCGTTGGCGACGCTGCTGCTGCTGCACGCCGCGGCCACCGAGACCGCGACCGCCGAGCAACGCTCGAAGGCCGCCGAGCTGTGCGTGCAGGCCTACGAGCTGTGGCTCGAGCGCGTGAAGGATCGCGACGAGGCCGCCCACGCGCTCGCGCGCGCGCTGCAGCTGCGGCCCGACAACCTGCGCGCGCACGAGCGACTGCGAAAGCTCTACGAGCTGATGGGCGCACACAAGGAGCTCGTCGAGCTGCTGCGTTGGCGCGTGCAGACGCTCCCCGCCGGGGCCGACGCCGCCGCCCTGCACTTCGAACTCGCCGAGCTGCTCGAGCAGCACTTCCTCGCGATCGGCGAGGCGGTGCAGCACTACGCCCGCGTGGTCGAGCTCGATCCCAACCACGCCAAGGCCTGCGATCGCTTGATCCGGCTGTACCTGGTCGCCGGCGCCTGGCGTCCCGCGGCCGCGCAGCTGGTGCAGGAGCTGGCCAAGCTCGAGGGCTCGAGTGACCGCGTGCGCGTGGCCGAGCTGCACCGTCGGCTCGCGAGCATCGAGTCCGAGCAGTTCGACGACGTGCCCTCGGCCGCGCGCCACCTGCAGGCCGCGCTCAAGGTGGTGCCCGACGACATCGAGGCGCTGCGGGCCTTCGGTGTGCTGTACCTGGCCTCCGGTAAGGCCACCGAGGACGGCGTCGCCAAGGCCGCCGACATCTTCTACAAGGCGGCCGAGCTCGCGCGTCGACGTGGCGACAAGCCCCGCGCGCTCAAGCTGCTGCGGCGCTCGCTGATGCTCGCGCCCGATCACCAGCAGGCCTCCGCGGCGCTGGAGAACACGCTCATCGATGCCGAGGACTGGCTCGCGCTCGACGAGCTGTACCGCGAGTGGCTGTTCCACTTCAGCGGCGCCGATGCGGTCACGCTGCAGCTGCGCCGCGCCGAGCTGCTCGATCGACGGCTGTACCGCCGCGAGGAGGCGCGCGCGCTGTTCGAGGAGGCCAGCCGCTACCAACGCCCCGACGACGAGTCGTGGCGCCGGCTCGAGCAGATCTACGCCGACAGCGGCGATCACTGGGCGCTGGTCGGCCTGCTCGACGCACAGATCGAGCGCATGCCCGACGAGGTCCCGACCGAGACCCTGCTGCGCGCCGCGATGGTGTGCCGCGACGAGCTCGGCGACGAAGAGCGTGCCGCGGTCTACTTCTACAAGGTGCTCGAGCGCGAGCCCTTCAACGCCGGCGCATTCGAGGGCTACAAGGAGCACTGGCGGCGCAAGCACAACTGGACCCACCTGCGCGACCTCATCCTCTACCAGATCGAGCAGGCCGCCGCGTATCCCGAGGGCGAGAGCCCCTACGACGCGCGGGCCTTCGCGGAGGAGTTCGTCGAACTCGCCGACATCTGCGAGCGACGCCTGGGCGACATCGACGGCGCGCTCGATGCCTGGGGTCGCTTGCAGGCCGCGTACCCCGACGACGCGCGCCCGGCCAAGCACATCGCCCGCATCGAGAAGCGCGCGCGCATGTGGGACAACATGGTGCGGGTCCAGGAGGCCGAGCTCGAGCGCACCGTGGACCCCGCCAAGCGCCTCGACATCCTGAAGCGCCTCACGCAGGTCTACCGCGATCGCCAGGTCAACCCCGAGCGCGCCATCGAGCTGTACGGCGAGATCCTCCAGCTGTCGCCGAGCGACATCCAGGCCACCCGGGCCCTCACAGCGCTGCACGACCGCGCCGGCGACTACGAGCGCGTGGTCGACATGCTGCGCGACCAACACGATCGTTCCCGCAGCGGCACCGAGCGCATCGCGATCCTGCGGCGCATGGCCGAGCTGTGGCACCACGAGCTGAGCCAGCTCGAGCACGCCGAGTGGGCGTGCCGACAGATCCTCGAGATCAGCGCCGACGATCGCGAGGCCTCGTACCGGTTGCAGCAGCTGCTGGAGGAGCAAGGCCGCTACAGCGAGCTGCTCGAGGTGCTCGCCCACGAGCTGCCCAGCGCCGGCTCGCCCGACGCCAAGGCCAAGCTGCTGCGTCGCATGGCCCGCATCGCCGAGCTCGACCTCGCCGACGAGGACCGCGCGGCCTCGCTGTGGACCGAGCTGCTGGAGCTGCGCCCGGGCAACCTCGAGATCGTCGACAAGCTCGTGCTCGCCTACGCGAAGGCGGGGCGCAACGAGGAGCTCGGCACCCTGCTGACCAAGGCCGCGGGCTCGCCCAAGACCCCGCTCGTGCGGCAGATCGACTACCTGCTGCGGCTGGGACAGCTGGCCGAAGCCGCGCTCGACGACCCGATGCTCGCGCGCACCTCGTTCGAGCGGGTGCTCCGCAGCCGCCCCGATCACCGTGGTGCGCTCGAGGCCCTGGTCCGCATCTATCGTCGCGAGGACGCGTGGCAGCCCTTGGTCGCGGTGCTCGGCAAGCTCCAAGAGCTGGCCGAGACCGAGGACGACGCCTTCCGCATCGCGTGGGAGCGCGCCGAGATCCTCGCCGAGCAGCTCGACGATCCCAACGGCGCCGCCGAGCTGCTCGAGTCGCTCGGCGAGGATCTGGCGCTGGGGCGGCGCGAGGTCGCCTCGAGCCTGCTCGAGCTGTACGAGCGGGCCGGCCTCCACCGCAAGCTGGTGCGCCAGGCCGAGCTGCTGCTGCTGGCGGCCGAGTCCGCCGAGGAGCGGCGACGGCTGTACGGCACCATCAGCAACACCTGGCTGCAGCACCTCGGCGACAAGCAGGCCGCGGTCGCGACCTACGCCCGCTTCGTGCACGAGTTCTCGACCGACCTCGAGGGTCTCGCGACCATGGCGCGGCTGCAGCACGACGTCGGCGACCACGAGGCCGCACTGGTGACGCTGCAACGGCGGCTCGATCTCCTCAGCGAGGTCTCGGCCCGCACCGCCACGCTCGAGCAGATGGCGACCATCGCCGAGCGCGACCTCGAGCAGCCGGCGCGCGCACTGGCGTTCCTGCGGCAGGCGCTGGCGATCGACCACTTCGACGCGCGCATCGTGTCACGCGTGCACGAGCTCGCGGCGAAGGCGGGGCTGTGGCGGGAGTTGCTCGCGATCCACGAGGAGCGCTTCGGCTACCTCGGCGAGGCCGGGCTCGCGGGTGCGCAGGTCGATCTGTGCCTCGAGGCGAGCCGCTTGGCGCAGGCGAAGTGTCTCGACGCGCCGCTGGCGTTCGAGTGGGCCGAGCGCGGCTACCTCGCGGCGCTGCGCTCCGACCTGACGCTCGCCGCACCCGGGAAGCACCTGCGCTCGCTGGCCGAGGCACACGGCTGTTGGCGCGAGCTGCTCGAGGCCTTCGACCACGAGATCGCGGCGCTCGAGCGCCGCGAGTCGACCGACGCACTGGTCGCCCGACTGCGCGAGGCCGCCGGCGTGGCGCTCTCGCGGCTCGGCGACGCCGCCAAGGCGATCGGCTACCTGCAGCGGGCCCACCGCGCCGCACCGCTCGACGAGGCGCTCGCGGACGAGCTCGAGCGCACCGCACGGGAGCACGGCGCGTGGCAGGCGGTGATCGAGCTGCACGGCGGTCGACTCGGTCGCGCCGCGTCCGACCTCGGCCGCTACGACGCCTGCCGTGCGATCGCCCGCATCTACGAGGACGAGCTGCACGATCCCGAGAAGGCGTTCGAGTGGCTCCGGCAGGCCTGGCAGGACCTGCGCAAGACCGACACCACCCTCGCCGACGACGCGTTCGAGCAGATCCTGCAGGTGAGCGAGCGCCACCGCCTGTGGGCCATGCTCTGCGATCTGCACCTCGAGCGGGCGCGCAACGCCAGCGCCGGCGAAGCGACCATCGCCGCGCTCGAGAGCGCGGCGCAGATCTTCGACGAGCGGCTGCAGGATCCCCTGGCCGCGATCCGTGTGCTCGCGCATGGCCTCGACGAGGCCGGCGGCGACGTGCTGCTGCCGGACATCCGCCGGCTCTCGTTGTCGGTCGACGAGCGCCGCGACGGCGATCTACCGCCGGTCGGCGCGCTCGTGCTGCTGCAGCTGCTGCAGCGCTTGGTCGGGCGCAGCCGCGATCGCGACCGCACCATCGCGCTGCTGGCCGAGCGCGCCGAGATCCGCGAGCTGCGGCTGGGTGACCGCGCGGCCGCGATGGCCGAGTGGATGCGAGTGCTGCGGCTCGACCCCGACGACGAACGTGCGATCGCCGAGCTCGAGCGGCTCGCCGATGAGGGCGACCTGTGGCAGCTGTACCTGATGGTGCCGGCGGCGGCGCTCGAGGTCGCGCCGCAGCCGGTCGATCAGGCGCAGCTGCTGATCCGCATCGCGCAGCTGTACGAGGGCTCGCTCGGGCGACCCGAGTACGCCCTGCGCGCGCGGCTGTGTGCCTGGCGCACGCGCCCCAGCCTCCCCGCTGCCGACGGCGACGTCGGCGACGAGCATGCCGCGATCTGGCGGCTGGCCGAGCACACCGGCGGCTACCACACGCCACCGGTGCCCCGTGATCCGATGCTCACGCCCACGCTGGCACCGCCCGAGATCGCCGACGCCGCGGCGTGGATCGGCGCCGGCCTCGAGCCGCGCTTGGTCGAGACGATGCCGTCCCCACACGCGCCGCGCGTCGAGATCGCCGCACCCACGCGCGTCGGCGGGCCCCACACGCAGGAGATCCTGCTCGACGATCCCGACAGCGTGTCGGCGGCGGCCCCAGCCCCGACCGCCGCGCGCCCCGACCTCGCGCCGCCGATCTCGGTCGACCCCGAGAGCCTCGACTTCGAAGACCTCGAGGTCGACGAGCTCGAGGAGCTCGACGACGGCGCGGAGCTGCCGACCGTCGACCCGACCGTCGCGGTGATGCAGGCGCAGCTGCTGCAGCTGCAACGCGCCGACAACACCCGCGCATCGGCGGTGGTCGTGACGGCCCCGCCGCCGCCACCGCGCGCACCCGACCAGGGCCTGCCCGCGCTGCCGAAGCTCACGCGCCCAGTGCTGCCGGCCCGCCCGCGCGTCGCCAGTGCTTGGGAGGAGGTCGCGCTCGCGTACACCGAGATGCCGGCCGACAGCAAGCTGGCCAAGGTCGAGGTCGCGTTGTCGCTCGCGCGCCTCTGGGAAGAGGGCGCGCACAACCTCGAGCGCGCGTTCCAGGCCCTCGAGCGCGCGCTGCTGTGGGTGCCACGCCACGAAGAGGCGCTCGAGCGACTCGAAGGCCTCGCGGCGCGCCACGGCGTGATGGAGCGACTGCTGCAAGCGTACGAGCTGCTGCTGGCCGAGTCGGCCATGCCCGAGCACGTCGTCGCGCACAATCTCCGCATCGCCGAGCTCCACGCGGCGGCCGAGCACTGGGACGAGGCCGAGAGTCGCTACCGCGCCGTGCTGGCGGTCGCGCCCCACCACACCGGCGCGATGCGAGCGCTGCTCGACATCTACCGCGGCCTCGAGCAGCACGCGCAGTGGGCCGGGGTGTGGAGCGACCTGCTCGAGGTCGAGGCGCCGGATCTCGACGCCGACGAACGCATCGCGCGCACGCTCGAGCTCTGTCACGTGTTCGAGCAACGTCTGGCGCGTCCGCGTGAGGCCATCGAACGACTCGAGCTGCTCGCGCGCGAGCTGCCCGATCGCCGCGAGCTGCACGACGAGCTCGCGCGGCTGCTGATGTCGCAGCGACAGTGGCAGCAGGCCATCGAGGCCCTGCGCGTGGCCGCCGACCACGTGCCCGACGAGGACTACCGCCTGGCGGTGCTGGCCCAGATCGCCGACATCTACGAGCACAAGCTGAGCCTGCCCGACCGCGCCATCGCGGCCTGGCTCGAGCTCACCGAGCTGCGCGAGGATCCGGTCGCGCTGGCGCGGCTGCAGGAGCTCTACCTCGCGACCGGTCGCTTCGAGCCGGCGCTGCCGATCATCGAGCAGCGACTGGCGGCGTGCGACCCCGCCGACGGCGAGACCCGCACCTCGTTGCTGGTCGCCAAGGCGCGTGCGCTGCAAGAGGGCGGCGGCGATCCCGATGCCGCCACGGCGACGCTGGAGGAGCTGGTCCGCACCGCGCCCGACAACGACGAGGTCGCGCTCGCGCTCAGTCGGCTGTATCGCCGCCAGGGGCGGCGCGACGACGGCGTGACGCTGCTGCGCGGGCACCTCGAGCGGGCCGCCGCCGGCGACGAGGCCCGTCACGTACGCGTCGCGACCGCGCTCGCCGAAGTGCTCGACCGCGAGGACCACGATCCCAAGGGCGCGTTGGCGGTCATCGCCGCCGCGCTGGCGCAGCGGCCCGGGGTCGCGGCGTTGCTGCGCGCGCAGGCCAAGCTCGCCCGCGCCGTGCACGACGAGGCGCTGTTGGTCGAGTCGCTGGCGGCGCTGCCCGACTCCGACGGCCTGCTCGAGGCGGCCGACCTGCTGCGCGCGCGACTGCACGACAACGCCCGCGCGCTGCGGCTGTACTCCCGCGTGCTCGCCGAGGCCAAGGTCGCCGCCGACGATCCGGAGTCGCCGCGCCGCCTGGCATCGGCGCTCGAGGGCCTGGTGCGGCTGCGCGTCGACGACGGCGACATCGCCGGCGCGATGGAGTTCATGGATCGCCAGCTGGCCGAGATGAAGGGCCCGACGATCCGTGCGCAGCTGCTGGCCGAGATGGGCCGCATCACCTACCGCAGCACCGGCGACATCGCGGCCGCGCGCGTGCGCTTCGACGCCGCGCTCGCCGAGGATCCCGAGTACGCCCGCGCGAAGCTGGGGCTCGGCGAGATGCTGGCGGAGGCCGGGCGTCACGAGGAGGCCGAGGCACTGCTCGAGCAGGCCGTCGACGCGCTCGGCCTCGGCGGCGATCCGGTGCAGCTCGCGGGCGGCCTGCTGGCGCTGGCGCAGGTGCTCGAGCAGAGCAGCCGCCACGCGGACGCCCACCGACGGCTCACGCTGGCGGCGCGGCACGACCCCGCGAACCTCGACATCCGTGCGGCGCTGGTGCGCAACCGCGTGCTGGCGGGGCGCCACCGCGAGGCGCTGATGGCCGCCGACCAGCTCGAGGAGCGACTCGCCGAGGGCTTCGAGCGCACGCCCAAGCAAGTGCGGCTGCTGAGCGATGTGTTCGCGTTCGTGGCCGAGAGCGCGCTGGCGCTCAAGCAGGTCGAGGAGGCGCTGGCCCGCTACCGTCGCGCTGCGCTGCTCGACCCCAGCAACCCCAACGCCCTCGAGCCGCTGATCGGCCTGTGCCAGGAACGCGGCGCGCTCGTCGAGGCGGCCGAGGCTGCGGCTCGACTGGCGCGCGAGGTCGGTGACCCGCGCGCGCGCGGTCAGAAGTTCATCGACGCCGGCATGCTCTTCAACGACGCCGCGGCCGCGCTTGCGGACGGCGGTGATCCGCAGGGCCCGCAGACCGAGGCCGAGCTGCGCCGCGCCGCGTTCGAGAACATCCGGCTCGGGCTGGAGCTGCTCGAGGAGCACAACGTCGCCGCACTCGACCGCACCCAGCTCGAGGTCGCCTTCCGGGCCACGGCCGTGCACGACCCCACGATCGCGCTGCGTTGCCTCGATCGGCTGCTGCTGCAGCCCGACCTCGGGCGCGAGCGCCGGCACGACCTCCTGCTCGAGGGCTCCGAGATCGCACTGGCGCAGCCCGAGCGGGCCGAGCTGGCCGAGCGCTTCGCGAGGCAGGCCCGCGAGCTGCTGCCGAACTCATCGGCGGCCGTGCTCGCGCTGGCGCGCGTGCTCGAGGCCAACGGCCGAGAAGACGAGATCGAGCCGCTGGTGGAGAGCTTCTTCGCGGCGCTCGGTCGTCGCACCCGTGGCACCGACGTCGCGCCCCGCATCGCGCTGCTGCTGCGACTCGCCGAGATCCAGCGCATGCGGCCCGAGAAGGCCATCGCCGCGCTGGAGCTCGCGCTCGAGCTCGACCCGCACGCGCTCGGTCCCGCCGAGCGACGGACCCTCGCGGCGCTCTACGATGCGGCCGGGACCCAGGGCGAACGCGTGCTCGCAAACTTCGTCGAGGTGCTGACGGTCGATCCGCTCGACATCCGCGCGCTCGCGTTCATGGCCGCGCACCACGCCGAGCTGGGCGACCTCGATCGCGCGTGGGCGCTCTACGGTGTGTTGCAGCTCGCCGCCCCCGAGCACACCGCCGCTGCGGCGTTCTTCGACGGCGTCGAGCTGACCTCGGTGCCCGCCGGTGAGTTCGTGCCCGCCAGCGTGGTGCCAGCGCTGCCGGCCGACGGCGGCGTGGGCGAGGCCCTGCTCGCGCTGCAGGACGGCGGTGCGGCGCTGCTCGCCGAGCAGCTGCCTCGGCTCGAGATCCCGCCCGAGGCCCGCGTGTCGCCGCTGGGCGAAGGCCTGCTCGCGCAGTGCTGGGGCGAGGTGCTCAAGCGCCTCGGCAACAGCAAGGTCGCGCTCGTCGCCCGGCACGCGCTGCCGGAGACCCTGCCCGGGCTCGACGACGGTCCCGAGTTCGAGCCGGGGGCGCTGCTCGAGGTGCGCTGCCAACAGCCGCCGGTGATCCTCGCCCACGAGGCCGCCTTCGCGATCGACGACCCCGCCGTGCTGCGCTTCGCGCTCGCACGCGCGCTCCACGGCACGCGGCCCGAGGCATTGTTCGCGATGGGCCTTCGGCGGGGCCGCTTCGCGCAGCTGCTGTCGGCGCTGCTGCAGGCGTTCCACCCCCGCCACGGCCGTCGCAAGCACCACGCGCGCGACGACGACGCGACGCGCCTGAGCCAGGAGCTGCTGCGCAAGCTCCCGATGCGCACGGCCCGACAGCTCGGCAGCCTGTTCAAGGACCACGAGAACGAGCCCTTCGACAGCTCGCAGTGGCGCGCGTGGGTGCGGCGGGCCGGCAGTCGCATCGGCCTCGCGATCGCTGGGGACCTCGGCGCTGCCATCTGCGTGGTCACCGGCGCCAAGACGCCGCTCACCGGCGCCGAGCTGCTCGCACGCGCGGAGGTCGACGACGACCTGCGCGACCTCATCGGGTTCGCGACCAGTGGCGCGTACGCCGGGGTCCGACGCACGCTCGGCTACGCGGCCCGCGAGCGCGCGTAGCCAACGCCCTCACCCGCGCCCCCCGAGTGTCGATGACGACCGCTCGGGGTCCGCCGGCGCGGCGCACTACGGCATCGCGCCGCCGTCGATCCAGTCGTCGAAGAGCTGGATGTCCGCGTCGGCCAAGGGTGTTCCCTCGACGCCGACGGGGTTGCCCATCATGTCGGTGCCCAGCTCGAGCGGCATCTGGCGCAGGATCGAATCGGTGCCGTGGAGGGCGCGGCTGAGGAAGCTGCCGGCCGAGTCGTTGGGCACCACGAAGCTCGAGTCGCTGCTGTACACCGGCGCCTGCGTGGTGAGGACCGTGTAGGCGTTGGCCGCGGTGAGGTCCATCGCCGCATAGACGCCGCCGGCCTCATGGCAGCCCGCGACGCAGTTGGCGTCGATGAGCGGCTGGATCTGCGTGACGAAGTCGACCTCGGCCGGAGCCGTGTCCGTGCTCGAGCCCGAGTCGGACGCGGTGGTCGCCGTCATGGTCGTCGACGCCGTGGTGGCGGACGTCATGGTCGTCGATGCAGTGGAATCACCTGACGAGCCGCTGTCGGCGGCGTCGTCGTTGCCGTCGGCCGGACATGCGGTCAGAGCGAGCAGCAGGGCCGCCGCGAGCGATGGGATGCGAAGGGACATGGTAGTTGGGCTCCTTTCGAGCGGGCGCTCGAGCGCCCGCGCCTTGAGTAACCCAAGTTGGACGGGGCGCCAACTCCCGCGACCCCAGCAACCGCGTTCATCCGCGGGTCTAGAAGCGACCCTGCAACAGCAAGCCTTGGGAGGTCTGTCCGATCGCGGGCACGATCGTCATGTACGCGCGCTCGCGGTCACGGCGGTACGCAGTGCTCGGCACGCCGCCGTCGGCGGCCTTGCGCTTCTTCGCGCCGACCACGATGAGCGGCAGGCCGACCGCGAGACCGACCACGGCGACGCCCACGCCGACGAAGCCGAGCACGTTCGCGCGCTTGCCGGCCTTGTCGAGCTCGTCGACCTCGGGATCGCCCGGCATGTGCTTCTCGACTTCCTTCTGCTTGCTCGAGCTGATCGCCAGGCCCGCGATCGCGATCGACGCGCCACCCACGCCCACGGCCGTGAAGATCGAGCCGGCCGCAATGAGCCCGGTCCCGGGCTTGGCGTCGCCCTTCTCGCGCTTCTTCTTCTTCTTCTTTTTCCCCGCGCCGCCAGAGGCGACCTCGGAGGCGGCGGTCTTCTCGGCCTCGATCTCCTCGATGAGCGCCTGCGCCCGCTCGATCTGCGCGTCGGCCTTGTCGATGAGGCCGGAGGCGTCGGACGGCGAGATGACCTGCCAGTCGCTGGTGACCTGACCGGCGTCGACCGCCGCGTAGAAGTGAAGGATGTCGAGCGCGATGCGGGTGGTCGCGATCGCGGCCTCGGCGGCCTCGGTGTCGCGGTCCTTCTGGGCCACGTCGAGTCGCGCCTCGCCGGCCTCCAACATGGTGATCGGATCACCGAGCTCCTCGGCGTTGCGCTGCAGCCCGTCGGCGACGTTGCCCATGTTGCCGGCGTCGCGCTCGGCCTGCACCGAGTCGCGGATCGCTTGCCGCTTGGTGTCGGCCTCGGCGCTCGACAGCGCGGGGTCGCTCGACTCCTCGACGGCTGCCTTGGGCTTCTTCTTCTTCTTCGCCATCATGGCGAACGGCGCCCCTGCGACGCCGACACCGTGGGCCTGTGCGGGCGTGGGCAACAGCGTGCCCGCACACCACGTGAAGATCAGCCCCATCGACGCGCTTGCGGTTCGCCTGCCTGCCACGTCACCGACGATATCACGAATGGCGAGGCCGCCCGCCAGCGCCCGGCCGCACCCGCCTTCGCCGCACTACGCAAAAAGCGACAAAAGGTGCGCAGCTTCGCTAGCCGTATCCGCCGCGAGCGTCGTCCCGCGCACCCGCACTGCGAGCGATGAAGCGCCCGACCGCCCCCCACAACGCCCGAAACCGCGTGCGATCGAAACCCGAGCGCGTGACCAGCCAGTCGACATGGCTGGCGCCACCGTCGGGGTCGCCGTAGTAGCCCATGACGTCGAGGTGGTCCGCGCGCGCGACGTGGATGATCTCGCCCCAGATCTGCGAGCGGGTCGGGACCATGCCGTCGTTGGCGGTGGGCGCCGGCACCTTGCCGTACGCGCTGACCAACGCCTCGACCTGCGCGTCGGTGAGCGCGCCCAGCCGCGACAGCGGCATCGGCGAGGTCAGGCGATACAGCGCGTGGTAGAGCGCATGGGTGAGCTGCGCGATCGGATCGAGGCCGACCCGCAGCGAGCCCCACACCTGCGGCGGACGGGCGCGCGTCACGACGCACGCGTAGTCGACCCCGGGTCGATCCTCGGCGGCGGAGTTGAAGAGGTCGAGGCCGTCGGGTGTGATCTGGGGCAGCAGCGCCTGGTCGCCGCGCACGTGGCCGAGGAAGCGCTCCAGCGACTCGGAGCGCTCGTCGTCGAAGTCGGCGAGCACCTGCTCGTAGAGCTGCTCGAGCACGCGACCGCCGAGCCCGACGAGATCGTCGAGCCGCACCAACAGCTGCGCCGCCCTCACGGCGCCCCGCAGCGGGCGCTTGCCTGCGCGCAGGCCGTAGAGCGTGACCACCGACAGCGTCTGCAGCAGCCGCTGGCCCAACACACCGGTCGCCAGCGTCGCCAGCGGTGTGCCGTAGTGCGGCGTCGCGACCGTGACGACCGAGCGCGTGCGACGGCCGATCGCCGCCAGGTCGGCGGCGGTCGGCAGCGAGACCTGCGGCGTCATCATGAGCCGCACGTCGAGGCCGCCCGACGAGTGCCCCACGAAGTGCAGCGGGCCGTCGCCGGGCGCGATGGTCTCGACCGCCTCGGCGAGGATCGCCGCGCGCGATCGCAGCGACGCGGTCGGCAGCGTACCGACGGCGCGCACGTCGGCGCGGATGCCCAGCTGTTCGAGGCGCACCGTCAGCTGCTCGCACACGCGCGAGAAGTAGGTCAGCTCGCCGAGGTTGTGGAACCCGAAGAAGCCGGGGACGAGCACGACGTGATGCAGTTCGGACAAGGGTCGCTCCAGCCCAGCATACGCGCGTGGTGGATACGCGCGTGGTGGATACGCGCGTGGTGGATGCGCGCGTGGTGGTGGCACTTGGGCCCGATCGGCCGCGCGGGGATGCCGGCCGGCCCCGAGCTCGCAGGTGCCGCGGGGGCCCACTGCGGGCCTGCAGTCGACCAGCGCCGCCGCCGCGTGCTATATTGGCGAGATTCATGGGGTCACGGCGGCTGGGGTTCCAGGTGGCGATCGCGGCAGCGTGTCTCGGTGGCCCGGGAATCGCGGCGGCCGAGGTGCACGAGCTGAGGGTCGGCACGTCGATCGATCCGATCATCGGCGGCCAGGTCACGGAGCCCGGTGAGTTCGACGGCGTGGTGGCGATCCAGGCCGGCAACGGCCTGTGCACCGGCACCGTGGTCGCGCCGCGGCTGGTGCTGACCGCGGCACACTGCCTCGATCACCTGAGCAGCGACGCCGACGTCGTCGTGCACTACGGGCAAGAGATCAACCAGATGACGATCCAGGCCACCGGCTGGGGCGTGCATCCGCAGTTCTGTCCCGACTGCAAAGAGGACATCTACGACTACGGCTACGTCGAGATCGGCGCCGACTTCAACGTGCCGGGCGGCTACACCCTGCCGGTCGTGACGCAGGAGGAGTGGGACCAGGCCATGACCCCGGGCAAGGAGGTCACACTGGTCGGCTACGGCGACTCGTCCGATGACGGCGCGGTGCAGGGCGGCATCGGCATCAAGCGCAAGGTCACCACGACGATCCGCAAGATCAGCCCGGCGGGGCTCGAGTTCTACGCCGGCGGCAACGAACAGGACTCGTGCAACGGCGACTCCGGTGGCCCCGCGTTCGTGCGCGTGGCCTCGGGCGCGCTGCGGCTGGCCGGCATCACCTCGCGGGGCTCGAGCCCGTGCGGCAACGGTGGCTACTACGGCGCGCCCTACCCCGCGCTGTGCTGGATCCGCGATCAGACCGACGTGGACTTCCTCGGCTTCGAGTGTGCCAACTGCGATTGCATCGACACCGCACCGCCCGGCGATGACAGCCGCTGCGCCGTCGCGGGCACGCCGCGCTTCGACGATGCGCGCGCGTGGCTGGTGTCGCTCGCGGTGGTGCACGTCGTGGGTCGACGGCGACGTCGTCGTGCCGCCGCCGTGCGCCCGCGATAGCAGCCTGCCCGAGTTCGCGCCGTGTGCCGCCGGCCGCTGCTAGCGACGGCGCTTGCTGCGGCGCGACTTCTTCTTCTTCTTGGACTTGGGCACCGGCTTGCTCGGCGCTGCGACCGGCGGCTCGTCGGCCTCGACCACCACCGCTTCGTCGTCGGCCCCGGCCGGTGCCGCGCCGGCCTCGAGCGCCGGCCCTGCGTCCGCGGGCGCCTCGGTCGGCGGCGCGGCGGGCATGATGATCGGCGGCTTCGCCGGGCCCATCGTCACCTCGGTGAATGCCTCGAGCGCGCCGCCCTTCTCCTCGAAGTGACGGCCCTTCACGATGACCTCGGTCGGCTCGTGCTCGGCCAGCACCAGCAAGAAGCGGTGCGGTGCCTTCACGTCGACGTCGACGATCTTCACGCCCGGCGTGTACCCGACCAGCAGGCCCAACGTCGCGCCGGCGGTGTTGCTGCGCAGCTCGAGCGCCGCGGTCTGTTTGGAGGGCGCGCGCGAGAGCTTGGGTGCGTCGTGCTCGGGGATCGGCGGCACCGCAGCACCGGGCGGCACCGCGTCGAGGTCCATCACCACCGGGGCCGCGAGCTCGGTGCCCTTCACCACGCGCACGCGCGGCGCGAAGCCGGGCGCCGTGACCAGCACCATGTACTCGTGATCGACCGGCAGCTGCTCGAAGCGGGCGACCGGCCCCTCGCGCAGCTCGAACACCCGCGCGCCCTTGGGCGTGCTCGCGATCTCGATGGTGCCGTACTCGACCTTCGCCCGCTCCTGCTCGGCCTTGCGGGCCTCGAGGTCGGCGACCTCGGCGGCCTTCGCCTCGGCGTCGCGCTGCGCGATGACGTCGCCCTGCAAGAGATCGGTCTGGGTCGCGACCACCCATGCCAACGCACCGCCGAGCAGCAGCGTCAGCGCGATCCACAGCACCGGCAGGCGGCCGCGCCGCGGCGCGGGCTCGGCCTCGGCGACGGCCGCGGGAACCTCGGCACGCGTCGGCAGCGGCACCACCGGTGACACGCGACTGACCAGCGGCGACGCGAGATCCAGCTCCGCGGCGACGAGCTGCGCCGACACGGCCGGGTCGCCGGGCGCGGGGAAATCCACCGTCGCGCTCGCGGTCGGCAGCGCCCCGGGCTTGGGCATGGTTGCGATGACCGGCGTCGGGCGCCGCGGCCCTCGCGGCGCGACCGGCTTGGCGGTCGCCGACGGCACCGACGCAGGTGGCGTCGGCACCGACGCGGCCGCGACCTCCGCCGCAGGATCGCCGTCGAAGAGATCGAGCAGGCCCTCGAATTCGTCGAGCGCGGGTGAGGCGTCGGCGGGCGGCCCGTCGGGCTCGAGCAGGTCGGCGAGCGAGGGCGGCGGCGGCGGGACCGGGGCCTTGCCCGGCGCGTGCGTCCGGCTCGCCCCCGGCGGTGGCATCGGGGTCGACCGCGGCGGTGGCATCGGGGTCGGCCGCGGCGGTGGCATCGGGGTCGCGCGTGGCGGGGTCGGTGGGGACGCGACCACGGCGGGCGAGCTCGCCGGCGACGGCGCGAGGTCCGAGGGCGTGGCGTCGATCTCGATCTCGGCCTCGGCCTCGGCCTCGGTCTCGGCTGGCGCGGCGATCGACGGCGCGGGCGCCGGGCTCGACGTCGCCACGGGCAGTGCGACGTCGGGCGGCGCGATGCGTGCGCTCCACTCGAGTGCCGCGAACAGATCCGGCGCCGCGCGGCTGCCTGCGTCCATCGTCGCGCAGAATATCAGGTCAGCAGCGCCTGCAACAGCGCATCGATGCGATCGGAGAGCAGCACGTACTCCAGCGCGGCGACGCCGAGGAAGGGCCCGAACGGCACGTGGGTGCGCAAGACGTCGGGGTCGGCGTCGCCATCGATGCCGTCGCCGGCGTCGCCATCGGCGTCCGAATCGACTGCCGGATCGGGTCCGTGATCCGGTCCGTGATCGGGTCCGTGATCCGGTCCGTGATCCGGTCCGCCTGTGGGGGCCGACGACGGCATGTCCTGGGGCTCGCCGCCGTCGGGCGACGCAGCGCGGTCGTCATCGCGGCCCTTCGCGGCACTGCGCGCGGACACCAGGCCGTCGCGCCCGTGGACCTCGTGCAGATCGGAGTTGGCGATCGACTTGCCGAGCCACAGCATCGGCACCGCCACCAGCAGCCCCTGGATCGCACCGGCGCCGATGCACCACGCGAGCCCGACCGGACCGCACCAGGCCCCGACCATCAGCAGCAGCTTGGCGTCGCCCAGACCGAGCGCCTCGATCCCGCGCACGCGCAGGTACAGCCAGCGGATCGCGACGAAGCTGCCCCACCCGCCCAGCGCCGAGCCGATCGCGGCTTGCCAGGACACGCCCAGCACGTCGGGAACCAGCAGCGACACCGCGACACCGACGACCGCCATCGGCAGCACGATCGCGTCGGGGATGATCCACAGATCGAGATCCACGAACACCACCACCAGCAGCGCCATGCACAGCGCGAAGTGCAGCTGCCATGCGAGCACGCCCGGGGCCCCGCCGGCCATCAGCGGCACGGTCACCGCCGCCATGAAGGTCGCGAACGACAACAACCCGCCGAGCAGCTCGACCATCAGATAGCGCGGCGAGAACTTCGCCTTGCAGCGGCGACAGCGTCCGCGCAGCAGCAGGTACGACAGCACCGGCACGTTGTCGAAGCCCGCGATCGGCACCCCGCAGGCGGGGCACCGCGAGCCCGGCCGCACCACGCTTTGTCCCCGCGGGACCCGGTAGATCACCACGTTGGCGAAGCTGCCCCACAGCGTGCCCCACACGAACGCCAGCAGCCCCGACCACGGCGACAGCAGCAACCACAGCCACGGCTCGGCGACCTCGACCGGGAGCTGCGGCGTCGGAATCGGTGCCATGGCGAGGATCGCGAGCACGCCCAGGCCGGTAGCATACGCCATGCCCCCCGCGCGTGCCGCCCGCGTCGCGGCGGGTGCTGCTATCCTCCGCGCCGCAACGACGCCATGACGGTCGCCACGCCCGAGTCCCCATCGCCGACGCGTCGCACGACGCTCGCGCGCCTCGCCGCCGCGCCGAACCGTCGCGTGGCCGCGTTCGCGTGGGCCATGTTGTCGATCGCATCGGCGTGCGGCGGCGACGATGCGGCCGACGAGCAGGCCGCCGCAGCGAGCCCGACCACGCCGCCAGCCCGCAGCACGGCGCCGGCGAGCTGGGACGTCGCGGGGGTGCTCGGCGCCTGCGGCCTCTCGCATGCGCGCGCACGGGCGGTGCTCGGCCCCCATCGGCTGCACGTCACGACCACCACCGCGCTCGCGCCCGAGGGCGATCCCGCGACCCACGAGGCCGCGGTCGGCGAGCGCCGCCCGTTGTCGGAGTCGATCACCGACGATCTCGACCTGGTGTGGGCCACGACCGCCCCCAACCAGCCCCGCTTCTCGCTCACGCAATCCAACAATCACGATCGCGGCCGCGCGGTGGTCGTCGACGGCGAGCAGGTCTACACCCGCGACCACGGCCGCGACTGGTACGTGGCGCCGCTGCAGTCCGACGTGCACGAGCTGTGGCTCGACGACGCCGCGCGTGCGGTGCACGACGTGCTCGCCCTCGCGGCGCCGCAGCTCGCGGTGGCGGCGAGCTCGACCCCGGGGCCGGCATCGCCGGCGGCGACGCGATGACCATCATCCTCTCGCGCAGCGCCGATCGCGACGACGCGCGCGTGCCCGCGACGGTGCGCGCCGACCCCGCGCGGCGTGGCGTGCCCAGGCCACCATCGACACCATCGACGGCACGCTCGTGCTCGACGCGACCAGCGGGGTGTGGCTGTCGGCGACGGTCACCGTGGCGTATTCGACCCCCGGGCCCGACGGCCGGCGTCTGCGCGGTCGGGTCGAGCTGCGGGGCGAGACCACGCCGATGGCCGCCGAGGCCGCCAGCGTGAGTGTCCCCGCAGGTGCGCTGCCCCTGCTCGAACGGACCCGCTACGAGGTCGAGCGCGAAGAGCTCCTCGACGGGCTTGCCGGCCGGTGAAGGCCCGGGCTACAACGAAAACGTCAGTGACCAAGCATCCGGCGCAAACCGAAGAGCGGGCCGCACGGACGACGGCCCCCTCGGGCCGCGCCGGTGAGCCCAAGGACATCGCAACCTCGCGCGCGACCCTGCCCGTCGCGTTGGCCGCAGCGCTCGACGCTGCGATCGACAAGGGCGGCCGCGCGCCCGCGATCCTGCACGTGGCAGAGATCGCGGGCTACACCGACTACGTGTTGCTGGTCTCCGCCCGCAACGACCGTCAGGTCGCAGCCATCAGCGAGGCCGTGACGCTGGCGGCCAAGGCCGCGGGCGCGCGTGTGTGCGGCACCGAGGGTCAGGGCGAGCACCTGTGGGACCTCGTCGACTTCGACGACTTCATGGTCCACGTGTTCTTCCACCCGGTGCGACTGCACTACGACCTCGAGAGCATGTGGAGCGACGCGCCCCGCGTGCCGCTGGGGCTCGCCGCGGAGATCATGGACACCACCGATCTCGACGATCTCGCGCTGCCTGCGGTGCTGCCGAGCTATCGCGGCGATGCCACCTTCGGCGGCTTCGACGACGAGTTCGGGCCCGCCGGTGCGCCGAGCTCGGGCGCGAGCTGGCAGCCGCCCGCGCGCACGCGCCTGGGCCGACGACCGGCCGCCACCGACGCCGAGCACGCCGCCGACTCCATCGTCGGTGGCGACGCGGCCGCGGATGACGAGTTCGAGGGCGACGACTTCGACGACGACTTCGACGACGACTTCGAAGGCGACGACGAGCTCGAGGGCGATGATTTCGACGACGACTTCGAGGGCGACGACGAGCCCGACGCCGACCCGGCGTCGGCGGACGACGCCCCCGCGGCTGACACCGACGCGCCCCCGTCCGGCGGCCGTCGCAGCTAGCCATCGGCGGCGGGCCGGGGATCACCGTTGCGCCTCACCGTGATCGCGCAGGGCCGGCGGCCCGATCCCCTGCTCGCGGATGCGTGCGACGAGTACGTGCGACGCGCCCAGCCGCTGCTGCCCTTCGAGGTGGTGCACCGCGCGACCGCCCGCGCGCAGTGGGAGTTCGCGCGCAGCCGGGGCGGCGTGGTCGTGTTGCTGGACGAGCGCGGCAAGCAGTGCAGCTCGCCCGAGCTCGCGCAGCTGATCGCCAGCTGGCAGCGCCAGGCGCCCAAGCACGTGGCACTGCTCATCGGTGCCGCCGACGGCTTCAGCGACGACGAGCGACGCGAGGCGCAGTCGCTGCTGGCGCTCTCGCGCCTGACCCTGCCGCATCGGCTGGCGCTGCTGGTCGTGTGCGAGCAGCTGTACCGCGCGGGCACCATCCTCGCGGGACACCCCTATCACCACGGCTGACGCCGGCCGCAACGCCGCGTCGTCGATGGCCGAATCGCGAGGGCATGGCGCTGCTCGAGCTGCTGCTGCCGCCGGTGTGCATGGCATGCGGCCTGTTGCTGCGCCGCGATCGCACGCCCGAGCTGTGTGCGACCTGTCGTGCGCAGGTGACCGCGACCGGCGAGGCCGCACCGGCGGCCGGTGCCATCAGTGCCGCGTTCCTCTACGAGGGCCCGCTGGCGCTCGCGCTGCAGCGCTGCAAGTACGGCGGCGACGCGGCGCTCGCCGGGCCGTTGGGCCGCGCGCTGGCGGCCGCGCCGGGCTGGCGCTGCGATCGCGACGGCGTGGCGTGGACCGACGTGGTCGCGGTACCGATGCACTGGCGTCGTCGCCTGCGGCGCGGCTTCGATCACGCGCGCTTGCTGCTGCGCGCCGCGTGCATGCAGGGCGGTCCGCGGCGGCGAGACTCGCTGCGACGGGTTCGGCACGGCACGCCCCAGGTCGAGCTCGGCGCGAGCGCCCGCGCGGGCAACCTCGACGACGCGTTCGCGGTGTCGATGCGCACGACCTGGCTCGGCCGCCGCGTGCTGGTGGTCGACGACGTCACCACCACCGGCGCGACCCTGCACGCCGCCATGGCCGCGCTGCGAGCCGCCGGGGTCGAGGCCACCGCTGGCCTGGCGCTGATGCGGACCGCCTGACGACGCCCACGTCGGGGCTGCGCTTGGGCTTGCCCCGCGCAGGGTAAGCCGCGTAGAACTCTCGTCGCTTGTCGGGCAAGGGTGCCAGCGCGAAGAAGGCCGTCGGCGGCGAAGAAACGCTGTGCGTCAATCGGCGCGCGAGCTTCGACTACGAGATCCTCGAGCGCCACGAAGCCGGCATCATGCTGCTCGGCAGCGAGGTCAAGTCGGTCCGCGACGGCCGCGTGAGCCTGACCGAGTCGTGGGCACAGATCGAACGCGGCGAGGCGTGGCTCGTCGGTGCCCACATCGCCGAGTACGTGCTGGCCCACCGCCGCAACCACGAGCCACTGCGGCGCCGCAAGCTGCTGCTGCACCGCCGCGAGATCGACAAGCTGTTCGACGCGGTCAAGCGACAGGGGCTCACGCTGATCCCGCTGCGGGTGTACCTGAAGGGCCGCAACGTGAAGCTCGAGCTGGGTCTGTGCCGCGGCAAGCAGGCCCACGACAAGCGGGAGAAGGTCAAGGAGCGCGAGCACAAGCGCGAGGTCGACCGCGCGCTGCGGGAGCGGCGGTGAACGACCCCCGCGAGCTCGCGCTACAGACCGCCTCGCGCTGGCTCGACACCGCGCGACGACGGGCGCTGCGGGCCGACGAGTGCGCCGAGCTGGTCGACGCGTTGGGCATGGTGCCAGGCCTGCTGCGCACCGCGGTGCAGTCGCTGTCGTGTCAACGCGACGCCGCCGCGGTCGAGGCGCTGTTGGCCCTGCCGCCCGGCGTGCCGGGCTGGGTCGAGGCGCTGTACGGCGCGTTCGCCCACGGCGTGGCGCGACCGCAGCGGGACGGCGCCGCGTCGGTGCCGATGCTGGCGATGGACTTCCGTCGCGCGCGCACGGCAGCGTTCGACGACGCGATCGGCCGCGCACGCGCGGTGTTCGGCGACGCGCTCGAGCAGCTCGAGGTCGACGGCCGCGAGCACTGGCGCTTCGTCATCGATGCCCGTCGCGGGACCTTGGCCGGGCGCGCGGCCGCACTCGCGCTCGACCTGCAGTGGCTACACGGACGACTCGCCCGCATCAAGGGCACCCGCACGTGGCTCAACGGTTGGTGCTTCGACGCCGCCTCACCGGTGCGACCGACGGTGCAGATCCACCTGCTGCGCGCGTGGCTGAGCTGGGCCGCGAAGCAGATCCACACGGCGGCGCCATGAGTGCGCTGCAGCAGTTCGAGGCTGCGCTCGCGCGCGCGCTGCAGGCGGGGCTCCGCGGCGCCGTGATCGTCACCGACGAGGAGCACCGCGCGCTGGCCTCGCTCGAGCAGATCGCCCGCGCGCTGGCGTGGCCGAGCCACACGTGGAGCGCGGCCTCGGGGGTCGACGCCGACGGTAAGCGACGCAGCCTCGCCGAGCTGCTGGCGGGCCTGCGCGGGGGCAGCGACGATGCGCTGTGGATCGTGTTCGACGGCGGCACCGCGCTCGACCCCGTCGCGAGCCGGGCGCTGCGCGAGGCGGCGCAGCGCGTCGACGGCCCCGCGCTCGTGCTGGTCGAACCCACCGCGGGCGTCGCGATGACGCAGCGCGTGCCGGAGCTCGCGCGACTCGAGCTGCCGGGGCCCGACGCCGCCGAGCTCGAGGCGCGAGTGGCCGAGGTCGGCGCGGCGCTCGAGCGCGGCGGCTGGGCCGGCGCACGTGAGCGACTCATCGCCGCCAGCCGCCCGATCGTCCGCGCGGCGCTGGGCCTGCCGCTGCACGCGTTCGAACGACTGTTGGCCGAGGCCGTGCTCGTGCACGGGCTCGATCCCGCCGCCATCGCCCGCTTCGTCCGCGCCGCGAAGCCGCACGCGATCGCCGGCAGCGGGCTGCTCGAGTCCGTGACCCCGCGGCGCCGCGACGCCATCGGCGGGCTCGACGGCTTCCTGCGATGGCTCGCGCAGCGGCGCGCGAGCTTCGAGCCCGAGGCCGCGGCGTGGGGTGTCGGCCCCGCGCGCGGCTGTCTGCTGGTGGGCGTGCAGGGCTGCGGCAAGAGCCTCGCTGCGCGGGTGTGTGCCCACGAGCTCGACCTCCCGCTGCTGCGCCTCGAGCCGGGCCGACTGTTCGGCGGCACCGTCGGCGAGAGCGAGGCGAACCTGCGGCGTGCGCTCGCCGAGGTCGACCGGATGGCGCCGGCGGTGCTGTGGATCGACGAGCTCGACAAGGGCTTCGCCGGCGCCGACGGGGCCGCCAGCGATGCCGGCACGGCTGCGCGCGTGCTGGGCGGGCTGCTCACCTGGCTGCAGGAGCGCTCACGACCGGTGTTCGTGGTCGCGACCGCCAACCGCGTGGAGCTGCTGCCCGCCGAGCTGCTGCGACGCGGTCGACTGGACGAGATCTTCTTCGTCGACCTCCCCGGCGCCGACGAGCGCGAGGCCATCGCGCGCGTGCACCTGGGCGACGCACCGGCCAAGGCCCAGCCCAGCGCGGCCGAGCTCGGCGAGCTGCTCTCGATCGCCCGTGCCGCCGAGGGCTACTCGGGGGCCGAGCTCGCGGCCGCGGTCGCGGAGGCGCGGCTGGCCGCGTTCGGCGAGCGCCGTCCACTCGCGGCCACCGATCTGCGCGCGGCCATCGACGCGATGATTCCGCTGTCGGTGCTGCGCGCCGAAGACATCGAGCGTCTGCGTCGCTGGGCCGAGCGACGAGCCCGACGCGCGTGAGGCTACCCGGGATCCCGCGCGCGGGTTTGGGCACGCGGCGAAATCGCGTACGCTCTCGCCGTGCTCGAACTGGCCTTCGCGAACGCCCGCACCACCACCACCGGCTTCACCCACGTCGTCGTGGTCGCATCGGCCACCCGTGCGCAGGCGAAGCTGCCGACGGGGCTGTTCGATCGTCGCCGCGCGCAGCTCTACGCCGCGCTGGTGGCCCAGGCGAAGCCGGGTGATCGCGGCGCGCTGGTGAGCACGCTGAGTGACGATCCGACCTGGCTGCACGTCGCGGTGCTGCCCGATCGGCTGTCGCGGTACAACTCGCCGTCGCGCGCCGACAGCATCCGCCACACCCTCGAGCAGGTGCGCTGGGGCGCCAAGGGCAAGGCGTTGGTGGTGTTGCTCATCGACGACCCCGCCCACCTGCTGGCCGCCGCCAACGCGGTCGCACGCGCATTGCCGGGCTTCGAGGCCCGCCGCGAGCCCAGCGCGATGCGGGTGCAGATCGCTGCGTTCGGACCCGACGGCCAGCCGCTGTTGCCCGACGCGCGCGTGCGCGCCACCGTCGAGTACGCCCGGGTCGCCGCGCGCCTGGTCGACACCCCACCCTCGCAGCTGCACCCCAAGGCACTCGCGGACGAGGCCCGCGCGCTGATCGGCAAGGGTGTCGTCATCGAGGAAATCGTCGGCGACGCACTGTTGGCCAAGGGCCTGGGTGGCATCCACGCGGTCGGACGCGCGGCGGTCGAGGCCCCGCGCATGCTGGTCGCGCGCTGCGGCCCCGCCAACGCGCCGCTGCACGTCGCGCTGGTCGGCAAGGGCATCTGCTTCGACACCGGCGGGCTCCACATCAAGGCCCGCGGCATGATGGAGACGATGAAGGCCGACATGGGCGGCGCCGCGGCGGTGCTCGGAGCCTTCTGTACGCTGCTGCGCGAGGCGCTGCCGATCCGCGTCTCGCTCGTGTTGTGCATCGCCGAGAACGCAGTCGACGCCCGTAGCTACAAGCCCGACGACATCCTGCACATGCACTCGGGCAAGACGGTCGAGATCAACAACACCGACGCCGAAGGCCGCCTGTTGCTCGCCGACGGCGTCAGCTGGGCGGCGCGCGAGCTCGGGGCCGACGTCGTCATCGACGCCGCGACACTGACCGGCGCGCAGCTGGTCGCGACCGGGCTGGTGCATGCGGCGGTGATGAGCAACGACGCCGCGCTCGAGACCCTGGCGGTGGAGGCCGGCCGCGCCAGCGGCGACCTCGTGCATCCGCTGCCGTTCGCGCCCGAGCTGTACATGCACGAATTCCGCAGCCCCATCGCGGACATGCGCAACTCGGTGGCGAATCGCAACAACGCGCAGTCGAGCTGCGCCGCGCAGTTCGTGTACAGCCACATCGCCGACGCGCCCGATGCCGCGCGCCGCCGCTGGTGCCACATCGATCTCGCCGGACCCGCGTTCCCCAAGGAGCGCGCGACCGGCTACGGCGTCGCACTCATCAGCACGCTGGTGCGCCGCCTCGCCGAGCAGGCGCCCATCGCGATCGCCCAGGGCGGCGCAGCCAAGCGCGGCGACGCGGCGACCTCGGGCCGTCGAAGCAAGCGTCGCGCCCGCTGAGCTACTGCGGGTCTTTGCTCTCGAGGAGGCGCGCGACCAGGCCGTGGGTCCGCAGGCCCACGTGCCGCTGCGCCAGCGACGGCACGCGACGCGCGGCCTCGTCGCGCAGCAGGATCTTGCGCACCACGTCGCGCGCGGCGTCGTCGAGCTCGATGAACTCGACGCCCATGCCCGGCGGATCGGTGGTGTAGCGCACCACGCGTCCGCGGCCCTCGAAGAGGATCGGCTCCTCGGGGAAGACGGTGAAGCGCAGCTCGATCAACGAGCCGATGGGCAGCTGGCTGCCGGTGTGGACACAGCAACCGGTCTCGGAGAGATCGCTGACGGGGGTCGTGGTCCGCGGGTCGAGCTCGCTGAACGCCGCGCTCATCGGCACACGGCGTGCTCGTCGGCGGTCTTTGTGGCTCTCGGACGACACGGGCGGTGCTCGTGGCCCCAGCGGCTTGGCCAGGACGTTCCAAGGCCGATCCTGGCGCGTCGGCCCCGCCGAAGCAAGTCTCGCGCGCGTTTCGTCGCCGCGGCCGCCCCCAGCCCGCTGCCGTACGTCGAGCGCCCCACGGCGGCCGGCAGCCGCGGTAGGGTTCGTGCGGCCGGTGAACGACCGCGATGCACGCTTTCGGCGCTTGCGCCCCACGACCGGGGATCTGTTCGCGCACTTCGGCGTCGCCGTGCCGGTCGCCGAGCCGAGCCCCGAGGCCGAGCCGGCATCGCGGATGGCGGCCGCGTGCCCGCGCTGCGGGTGGTACGTGACCGCGGTCGAGTCGACCTGCCGCGTCTGTGGACCGAGCGCCGGCGAGGCCCGGTGAGTCGCTTCGTGCAGCTCGAGCTGGGGCTCGGCACCCTCGACGAGGTGGCGGCGGCGCTCGAGCGCCTGGGTGCCGCGGTCGAGCGCGGCGACGGCCCTCGGGCGCTGCGCGGCGGCATCGAGTGTGGCGACGAGCCCGTGATCCTACGCGTCGCAGCCGGGGCCTTCGATGCGGTCGAAGACTTCGGCTTCGTCGCCGACGCTGCGGGCCAAGCCGTGTTGGTGTGCGGCGAGCCCGATCGCCGACACCTCGAGCGCCGCTTGCTGCCCGAGCTGAGCGGCGCCCTCGCGCAGAACCGCATCGTCGCCGAGCAGGGGCTCGAGCTGATCGCCATCGAGCGCAGCCCCGACGGCGCGGTGCGGCTGCGCGTGCAGCCACGCCGCTAGCGGCTCCCGATCGCGATGCTCCTAGCCGCGGAAGCGGACGTGGAAGTGGTGCTGGTGGCTGCGCCAGTGCCGGATCATGCCGTGCGAGCGACCGCGCCCACGCGGGTACTGGAACAGCTCGTCGAGCTCGTCGTCGCCGACGCCGCGCTCCTTCGCAAACTCGTACAGCTGCTGCTGGAGGCCGTAGTCCATGAAGATCACCTCGACGTTGCCGGTGTCCACGAAGGCCTTGACCAACGCCCAGGTGCGCGCGACGTCGAGGTTGCTGCGGGTCACGCCCGAGAAGCGCGTGCGTTGGCCGTCGGCGCCGAGCAGTACGTAGCCGACGTCGACGTCGCGACCCTGGCGGTGCGACAGGTGCGGATGCAACGCGCCGCCGCCCCGCTTGCTGATGTCACCGATGTGCACCTGCGGCGCGTTGCGATGGCGCCGGGCGTACTGCGAGACCGCGCGCTCGATGGCGCCGATGGTCTTGGCGGTGCCCCAGGCCAGGTGCGGCCGCTTGACGAAGTAGTGCTGCTGCTCGAGCGACAGCTGGCGCGAGACCGCGGCGTGGGGCAGCCCCTTGACGCTCGCGGTCCGGCGTCCGCCGGCCTTGGGCTTGGGCACCTCGGCGGGCAGGAAGTCGGGCGCGATGCCATCGTCGACCACCAGCCGCAGCGTGCGGCCGGCGGCGAGCTTGTTGGGATCGGTCAGCGCGCCGCGCTGCATGCCGACCAACTCCGCGACGGTGAGGCCATGGGCGAGCGCGATGCCACCGACGGTGTCGCCAGGGCGTACCGTGACCTCGATCTCCTTGCGCAGGCGCGGCGCGATGTTGGGGCAGACGCGGATACGCTGTCCGGGGCGGATGAGGTCGGGGTTCGCGAGCTCGGCGTTCAGTCGCACGAGGTCGCCTCGACGCACGCCGTAGCGGCCGGCGATCCCCCCGAGCGTCTCGCCCTTGTCGACGACGTGCTCCCAGATCGGTACGTGCTGCTCGCAGTCGGGGTGGGCCGGCGCACGGGTGTGCTCCGGGATCTGGCGCTCGGGCGCGTCGGCGTCGTGCTCGTCGTCGTCCTGCGCGGCCGGCTGGCCGGCGGCGTGCGAGCGCGCGGGCGCCGGGGCGGTGCGCGTGGCCCCATCGTCGCGGACGGCCGCGGCTTCGACGTCGCCGCCGGCGGTGTCCGAGATCGCATCGCTGGGACGCTTCGGAGGGCGCGGTGACGCGGCATCGGCGGGTGTCAGCGCGAGCACAGCCGCGAGGCCGAAGGCACCGGCGATCATCGCCCGTACGGTGGGGTCTGTGTGGCGCAGCACTCGGTGGGACATCTCCCCACGACGACGTGGCACAGACGCGGCCCACGGGGCAAGAAACCGCCGATCGCGAGCGCGCGCAGGGCCGCGGCCGGGTCGCCGGCACCATGAACATCGTCACACCAGGGCCCGTCGTTAGGCCCACGGCGGTGGCCGCCGCTACGCTTCCGGCTTGCGTGGCGGCGTCAAACAGCGAACCCTCTGGCCACGCGCCCGCACTCGCCACGGCCTGCAGCGCTGCTCGCCGTCGAGGTTTCGCCGCTACCGGCACCGCGCGCCAACCACTTGCCCACGATGAAGACCCGCATGATGACCTGCAACTCGTCCCTCGCCGCCTCGCCCGTCGTCACCGCGTCCACCCCCCGTCGCCTGCACAAGGCCGCGCTGCTGTGCGCGTTCGCAGTGCTCGCGTGCGGCAAGGACGAGGAGTCCGGCACCGTCACGATCAACTACACGCTCGGCGCCGCCAACATGTGCGAGACCCTCGGGGTCGTCACCGTCGAGGCCGACATCGGCGCCGGCAAGGCCACCGAGTCCAATCCCTGTGATCCCAGCAACCCGCTGGTCGTCGACGGCCTCAAGGCCGGTCACTACGCGGTGTTGGTGCAGGGCTTCGACGCCGAGGGCATCGCCGTGATGGACAACCAGGGCGACGAGGACAGCACCAGCGTCGAGGTGGTCGGCGGCGCCTCCAAGGAGGTGAACGCCTCGCTCACCGCGACGCCCGCGATCGTCCGCCTGCGCGCGTCGCCGACCTTCGATGGTCAGCCCGCGATGTGCACCTTCGCGCAGCTCAAGCTGGCCGGCTACCAGGTGGTCGCCTACCAGAACTCGGGCACCAACCAGCTGCTCAGCCACGACTTCGATTGCGATCTCGATCCCGGCTACAACCCCGTGCCGGATCCCGATCGCCAGATCAACGGCCAGAACCTCGACTCGGTGACCATCGCCGCGGTCGATGATCAGGGTGCGGAGCTCGATCGCGTGGTCTTCACGTTCGACCCGCCAGGTCCCGGTCGCACCGTCGACTTCGACATCGTCTGCGACCAGGTCGGCGAGGAGGTCACGTGCACCGGCACGCAGACCGTCGGCGGTGGCGGTGGCGGTGGCACCGACGGCAGCGGCGGTCCGAGCTCGGAGAGCGGCGCCGCCGACAGCAGCAGCGGGGCCGCGGACTCGGGCAGCAGCACCAGCGGCTGACGCCCACGCGCGCAGGTGATCGCCCGCGACGCGACGCAGGGGATCACCTGGCGCCGTTCTCCCGCGGCGTGTCGGCACGCCTGTCTTGCCGCCACGATGCGCGGGCGGTTCCAACACAGATCGCACGGAACGTTGATCGTCGCGGATGCATCGCTACCGCGACGACCGGCGCTTTCGCGTTTGCGCCGGTTCGCGTCGTCGCACATCTTGAAAGAGATGGTGGACACGTCCTTGCGTACGGGGCCGCACGCGACGCCGCCGCGGCGGAGCTCTCGCCCAGGCCACCCTGCGCGCGAGGCTGCGGCGCGACCGTACACCCAGCAGCCCGCGGAGCTGTGGACGGCCAGCGACGCGAGCTCGGCGGTGGCGGTGCTCGCCGGCGGCGGCTTCTGGACCCTCGACATGGTGGACGGCGCGCTCGCACAGTTCCGCGACGACGACGCGCGACCGAGCGGGCTGCTCGTCGACCTGCGCGGCGTGATCGGCTACGAGGTCGGCTTCCGCACCGTCGCCGACGCGGTCGTGCGCGATGCCCTGCGCTGCGGCGTCGACCGCATCGCCTTCGTCGCGTCGTCGGCCGCGTTGCGGCTGGGCGCCGCCGCGGTCGCGCGCTACAGCGAGGCCCACGTCCGCGTGTTCGACGACGATCGCCGCGCGCGACGCTGGTTTGCGTGAGGCTGGCCGGCCGCGCTCAGGTCGGCGCGTCGGGCACGTGGAGGATCTGCACGAGGTTGCCGGCCGGATCGCGCAGGTAGAACGAGGTCGCGCCGTCACGGTGGGTCCGCACCGGCTGCGCGATCGTGATGTCGAACGACGCCGATGTGGCCACGAGCCGCTCGTGCCACGTGCGCACGGCGTCGGCATCGGCGACGAAGAAGCCCAGGTGATCGAGCGCGCCGTGCTCCTGCGAGACCCGCCGCGGCGCGACCGCGCGATGCAGCGCGAGGTTGTCGCCGGCGCCCGCGAGGTAGACGTTGTCGTCGTCGGGTTGCCAGTACAGGCGCATGCCCAGCCCGTCCCGGTAGAACCGCACCGTGGCCTCGAACGCGGCCGGGTCGATCCACAGCGCGAGGTGTCGCAGCGACAGCGGCGGCGCGTCGATCATGGGCTGCCACCCCCGGCACCGGGCTCGGGCTCGGCCTGCGTGGTCTGGGGCCCGCCGCTGCGGACCCAGCCTGGATCGGTGGCGTTGCCCGACCAGCCGCCCGAGTGATCGAGCACGCGCTCGAAGCCCAGCTGCAGGAGCATCGCAGCGGCACGCGCCGAGCGCCCGCCGGCCTTGCACGCCACCACCACGGTGCGGTCCTTGGGCAGCCGCGCTGCGACCTGCTCGGGGAACCCGGCGTTGGGGGTCATGCCGCCGCCTTGCATGTGCATGAGCGGGATGTTGACGGCCCCCGGCGCGTGGCCGGCCTCGAACTCGGGGATCGAGCGCACGTCGAGGAAGATGGCGTCGCTGCCGAGCAACGCGATGGCCTCGGCACTCGTGATGATCTGCACCGGCATGACTCCGAGACGATAGTCCGTCCGGCCCGGGCACGGCAACGAGGCCGGCTCGGGGCCCCTTCGCGCGCGTCAGGGCCGCGCGGGTGGTCGCGGCAATGTGCGCTGCTGCGTGACCCACAGCGCCCGCGTGTCGCCGTCGCCACACAGCGCGAGCTCGAAGTCGCCGCGTCCGTCCACCCGCAGCGCGGCCGCGCGTCGTTGCGGGCCGACGAACTGCAGCCGGCCACGCCCGTCATCGATCTCGAGGTGGTGGAGGTCCGCGATCCGCTCGGCGCGCGTGATCTCGCGGACACAGCGAACCTCACCGTCGCGCACCACGAAGCCGCCCTCGTAGGTGAGCACCGGGAACTGCGCCCGCTGGATCCACGTGATCGACTCGCCGTGGCGCACCAGGCACTGCACCGCGTGCTCGGGTGCGCCCCAGTCACGCACGCCCCAGCTGTGCGTGCGCACGCAGTCGGCGTCGATGGCGACGATCTCGTCGGCGAGCACCGCCTGGCCGCGCAGGCGCCCGGTCTGCACGTAGCCGCGCTGGCTCGAGCGGCGCACCGCCTTGGCCAGCTCGCGATCCCACGCGGCCTCACCGACGCGGCGTGCGACCAGCTCGGGGTCGTCGTCGACCCCGGGCACGAACGGCTCCATCGCCGCGTCGAACTCGAGCGCGAGTTCGCAGCGTCGGCGTCGCGGCGCGCCCTCGGTCGCGATCACGTCGCCGACGAAGTGCACGCGCCAGCGCTGCAAGGGCTGCAGGCAATCCAGGTGCAGGCCCCCGACCCGCCAACGATCGTGACGCGACTCGGTGACCAGCGTCTGCGCCGGCGGCAGCCACCAGGCCGCGTCGTCGCGCAACAACATCACCCACACGCGATGCGAGGCGCGGCCGGGCAGCCACTCGAGCCGCACCAACAATCCGAGCCCGTGCTGCATGGCGGCGAACACGTAGTCCTCGGCAAACCGACGGCGGCCATCCCATGCGTGGGTAGCCTCGTCGTGCGCCGCCGGACGCACGCCAGCGAGCAACGCGCGACGCTTGTGCAGCACCCAGCGAGCGAGCGCCGACTTCACGCCGGCGGCAGCGTCGGCCTGCGCCACGATGGACTTGCCCGCGTGGTCGCTGCGGTCACCCGACACCTCGAAGACGCCCCTGCCGACCGCCAGACTAGCAGGTCGCGTGCGCCGGCCCAAACCCCCCGGTGCGTCCGGCAAAGACGGCTTGCGCCGCCGCGCAAGCCCATGCAGTCTTGCGGCCATGCGCGCCACCATGCTCGCGTTGGTGATGGCCTCGATGTTCCCCTTCGGGTGCGACCGCACGCCCAAGGAGGACCCCGCCGACGCCCAGGCCAAGCTGCAATCCGATCTCAAGGCGGCCGCCGCCTTCACGCGCAACAACAAGCCCAAGGACGCGGAGAAGCTCTACGCCGACATCCTCGCCAAGCAGCCCGACGAGCCGCAGGCGCTGGCCGGGCTCGCGCGCCTGCGACTGTCGGCCGACAAGGTCGACGAGGCGCTGTCGATGATCGACAAGTCCATCGCCGGGGCGGGCGAGGACGCGGCGGTGCATTCGCTGCGCGGCGAGATCCTCGCCAAGAAGGGCGACCACGCCGAGGCTGCCGCGGCATTCGGCAAGGCGTTCACGCTCGCGCCCGAGAAGAGCGAGTACGGCCTGCCCTACGGTGTGCAGCTCAAGCTCGCCAAGAAGTACGACGACGCCGAGAAGGTCCTGCGCCAGGTGGCCGAACTCGACCCGATGGCGCAGTTCGTCTACACCGAGCTGGGCGACGTCATGCGGGCACAGGACCGCCTCGACGACGCCCTCAAGACGTACATGAAGGCGCTGTCGATGTGGGCCTCCGACAAGATGGCCCACGCCGGCGCTGCCCAGGTCTACGAGGCCAAGGGCGACATCCGCCACGCACTCGACGAGTGGTCGACCTACGTGCGCATGGACTGTTGCTCGCCCTACTCGGTCGACGTGGCCAAGAAGCGCATCCTCGCGCTGCAGGCGGCCTCGAACGGTGAGGACGGCGGCGGCGGTGCGGCGCCCGGGGGCACACCGCCGGCGCAGCCGGGCTGACGAACGCACCGCGGCGCCGAGGCCTCAGAGGCGATTGAGCGCGGCCAGGATGCGAACGCGGGTGGCCATCAGCGCCACCGGCCCGCTGGCGATCGAACACAACAGCATCGCGATGCACGCCGGCACCAGCATGTCGGCCGGGGCGATCGCGATCGGCAGATGATCGATGGGATACACGTCGCTCGACAGCGCGAAGTCGTAGCGGGCCATCACCGCGCAGTACAGCCCACCCAGCGTCAGCCCCAGCAACACGCCCACGCCGCCGGCGAGCAGGCCCATGGCCTCGAAGACCCAGAACAGCCCCCGCGCGTCGCAGCCGAGCGCGAGCAACACCCCGATGTCGTGTTGCTTGCGCCGCACCACCAGCAACAAGCTCGCGACCAACGATGCCGCGCCGACCACCCCCATCAGGCCCAGCATGATCGACACGACCATGCGGATCTGCATGAGGCTGTTGAACATCTCGGCGTTGGTCTCGCGCCAGGTGCTGACGCGGTAGACCGGCGGCAGGCGGGCCGCGATACCGTCCGCGACCGCGGTGGCCTGCTCGCCGTCGAACAGCTCGAACTCGATGCCTGTCACGCGGCCCGCGCGGAAGAACAGCGACTGCGCGGCCGTGAGGTGCATGAGCGCGAGATTGCGATCGATCTCGTTGATGCCGGTGTCGAGCTCGTCGGTGAGCTCGAAGACCACGTGCCGCGGCGCGGCGTCGCCGTCATCGTCGCGCCCCTCGAGCTGCGCGGGCACGACCACGCGCACGCGATCGCCGAGCGCCACGCCGAGTTCCTCCCGCAGCGCCCGGCCGAGCACGAGCCCGGGTGGATGACTCCAGTCGCCCGGTCGTAGGCCCGAGAGATCACCGCGGCCGAACGCAGACGCGATGTCCGAGAACTGCGACGCCCAGGTGGGGTCGATGCCCTTGCCGACGACGATCGCGGTGCGCTCGGGCTCGGTTCCGGCGCCCGCGGTCGCGCCGCGGACCTGCGCCGGCTGCTCGACCAGCGCGGCATCGGCCGCGATCGCGGCGTCCCACGCGTCGCCCTGCGCGGCGCGATCGGGCGGTGGCGCGGCCGCAGTGGCGGCGGCGGTCGGAGCCACCGCGCGACCGTCGTCGCGCACCAGCACCACCATCGAGTACGCGAACGGCGACGACGCGCGTACCCGCGGATCGCTCTGCACCTCGCGCGAGATGGCTTCGTACTCGACGAAGTCGAGCCCGTACTTGGTGAGCAACAGGTGGCCATTGAAGCGCGAGATGGTGTGGGAGATCTCGGTGAGGAAGCCGGTGGTGACGGCCAGCGCCGACATCAGGCTCGTGCACGACAACGCGATGCCGATCACCGAGACCGCCATCGCCAGCGGGAACGCGCGCATCACCACCGAGGCCAGCGCGACCATGCTCGCGACCCCGAGCACCGCAGCCACCGCCAGCGACTTGACCCCCAGCAGCAACGCCGCGGCGCAGGCGACCGTGGTCACCAGCGACAGCCACATCGTCCGCCGCACGCCGGCGCCGGGCCGGCGCTCGCGCAGCGCGAGCCGGGTCGCCACCAGCAAGAGCAGCGCCCACGGCAGTCGGCGATCGTGGGGCGCGTCGCGGGGCATGGCGGGGATCGTCGTCGGCGAAGGGGGGCGCATCGACGCGCGGGAATCACTCGCCGCGCAGGCCCTCGACGGGGCGCAGCTGCGCCGCCCGCAGCGAAGGTGGCACGGTCGCGAAGAAGCTGATCGCCATGGTCAACGACAGCACGCCGGCGATCTGGACCAGACTGATCTCGACCGGCAATCGCTCGATGAAGTAGACCTCGGGGTCGAGCGAGTAGCCGTAGAACTCGACCAACGCGCACAGCACCAGCCCGAATGCGACGCCGGCCACGGCACCGACGGCACCGAGCGTCATGCCGGCGAACTGGAAGATCCGCGCGACGCCGCCCTCGCTGGCGCCCATCGACATCATGATGGCGATCTCCGCGGTGCGTCGCACGACCATCGTCCACAGCGCCGCCAGCACGTTGAAGCCGGCCACCGTGCTCACCAAGCTGAGGATGATCGTGAGGATCGACTTCTGCGTGCGGATCGACTGGAACAGGTTGGCGTTCAGCTTCTGCCACTCGAGGATCGAGTACTCGTCGTCGCCGATCGTCCGCCGCAGCTCCTGCTCGACCACCGGCGCCTCGTACGGATCCGCGAGTCGCAGATCGACGCCGGAGACGGTGTCCTTACCGCGATACTTGAACCACTGCAGCTCGCGGATGTGCACGTAGATGAGCCGGCTGTCGTACTCTTGGAAGCCGGCGCGGAAGACCCCCGCGATGCGATAGCGGCGGAACTCCGGCGCCTCCGCGTGATCGAAGCCGGCGCCGGGATCGACCAACGTCACGATGTCGTCGACCTCGAGCGAGAGCTCGCGCGCGAGCGTGACGCCCACGAACATCGTCGGCAGATCACCATCTTGCGCGCCGCCGGGCGCCACCACGGTGGTCGGCTCGGCGTCGGGCCAGGGATCGCCGTCGTCGAACTCGAACTCGGTGTGGCGGCCATGGCCGTACTTCTCGGCGTCGGGCAGCGCGCGCCAGTGCGCGAGCGCGTCGGCGTACCAGCCCTCGCCGCGGGGATCCGGGGTCGCGGCGATGACCGCGGGCAGCTTGTCGTCGCTGCGATCGGGCAGCGGTTGCAGCTCGAGATCGGAGCTCAGCGCCGAGATCGACACCGGCGGCCGGCCGCTCGCGCGCAGGTGGTCCTCGAGGTCGATCACCTCGTGGGCGGTCGCGGGCTCGATGCCCTTCACCAGCACGGTCGCCCGCCGCAGCTCGGCCTCCTCACCGGTGCGGGGCGAGGGCGCCAGCGCCATCGCGTAGTAGACGAACGGGCTCGCCCCGACCACCCCGTCGACCCCGCGCAGGTAGGTCTCGAAGCGGCGGTACTCGGAGATGCCGAACGCGCGGGTGACGTTGATGTGGGCGTAGACCCCGAGCACGCGGCGCTCGAACTCGTGCTGGAACCCGGTCGCGACCGACTGCACGACGATGAGCGCGGCGACGCCGATCGCGATGCCGACGATCGACAGGCTCGCAAACACCGCGAAGCGCCGCACCAGCAGCAGCACCATCGCCGCCGTCGCACAGCCGGCGGTGGCGATCACGACCGCCGCGCTCTTGATGCCGAAGTAGAGCGCGAGCAGGCCGCCGACGCAGCCCGCCAGCGCCAGCACGGCCGGCATCCACGAGCTACGCGCGGGTCGGGGTCGACGCACGATCCGCAGGCCGGTGTGATGCTCGTAGCCCGAGAAGCCGGTCAGCGCCCACCAGGCCAGCAGCGCGAAGAAGGCCACCAGGCCCACGCGCCCGACCGTTCCCGCCCACGCGGGGCCGTCCGGCCACAGCACCAGCGCCCCCGTCAGCGACAACACCCACAGGATCAGCAGGATGCCGTGCTCGCGCGGCTCGAGCGTGCGGCGTGCGGCCCGAAGCGGTCCGCCGGGAGATTCGTCGTCGGGCTTCACCTTTGGGCTGTGACCGCCGATGCACGCTAACAGCCGCGGTCGACCCGTGGCAAGCACGCCATGACCGCCGCCGCGACCTACCTCGAGCCCGGTTCCGCCACCGCCTGCGACCTGACGCCCGCCAACGGGGGTCTCGCCGCGGCCTGGTACGGCGCGGGTGCGTTCGACACCGAGGCCTTCGGTGCAGAGACCGCGATGGGCTACGACGACCTCGCGCTGGCGAGCCCGCCCGCCACCGTCGCGGGGCCGTGCGATCGCGGCGAGAGCATCGTGCCGCGGCTGCTCGCGGTGCGCGGCGACGGCGAGCTCTACACCGGCGATCTGTGGACCGACATCCTCGAGTACCGCCGCCTGCGCATGCGAGATCTTCGGGGCGAGCCGCTCGAGGCCGACGACCGCGAGCGGCTGCTCGGCCACGAGCACCGCCTGCGCGACATCGAGGGCGGACGCAACCGCCAGTTCCTGCGCTTCCGCTGCCGCCAGCGCACCTGGGTGCTGTTGGCCGACGGCGCGCTGATCGGCGCGACGCTCCACGATCTCTCGGCGGGCGGCGCGAAGGTCGAGATCGACGGCGCGGCGCGACTGCCCGAGGGCGCCGCGCTGGCGCTGTGCGTCGAGGCGGCCAGTCCGAGCTGCAACACCGTGCTGCCCTCGCGGGTGGTGTGGACCAAGCCAGGGGTGTGCGGTCTGATGTTCGCGGGCCCGCCACGGGTGCAATCGTGAGTCGCGGCGCCGCCGGCCTCGTGGTGCTCGTGCTGATGGCGGGCGCCTGCGGCCACGCGCGCGCGCCCGCGGGTGCGAACCTCGAGAGCGCACGCGAGCGTCACCTGCTGGTCGCCGACGGCGTGCGCGTGCACGCAACCCGCTGGGACGCGACCCTGGTCGAGCTGGCGGCCGCGAACGTCGACGATGCCGCCGCCGCGAAGGCCGACGACGACGACGACGGGCTGCGGGCGCAGACCCAGGCCCGGCTGCGCGCGCGGCACGTGACCGCGGGGCCCAGCTTCACGGTCGTGGTCGAGCTCGCCCAGCGTCCCCACGACGGCGGGAAGCTGGCCGACCCGGCGTCGTGGTGGTTCGGCCTGCGTGCGCGCGAGCGCGGCCGCTGTCACGCGACCGACGTCGTGCGCCCGCGGGAGGTCGAGTTGGTCGCCATCGATCGCCATCCCACCCAGAACGGCGACGCCGATCTGCGACTGTCGTTCGACGTCACGTTCGCCGGCAAGCCCGGCCGCGACGCGTGCCTGGTGGTCGGCAACGCAGCGACGCTGGGCCGACGCACGTTGCTCGGACGACACGTTGCCCGCCACGGCGTCGCGCTGCGCTGGTGATCGGCAGGTCGGCGCCAGGCGAGAGCGCGCTCGCGCGAGCACGTTCCCGGCATCCGTGGCCGCCACTGCTCGTCGGGCGATCCGCGAGGCCCGTTCGCTTCGCGCACTCGGGTCGAGCGGATCGCTCGGGCAATCGCTAGCGATCTCGAACGCTTGAGCCGGGGCTCATCCTTGACATGGCGGCGTGTGCGACGCTACGCTGCGCCGTCCGCTGTTCGGAGCCCCGCATGCATCTCCGGCTCTTGCCCACCGCTACCCTCGTCGCGACCGCGTTGTCGCTCGTGCCCAGGGTCGCGCTGGCCGGCAAGTACGATCTCGACCTCACCGGCCTCGGCACACTCTCGGGCGGCAGCGTGGCCCAGGACAATGCGGGCTTCCGCAGCCTCTCGTCCGAGCTCGGCACGGTGATGGCGCCACGCCCGGTCGACCCCGCCGACTCGCTCGGTCTGGCCGGCTTCGCGATCTCGGCCGACTTCGGCGTGAACACCATCGCGGGCGGGCGCGACTACTGGTCGCGAACCACCCGTGGCCAGGCCGACAACGTCGCGCCGACGATGCAGATCATGGGTCGCAAGGGGTTGTGGCCGGGCATCGAGGTCGGCGCCGGCGCGACGCACCTGTTCGACAGCCGCATGTGGGCGATGTCCGGCTACGGCAAGATCGCGATCCACGAGGGCTTCTACCGCAAGCATCCCATCCCCTCGATCGCGATCCGGGCCAGCTTCTCGCGGCTGCTCGGCGCGAAGGACTTCAACATGACGACCGCCGCACCCTCGGTGTCGGTCTCGTACGTGTTCGGGCTCGGCAAGACCTTCAGCCTCACGCCCTACGCCGGCTACGAGGCGCTCATCATCCTCTCGCGCTCGACGGTGCTCGACGCGACGCCGAACTGCGACGAGTTCGTCGACGCGTACAACCAGACCTGCCCCGGGGTCGACACCGCGGCGAACAACGAGTTCGTGTTCCAGAACACCGGTGCGATCGTGCGGCACCGGCCCTACTTCGGCCTGCGCATGATCTTTGCGGTGATGCGCGTGGGCGTGGAAGCCATGCTCGTGCCGGGGGGCAAGCGCGCGGGCGAGTTCGAGGGCGCGTCGGTTGCCGACCGCTCCAAATTCCAGCAGCAGTACACAATCTCGGTGGGGCTCGACTTCTGACATGATCATCGCCTGTCCCGAGTGTGTGGGTCCGTTCGAGCTGCGTGATGGCGACATCGCCGAGCTGGTGCAGCTCGAGTGTCCCCACTGCCGCTTCCGGATGATCTTCGACTTCGCCGCCGCCAACGACGCGAGCCTGCGCGAGCCCGGCATGCGCATGGCCAGCGGCTACCGGTCGGTGGCCGACTATCGCAGCGCGGTCGCGCAGCCGCACGTGCACGCGGTGCCGGACGTCGCCGAACCCGAGGTCGCCGCGCCTGCGGCGGAGGTCGCGGTCGCGGTTGCGGCGGTCGAGGCCCCGATCGCGACGCCGCCCTTCGAGCGCGAGATCGGTGCGCCCGAGATCATCCTCGAGCGCGAGACGCCGTCGGACACCGTGCTGCCGCCGCTCGAGCCCGAGCGCCCGGCGGTCGCCGCCGCGCTGCCGCGACCCTCGATCGCACTCGGCGACGACGACGACATGGACTCCGAGACCATCGTGCGGCCGTCCGCGCCCGCGATGCTCGAGACGGCCCCGCGTACGCCCGCGTCGGACGTGCGAGCGACGGTGCCCGACCTGCCGACGCCCGCCGACGACGGCGTGCGTGCGACCGTGATCGGCATGCCGCCGCCGCCCGGCCTGGCCGCGAGTGCGGCCGCGGCCGCCGCTCGCACCGGCGACACCGTGGTGCGCGCGATGCCGACCGCGCGCGACGACGCACCGGCTCCGCGCGCGCCCGTGGCAGAGGTCGCGGCTCCGCGTGCGCCCGTGGCCGAGCCCGCACCCGCACGTCCGCGCACCCCCGCGGCGCGTACCGAGGCGCCGCGGCGCGAGCTCGCACCATCGGAGCCCGCACCCGCGCCCCGGCCGACCCGACAGGCCGCGCCGCCGCGGCCGGTACCGATCGACGACATCGAGCCCGAGCTCGACACGCCCAAGCGCGGCATGTTCGGCACCGTGCTGGTGGTGATCCTGCTGCTGGCGGCCGTCGCACTCACGGTGGCGAGCGTGGTCCGCAAGGGCACGCCGGACCCGAGGCCGCTGCTCGAGGACATCTACCGCCAGATGAAGGGCTGACGGCGCGGCCGCGCGCCGCGCTCGCGCGGCGTGTCGCCAACGGCCCACGAATTGGGCCACGATGGAGGCGTGCAGTCGGACGACGACGGGACGACGGACGTCGCGCATGACGTCGCGTCGTCGATCGAGCCCGCCGCGCGCCTGCAGCCCCGCGCCGTCGCGACCCGACTCGCGGCGCTCCCGGGCCGCGCGATGCGGGCGGTGCGACTGGCGGAGCTGCTCGAGCACGCCGCGCCGGGTGACGCCGCGTGGTTGCTCGACGCCTTCGCGACCGCGGGGCGAGCGGGCGGGCCCCCGTTCTCCATCGGACTGCTGGCCGCGGTCGATCTGCTCGAGGGCGAACGCATCGACGACGACACCCGCAGGGCCATCCACGCCGCCGCGGACGCGAACGGCCTCGCCGCGTGCAAGGACCTGCTCGGCGAGTGCGCCCACGGCAACGACAAGCGGGCCGCGGCCCCGCGCCCGCTGGTGCCGGGCGGGCGACCACTCACACTCGGCGAGCGCAAGTCGCTGGCCCGCTCGTGGTCCCGCGATGTGCTGACGCAGCTGCTGGTCGATCCCCACGCGGACGTGGTCTCGCTGCTGCTCGCCAACCCCCACGTGACCGAGGACGACGTGGTGCGCATCGCCACCGCACGACGGGCCTCGGGCGGCGTGTTGACGATGGTGCTGCGATCGACCCGCTGGAGCACCAGCCCCCGCGTGCGACGGGCCCTGGTCCGCAACCCTCGAATGCCGCTACCGATGGCGCTGCGCCTGGTCGGCCTGCTCGACACCACCGAGCTGCGCGACATCGCCGGCGACGCCCACCTCGCAGGCCCACTGCGCGATGCGATCCTGCGGCGCCTCGCGCCGCGGATGTGATCGGCGACCTACTTGGTCTCGCTCGCGCCCTTGGGGGTCACTTCGATCGCGTCGCGATCGTCGCCGCGCTCGATGACCTTCTCCGCCGACGCGACCTTCTCGTCCTCGATCGACTTCATCTCTTTCTTGAAGCCCTTGAGCATCTTGCCGATGCCCTCGCCCAGCGCGGGGAGCTTGGCGGGGCCGAAGATGAGCAGCACCACGACGAGGATGATGACCACCTCGGGGAGGCCGACGCCGAATCCGAGCAGGGTGTGCATGGCGGAAAGGTAGTCGGCTTTGCCAACCAATGCTAGCGTGCTCGCGTGAGCGCGCGGCCGCAAGTTGCGCAACGAACCCTGGCGCACGCCGTCGATGGCCCCGCCTGCGCGCCGTCGTTGCGGCCGCGGCCGCTGACACGTTCGGCCCTCGCCACATGGGTGGGCGCGCTGGCGAGCGCGCTGGTACTGCACACCACGCTCCCGACCGGCACGGCCTCGGCAAGCGCCGCGCCGAGGGCTGCGGCCCCCGCGTCCGCGCCCGCCGGGCGATCGGACGAAGCGACGGACGCAGCGAAGGTGGAGCGCACTGCGTCGGCCACGGCTCGCATGCGCGTGCGCGGCGATCGTCCGGCGCGTGGGTCGATCCACGGCGGGTGGTCACCCCCGGCGTACGAGCCCGACGGCGAGGATCGAGCGGCGCTGGCCGCCTTCGAGGCCAGCCGCAGCGTGTTGGTCCAGACCATCGTCGCCATCGCCCCCGAGCCGTGGATGACGTCGCTGCGCAAGCCGGACCTGCCGCTGCGATGGAACCGCGGGCTGCTGGACTACCTCGAGTACTTCACCAAGGACGAACGCGGCCGCGCGCTGATGCGCGCGTGGCTGCGCCGCGCCGGCCGCTACGAGGACCGCATCCGCAAGATCCTCCGCGAGCACGAGGTGCCCGAGGATCTCGTGTGGGTGGTGATGGCCGAGAGCGGCTTCAACCCCCGCGTCCGCAGTGCGGTCGGGGCCGCGGGACCCTGGCAGTTCATGGAGGGCACCGGCGGGGTCTATGGCCTGACCAAGACCTTCTGGATCGACGAGCGCCATGACATCGAGCGCGCATCCCATGCCGCCGCCGAGTACCTCGCCGATCTGCGGGTGCGCTTCGGCTCGTGGGAGCTCGCGCTGGCCGCCTACAACGCCGGCTACGGCCTCGTGATGACCGCGATCGAGCGCCACAACACCAACAACTTCTGGGCGCTCGCGGAGATCGAGAGCGGCCTCCCCCACGCGACCGTGAACTACGTGCCGAAGATCGTCGCGGCGGCGTTGGTGGCCCGCAACCGCGACCACTTCGGCTTCGGCGCCCGCGCGCTCGAGCCGATGCCGGCGGCCGACTGGGTCGAGGTCGAGCTGCAGCACTCGGTCACGCTGGCCACGCTCGCGCGCACGCTCGAGGTGGATCTCGATCTGCTGCAGGAGTGGAACGCACGCCTGATCCGCGGTCGCACGCCGCCGGGTCGCGGCCGCACGATGGTTCGCATCCCCCGCGATCGCGCGCAGGCCTTCGCGGCCGCGCGCGCGGAGATCCTCCGCGCCCACGAGGGCGAGGGCACGATCGTCGCACGCGAAGGCGAGCGGCTCGAGGCGCTGGCACGCCGCGGTGGCATCGGTGAGAAGGAGCTGCGCAAGCGCAACGGCATCGAGGACGCCGCCGAGGTGACCGGCGGTGTCACGCTGGTGGTGCCGGGCGACGGCACGCCGACCGCGGCGCCCGAGGGCCCGCGTCCGCTGGCGGCGGTACCCCCCTGCCCGCACCGCGACGACGAACGGCTGGTGTTCTTCGAAGTCACGCGCGCCTCGACGCCGGCTGCGATCGCGCGCGCGTTCGGGACCACGTGGGAGCGCGTGGTGCAGTGGAACGATCTCGACCCATCGGCGCGGCTACAGCCGGGCCAGCTGCTGCAGCTGGTGGTGCCGCGCAGCTGGAAGGGCAGTGAGCCGCCGTCGGCATTCCTCGAGCTCGATCAGGTCGAGCACGTCGCCCGCGGCTCGCGGGCCCACCTCGAGGCCGAGCTCGCGCGGCGCGGCAAGCTACGGCGCGCCGTCAAGGCGAGCAAGGGCGACACGCTCGAGCGCATCGGCAAGCGCTTCGGGCTGACGACCGGCGACCTCTCGCGCATCAACGGCTACGCCCGCGAGCACAAGCCCGAGCTCGGCGAGCTGGTGATCGTCTACGTCGACGCGAACGCCAAGCGCGGCACGCTCGATGCCCCGGCACCGCGTGGGCCGACCGCGAGCTTCGACCCCGCCGGCGACGATGCGCCGGCGCGCGAGGCTGCCGCGCCCGACGCCACCGCGGCGAGCCCGGATCGCGACGCCGCGGCCGAGCTGCCCGCGGTCGCCGAGCCCGCGCCGCGGACGACCGCCGCCGAGAGCGGCCGCGGCACCCCAGCCGGCGACAAGCCCCGCGGCCGCAGCGGTCGCAGCCGTCGCACACGACGCCACGACGCTTCGACCGCGGGCACCAGCCGGATCCCGGGCCAGCGCGACGGGGCCAAGTGATGATCGACGTCGACGCCGCGCAGGCGCGGCTGCTGGCGTCGCTGACGTCGCTGGCGAGCGAAGCGGTGCCGCTGGTCGCGGCCGACCGGCGCGTGCTCGCCTGCGATCACGCCGCAAGGTGGCAGCTGCCGGTGGCGCCGACCAGCGTGATGGACGGCTACGCGCTCGAGCTCGCGACGGTGCGCGGCGACGGGCCCATCGCGATCGCCGGCACCAGCAGTGCCGGACACCCCTTCACCGCGCCGTGGATCGCGGGCACTGCCGTGCGCATCGCGACCGGCGCGGTGGTACCCAACGGCGCGGAGCTGGTGGTCGCGCAGGAAGACGTGCGACGCCGCGACGACGGACGCATCGAGCTGCTCGACGACGCACGCACGCACGCACGCGCCGGCCGCTTCGTGCGCCCCGCCGGCGCCGACTTCGAGCGCGACGCGCCGCTGCTGCCGGCCGGCACCGAGCTCGCGGCCGCCGAGCTCGCGCTGCTCGGCGCCGGTGGCCACGCCACGCTCGAGGTCCACCGGCGGCCACGGGTCGCGATCCTCTCGAACGGCGACGAGCTGGTCGCGGTGGGGCAGCCGCCGGCGCCCGGCTTCGTGCCGAGCACCAACGGCACGATGTTGGCTTCGCTGGTCCGCGCCGTCGGTGGCGAGGTGGTCGAGTCGGTCGAGGTGCCCGACGATCGTGGGGCCCTCGATCGCGCGCTCGCATCGGCGTTGGCGCGCGCCGACGTCGTGTTGACCAGCGGCGGCGCCTCCGTCGGCGATCACGATCTCGTGCGCGACGCGCTGCGCCGCGCCGACGGCGACGAGTTGCTGTGGGGTGTCGCGATGCGTCCTGGCAAGCCCACCGGGGCGGTCCGCGTGGGTGCGGTGACCTGCATCGCGCTGCCCGGCAACCCCGCCAGCTCCCTGGTTGCGTTCGCGCTGTTCGCCGCACCGGTGCTCCGCGTGCTCGCGGGCGTGCGCGGCGATCCACGGCCGCCCGCCTTCACCGCCGTGCTCGGTGCCGCGGTCGAGGGTGAGCCACGCCGCGAGCACTTCGTGCGCGCAGGCTTCGACGGCGAGCGGGTGGTGCCGCTGCCCGACCAGCGCTCGGGCAATCTGCGCTCGATCGCCCGCGCGCAGCTGCTGGTGCGCGTGCCGGCGGGCGTCGCGACGTTGCCGGCCGGCGCCACCTGCAGGTGCTTGCGGCTGCCCCGGTGATCGCGATGCCGACGACCGTGGAGATCGTCGTCGAGGCGCCCGAGGACATCGGCGAGCGCGTCGACGTCGTGCTCGGTCGACGCGCGCCGGGCGTGTCGCGCCGGGTCGCACGCAGCCTCGCACTCGCGGGCGCGGTGCGACGCGATGGTGCGATCGTGCGACCGTCGCAGCGGGTCGCCCACGGGGATCGCTTGGTGCTCGCGGTGGACACCGCCGCCGCACCACCCGAGATTGCGGCGTTGCACGTCACCGATCGCTTCGTCTACGTCGACAAGCCTGCGGGTGTGCACACCCTGCGGCTGCGCCCCGACGATCCCCCGAGCCTCGCCGATGCGGTCGCTGCCCGGCATCCCGAGTGCGCCAGCGCCAGCGGGCCCGCCCGCGACGGCGGTGCGATCCACCGCCTCGATCGCGAGACCACCGGCGTCGTCGCGTTCGCCCGCTCGCCGGCGGCGTGGGTGGCCGGGCGCGCCGCGATCGCCCACGCGTCGACGCTCAAGCTCTACCTCGCGCTGTGTCACCTCGACGACGCGCGGCCGTGGCCGCCGGTGCGTGCCGGCGTCACGGCGGCGCCCGTGCCCGCGGCGCTGGCCGAGCTCGCGGTGCCGCTGCGCGCGTGCACCCAGCCGCCGATGCCGTCGGCGCTGGCCTCGATCCACGTCGACCTGCCGCTCGGCCACGGCGCGACGCGTCGTCACGTCGCCGTGCGCCCCGACGGTCAGCCCGCGCACTCGCAGATCACCGTGCTCACCCGCGGCGAGCACCACTGCCTCGTCGCCGTGCACCTGCGCCACGGTCATCGCCACCAGGCCCGCGTACACCTGGCCGCGCTGGGCATGCCGATCGTCGGCGACGCGCGCTACGGCGGCGGCGAGGGGGCGCTGCGGCTCCACGCCGCGGCGCTGCAGCTATGGCTCGAGCGGCAGCCCGAGCCGCGGGTACTCGCGCCCTTGCACGACGCGTTTGCGCAGCGGCTGCAGCAGCTGTCGTTGTGCGCGCCCCAACCACGGCCCTGAAGCGGCGCCAGGGCTCGCTCGCCACCCCGAGCCGTCACACCCCCCGTTCCTGCGCAGGCGCGCAGGCTGGTGACGGCACGGCCACGACCCCCTGCCCTCGTGCGCCGCACAGTGCGGGGCAAAATCGGTACACCATGGTAGGCTCGTCGACCGACCCCACCATGGAAATTCGCTACTTCGGTCACACGGACACTGGCTTGTCCCGCGACCACAACGAGGACGCCCACCTCGCCGATCCCGACCTCGGACTCTTCGTCGTCGCCGACGGCGTCGGCGGTCGCGCCAAGGGCGAGGTCGCGAGCCAAGAGACCGTCGAGCTGGTGTGGGAGTGGGTCAAGCGCCACGAGGCCACCATCCGCGAGGCCGCCGCCGGCGACCCGACCGCGCGCGCCGGTCAGCTGTGCCAGATCGTGCGCGGCGCGATCCAGAACGCCTGCTACATGGTCCACACCATGGGCCAGCTCGACCCCGAGCAGCGCGGCATGAGCACCACCGCCTCGGTGCTGCTGGTGTGCGGCCGCATCGGCGTGGTCGGCCAGGTCGGTGACTCACGGGTCTACCTGGTGCGCCAGGGCCAGGTCGAGCAGATCACCGAGGATCACACGCTCATCAACTATCAGCTCAAGCACGGCCTCATCACGCCGGATCAAGCTGCGAAGTCCCGCGCGCGCAACGTCATCACGCGCGCGGTCGGGCACAAGGACTACGTCGAGGTCGACACCATGCCGGTGCCGCTGTTCGGCGGCGACCGCTTCGTGCTGTGCTCCGATGGCTTCCACGGCTACGTCGAGTCGATGGACGAGATGCGCTACTTCCTCGATCTCGAGGTCGAGGACGCCGTGCTTGAGTCGATCCGCTTCGCCAACGCCAAGGGTGGCAAGGACAACATCACCACCCTGCTGGTCGAGCTGCAGGAGTAGCCGGGTCGGCGTGGCGCCGCGCGGCCGCGGCACGCCACAGCCGACCGACCATCGCTAGCCGGGCGGTCGGTTGGGCGGCTCCCACAGGCCGGCCACACTCAAGCCGCCCGGATACGCATAGCTCGCGGCGCAGTCGATCCCACCGACGTAGACGCCGACGGCCGCGTCCGCGGTGAGCAACTGCTGCCCGTCCGCGCATTCGCCTTCACCGCCACTGCCGTCGAGGTCGAGGTCGATCGCCGCGATCTCGTAGCCGCTGTCGCCGATGGCTTCGAAGCGCGCGTCCGGAATCACGCCGAAGCAGGCCAGTGTGACCGTCGTGCCGCTCGGGCGTACGACCGAGACGAAGTCGCGCACGTGCGACGTGTCGGTCGAGAACGGCAGGGTCTCCAGCCACTGGGCGGTCGGGACCATCTGCAACATCCACGGGTCGCCGGAGGGGATACCGCTGGTGCAGTCGGGCAGCAGTGCCTCGCCCCCGGTCATGTACTGGACGAGCATGAACGGGTGGTCATCGTCCGACGTCGCCACGAAGTGCTCGGTGGCGGTGAACTCGACGTATCCACCGGCGTCGCCGATGTGGATGGGGCCACCCACGACGTCCGGTGAGATCGTTACGGACGTGTCGCCCGTGGCGGCGACCACTCGCCACACCACCGATTCGTGGCCGTCACCCGGTGGCGTGCGCTGAGGGTGCATCGCACCGACGTAGTGGGTGCCCCAGGCCGACAGCGGCAACACCTGCTCTTCGATGTGATCGCACCATCCATGACCACCGATGGTCGCGCAGGTGTTGCCGGAGAACATCGCAATGGGAGCGTCGGCCGTGACGTAGAATCCGGTCGCTTCCCACCCGCCCACTGCAGGATCCGGGAAACCGTACACGTCGAAGGCGTCGAGCATCACATCGCCGGCGATCGTGGACACCGTCGTACCGTCCTGGGTCGCGACCACCTTCACATAATCGGATGCGCCGGACTCGTGGCCGAGCGCCAGATGGGTTCCCACCAGGGCCGTGGTCGGCAACAGCAGGCTCGCCTCCGGTACCACGCCCGCCGCACCTCCGACCGGGTTGATCTGCATGGCGGTGATGGGCTTGTCCGACGTGACGCGAAACGCCGCCCGCGGCGCGAGGCCGGCGAAGCTGGCGTGCTCCTGTCCGGCCAGGATCCCGGTCGCGCCGTTGACCGTGACCATCTCGCTGTTTCCAGCGCCGACGACGAACTCACCCACCACACGCAGGGTGTCCCCAGGCCCGCGCATGTCCTCGATGACGACCTCGACGTCGGCCAAACCGGGGTTGCCCAGTCCGATGCCCAGGCCGGGTTCTTCGTTGCCTGCGAAGTCGAGATCGACCGCCCAGAACTCGCAGCCGAGGCTGGTCGGTCCCGCGCGGCGCAGACTCTCGCACGAGGTATACTCCGGCCCCGACGGAAGGTCCGAGGCGAAGCCCAGATCGTACTTCGGCAGGCCGTCACCACCGGTCGAAGCGCCGGTGCTCGCGACCGCTCCGTCGTCGGCGGTTGGGCTAGACCCGCTCACCGAGGTGTCGGTGGAACCGTCGCCGACGCTCGCGGTGGACGTCGCGCTGGTCTCGGAGGGCCCGCTCGGGACCGAAGTCGTGTCCGCGTTGCATGCGGTCGCGAGCACGAAAGCCGCGGTGCGTTGGAGGTGGTGCATGTCTCGACTTCCATTCTTGCGCGACGCCGACGGCCACGGCAGCCACTTCGGTCGCCACGCCGACGGGGAATCCGCTCGGTGGAATGGAAGTCGTTCGTCGGACGGGTTTGTCACCGCGACGTCGATCGCGCGCCACGGGATGCTACGGACGAAGTCGAGCGATCCACGTCGTGCCGCTCGCCGCGTCTGCGCCGCCCACGATGCTCCCCCCGTCGTCGATCGCGACGATCGCGGCCAATGCTGCACTCGGCGCATCGGCGAGCACCCGCGTCCATGCAAAGGCGCCATCGACACGGACACGGGCGACCCAGGGAGCGTCGCCCGCTCGCCCCGCCACCGCCACCGAGCCGTCGCGATGGACCGCGAGCGCGGTGATGTTCTGGTCGTCGAGCGTCACCCACCACGCGCGCTGGCCATCGACCCAGCGCGCCAGCTGAGTCGGGCTCGCCAGTAGGCCAGCGCCGTCGCGGGCCAACGCGACACGTTCGTCGTCGTCGCCCACGCGCCATGTCGCCAGCGGAAGGCCGCCGGGGCCGAACCACTCGAGCCGGACGCCGTCGGACCCACGCAGCAACGCTGCAATACCACCGTCCTCGCGCCCCGCCGCGGCGCGCAGGTCGACGCCGGCACGCCGCGCTTCCCACGTCGCAGCGGCGAGCGGTCGAAGCAACGCACCGTCGTCGATGCGAGCAGCGACCACGATCGGCTCGCCCAGCGCGGCCACGAAGCCGTCGTCGCCCGGCTCGTCGAAGACCAGCGACTCGCGCACGCCGCTGTCATCGTGCAACTCGGCCCAGCCGCGGGCATCGATCGGACCGTCCTCGCGCCCGACCACCCAGACGCCAGCACCCGAGCGCATCACGCCCTCAGCCCGTCGCTCGCCGTGGGCGCTCGCCGTGCTCCGCACCGGCCACGCTGTCGCGCCGCTGTCGAGCTGCAACGCGGCCACGATGGCCTCGCCCTGCGCCGCGTTGCCGGAGTTTCCGACGGCGTACACGGTGCCGCCGGCGAGCGCGAGCGCGACCCACTCACCTTCGCCGTCCGCGTTCGCCCATCGCGTCGAGCCCGAGACCGTGCAGTCGGAGTTGCAGCCATCGGCGTCCTCGCGATTGCCGTCGTCGCATTCCTCGTCGTCGGAGACATCGCCATCGCCGCAGCCGGTCGACGAGCCACCGCTCGAGCCGTCGAGCATCTGCTCCACGCAACGCCCGGCCAGCGCCGCGCTGGCGTTGTCGCTGAAACGCGCGCCCGAGGGGCAGCTCTGGTCGGGATAGCTGCAATGGCCCTCGGCTTCGCAGCGCCCGAGCAAGCCGCCCAGCCGGCAGGCACTGTCGCGCTCGCAGGTGAACGGAGGCGCCTCGCAGTCGACGAGACCCAGCGTCGTTCCGAGCACCGCGTACACCCGTCCGCGCACGCTCGAGTGACGCTACACGAGAGCCGCCCGCGCCGCCATACCCCTGCCGCGCCGGGGGTATACTCGTCGCTGCATGGACCTTGCCGCGGCGAGCGATCTCGACTTGCTCCGGGCCTGGGCCGCTGCGGACCGCAGAGCCGGCGACGTGCTGATGCGCCGTCACTACACCGCCGTGCACCGCTTCATGGCGCTCAAGGCCACGGAGGCGGCCGACGACCTCACCCAGCAGGTGTTGTTGGCGTGCGTCGAGAACGCGGCAGCCGCCGCCAAAGCGACCAGCTTTCGTGCCTACCTATTCGGCATCGCGCGGCACAAACTCCTCGATCACCTGCGTCGATCACAGCGCGTCCAAGTCCTGGCCACGCTCCCGTTCGACGCACCGCAGACCGATCTGTCCCCCAGTCGGATCGTACGGATGCGGCGTGAGCATCGCCTGCTGCTACGCGCGCTCGAAACCCTGCCACCGGACGCCCTCGTCGCACTGCAGCTGTTCTACGGCGAAGAGCTCTCGACATCCGAGGTCGCGGGGGCGCTCGAGATCAGCGTGTCGGCCGTGACCACCCGCCTGACCCGCGCGCGGGCGCGGCTGCGCGAGCAGGTCGAGTCGCTCGAGTCCGACCCGGCCACGCGGACCAAGCTGCTCGCCGACGTCGAGAGCTGGACGGTGTCGCTGTTCGAGCGTGTGCGAGGCGCCCCGCCATGACGAACACCGCACCATGCCGCGCCGCACTCGTCCTCGCATGCCAGCGCGCCGCTCGGGCATTGGGCGTGGTCGTGGCCACGACGCCCGGACTCGCTCGCGCCGACATCTGGATCGACGGCGACGTGGTCGGGCCCGGCCAGTGCAACGGCACCGGTACCGAAGAGGATCCTTACGACAATCTCTATTGCGCCTTCGAGTCACCGATCGCGCCGGGAGAGCGGATCCTGCTGCGCGATGCGGCTGTGGCCTACGATGGCGAGAGCCGACCGGGGATCGCCATGTCGAACGGCACCGCGGCGGCGCCGATCGTCATCGAGGCCGCTCCCGGGCACAGCCCGCGACTCACGGGCACGATCACGCTCGACGACATCTCATACTGGACGATCCGCGGGCTCGTGTTCGTCGGCGACGGTTGCCCGGCCGAGCCGACCGCAGCCGCGATCAACGTGCGGTCCACCGGCTCGTCGATCACGGGGATCGTCATCGCCGACAACACGTTCATCGACTGGCCCGGCCCTGCGATCGAGCTCGATGGTGCCGCTGGCGAGCTGATCGCGCCCGAAGTCCGCGGCAACCGGATCGAACGCGCCTGCGGTCACGCAGTGAGGATCGATGCCGTCGATTCGGCGCGCGTGCTCGACAACGACGTCTCCGACGTGCAGTGCACGGTCTCGACGCTCGCGACATGCCTGCACTGCGGGCTGAGCGACTGCTGGCAGTGCGGTGATTGTCTCGACGTCGACCAGTCGAGTTGCCAGCCCGCCGACTGGCAGGAGTTCACGGTCGGATCGCGCATCGGCGTGAGCGTCCTGGGTTCGTCGGCGGGCGTCGAGATCGCGGGCAACCAGTTCCACGACTTCGGGTCCGACGCGTGCGGAGCTCCCCAGGCCCGATCCGTGGCCGTGTTCGCCACGCGCACGGCGTCGAACGCCGGTCACATCCATCACAACTTCATCTCGCGGATCGCCCCCGCCGCCGACGCGTCGGTCTACGGCGCGGCGATCCAGCTGATCCAGGGGGCCTCGGGCTGGAGTGTCGACGGCAACATCGTGGTCGATGCCGGTGACTGCGGGCTGTGTGAGAACGACATCCTCTTCCATGGTGGCGTCGGCAACCTGTGGAGCCACAACACGGTCGTGGGTGGACGCGTGGGCATCGACGCGGCCTGGGCCTCTGGCTCGATGTTCTCGGCCAACCTCGTGGTGGGCGCGAGCGACCATGCCGTTCATTTCGCCCCCATCGAGTTCGCCGCGCCGCCGACCGCCGACCACAACGTGTACTGGCCCGAAACGCCGACGCGAATCGGCAGCTGGGGCGGCGGCGGCGCGCTCGATCTGCTGGGCTGGCAAGACGCGTGTGGCTGCGACGGGGCGGCTGCGGTGGGCGACCCCGGTCTGCTCGCAGATGCACAGAACTTTGGGCTCACACCACGTCCGGGGACCGTCGCGATCGATCGCGGCGCGGTGAGTGCTGCCGCATACCACGGCGACGCGCCAGATGCCGGAGCACTCGAGGCCCCGCTGGCACTCGCCGCCACGTTGCTCGACGATCGTCCCGACACGATCGAGCTCACGATCGAGAACCGCGTTGCGCCGCCGTTGCGCGGCTTCGAGGCTTGCGTCGGGTTCTCGGCCACCTTCGATGGCGCCGCGGCCGAGTTCGTCGAGTGTCGCGCGCTCGACGACGAGCGACTCGAGTTGGTGCTGCGCACCCCCGTGGCGCCCGATGTGCCGGGCCAGCTCCGCTACGACGGCACGGCGGTCGTCGACAGTGCGTCGGTCGGCGGCTCGATTTCGGCGAGCCTCGGCGCGTTCACCGTCGAGGTCGAGGCTCACCACGGCCCGTTCCCCGGCACGAGCACGGGCGCGGCGACCGATGGAAGCGGTGCGGCGACGTCGGCGGACACCACCAGCTCGCAGACGCCCCAGGACGATTCGCGGACGAGCGGATGTGGCTGTCGCTCACATTCGCCGTCCCCACTCGCGGGCGCGTCACTGGCATCGTTGCTCCTGCTCGGTCGCCGCCGGCGTGCCCGAGGTCCGTGCACGACGGCTCTGCAGCGAGGACGCGCACCCGCGGAGGCTTGAACCACGGGCCCGACGCAGCGTAGCCTGCTGTCAGCTTGCCGAGTTCGCACGCATCCGGCCTCGGGATCGCTCGCCGACTGGGTCGATACACCTTGATCGATCTGCTCGCGCAGGGCGGCATGGCCGAGGTCTACACCGCGCGGGTCGAAGGCCCCGATGGCTTCAGCAAGCTCGTCGCGATCAAGCTCATCGCCGCCAACCTCCGCCACGAACACGACTTCGTCGCGATGTTTCTCGACGAGGCTCGGGTCGCAGCCCGGCTGCACCACCCCAACGTCGTCGGCGTCATCGACTACGGCCGCGAGCGCGCCGCGCCGTTCCTCGTCATGGAGTACGTGCATGGCCGCGACCTGCGCACATTGCTACGCGCCGGTAGCCAACCCAGCCGATTGCCCGTCACGGTCGCGCTGACGATCATTCGCGACGCCTGCCTGGGGTTGCACCACGTGCACAACGCCCGCGACGAAGCAGGCGTTCCGCTCCACGTCGTTCACCGCGACGTCTCACCATCGAACGTCATGGTTCGCTACGACGGCGTGGTCAAGCTCGTCGACTTCGGCGTGGCAAAGGCCGCCACCCAGGCCGCGGTCACAGGCTCCGGCGTGCTCAAGGGCAAGCTCGGCTACATGTCGCCGGAGCAGTGCCTCGGCGTCGACATCGATCATCGCAGCGACATCTTCGCCATCGGGATCACCGCGTTCGAGGCACTCACGTCGCGACGGCTGTTCCGCGGGCCCAACGAGGCGGCGATCCTCAATCGCATCATTTCGTGCGACGTGCCGCGTCCCACCTCGTTCGACCCCGAGTTCCCGCCATTGCTCGAAGCGGTGCTCTTGCGCGCCCTGCAGCGCGATCCCGAGGCGCGCTTCCCCAGCGCGCTGGCGATGGCCGAGGCCATCGAAGCCGCGATCGAGTCACTCGGCGCACGTTGCTCGAACGACGCGGTCGCAAACCACATGCACCTCGTGTTCGGTGATGTGCCACTGCCCTCCGTCGAACCGGTGACGCGGCCCGAGCCGCGCGACGACGTCACCATCGTGGAGTCCGAGCCGAGGGCGACGCCGCGTCGTGGCGCACGGCGACAGCTGGTGTTCGCAGTCGCAGGTGCGATGGGGTTGGGCGCAATGGCGACCGCGCTCGCGTTGCCACGCCAGGCGAGCGTGACGACCGCATCCGACGTGCCCGATGTCTCTCGCGCGCTCGAGACCGGTGATCGTGGCACCACCGGCGCGGTCGTTCCCGGCCCGGCGTTGCCGATTGTCGCGCCGGTGGTACTGCCATCATCCGCACCGAGTCCGCCCGCCACGACCGCGAACGAACAACGCGTCGCACCGCCGCGTCGTGAGCGGTGGCAGACGGGAAAGCGCCGGGTCGTTCAGCCCGCGTCGGTCGCCACGGACGCGCCCCCGCAGAAGCCACCCCCGGGAACGTCCCCGGATTCCATGATGCCTCGGTGAGCCTGCGTGCACGGCATGGTCACTGCCTTGACGCTGCTGCTGGCGACCACCGAGCCGGCGCCGTCTTCACCCACGCGGCAGAGTGCGGCCCAGCGCGCAGCTCGTCACTTCGACGCCGGCGAGTGGGATGCGGCGATCGACGCGCTCATCGAGGCCTACGCCGAGGACCCCGATCCCGACTATCTCTACGCCAGGGCGCAGGCCGAGCGCCTGCGTGGGCGGTGCGACCAGGCCCTCGAGCTGTACCGACGCTACCTGGCAGCCGACCCCAGCACGACCGGACGGGCCGATACCGAGCGCAACATCCGACTCTGCGAGGAGACGCTCGCGGCGACGCGAAAGGTGGAGCCATCAGCTCCGCCACGTCCACCGGAACCAGTCCCGACCGCACGACCGACCGCACGACCGACCGCCGAGCCAGCGCCGGACCGACCGCATCCGCGGCCCCGCCGTGTCGACGCGTTGGGCATCGCGCTCACAGCATCGGGCGGCGCTGTCGCGGGGGTCGGTGCCGGTCTGTGGATCGCAGGCGCGTGGAGCATCGACAACGCGCCCGGGCGAACGACGGAGGACGCCTACGTCGACGAGATCGATCGCGGGCGTCGGCTTCGAACGGCCGGCATCGCCGTGCTCACGACCGCGTTGTTCGTCGCGACCGGGGGCGTGATCCGACTCGCCGTGCAAGCCCGCCGCCGTGCCCGCGGTGTTGCGCGCCGATCTGGCGCGCAGCCCTTCGTTCGCTGACAGGGTCGCGACGGCGCGCCTCGATTCGAACGATGGGAACGCCACCGCCCGGGCCACACGGTCCGAAGCGCCTGCCGAAGGCCTGGTCGAGCGGTGACGTCGGTGCATCGTCAGCGGCCGCCGAGGCGCCCGCCGCCGTAGGCCCCGTAGCCCCCCGAGGCACCGTAGCCGGCGTAGGCCCCCGACTCACCGTAGGTGGTCGGCGCGTCGTAAGCCTCGAGCGGCGGACAGCTGCACACGAGGTTGCGATCGCCCCACGCGTTGTCGACGCGGGCAACCGGCGGCCAGTACTTGTGCGTGCGCAGCCACGCGGCCGGCCACGCCGCCTGCTCGCGGGTGTACGGGTGACTCCACGCGTCGGCGGTCACGGCCGCCGCGGTGTGCGGTGCGTGCTTGAGCGGGTTGTCGTCCTTGGGCCACTCGCCGCGCTCGATGCGGGCGATCTCGCGGCGGATCGAGATGAGCGCGTCGCACAGGCGATCGAGCTCGCCCTTGCTCTCGCTCTCGGTGGGCTCGATCATCAGCGTGCCCGCAACCGGGAACGACATCGTGGGCGCGTGGAAGCCGTAGTCCATCAGGCGCTTGGCGACGTCCTCGGCCTCGATGCCGCAGCTGGCCTTGAACGGCCGTAGGTCGAGGATGAACTCGTGCGCGACCATGCCGTGCTCGCCGCGGTAGAGGATCTCGAACTCGGACGACAGCCGCTTGGCCATGTAGTTGGCGTTCAAGATCGCCAGCTGGGTCGCGCGACGCAGGCCGTCGCTGCCCATCATCGCGATGTACATCCACGGGATCGGCAAGATGCTCGCGGAGCCCCACGGCGCTGCCGCGACCGGCCCGATCGCCTGCGCGCCGCCGAGCGCCGCCAGCGGATGCCCGGGGAGGAACGGTGCCAGCTGGGACTTGACGCCGATCGGGCCCATGCCGGGGCCGCCACCGCCGTGCGGGATGCAGAAGGTCTTGTGCAGGTTGAGGTGACAGACGTCGGCCCCGTAATCGCCGGGGCGGCACAGCCCGACCTGCGCGTTCATGTTGGCGCCGTCGAGGTAGACCTGGCCGCCGTGCTCGTGGACCACGTCGATGAGCTCGCGGATCGAGCCCTCGAACACGCCGTGGGTCGAGGGGTACGTGACCATCAGCGCCGCCAGCTCGTTGGCGTGCGCGGCGGCCTTCTTGCGCAGGTCGGCGACGTCGATGTTGCCGTGGGCGTCGCACGCCACCACCACCACGCGCATGCCGGCCATGATGGCGCTGGCGGGATTGGTGCCGTGGGCCGAGACCGGGATGAGACACACGTCGCGGTGGCCCTGCCCACGCGACTGGTGGTAGGCGCGAATCACCAACAGGCCGGTGTACTCGCCCTGGCTACCGGCGTTGGGCTGCATCGAGACCGCGTCGAAACCGGTGATGTTGGCCAGCCAGCACTCGAGCTCACCGATCATCTCGCGATAGCCATGGCTCTGCGAGGCCGGCACGAAGGGGTGCAGGTGCGCGAACTCGGGCCACGAGACCGGCACCATCTCCGAGGTCGCGTTGAGCTTCATCGTGCAGGAGCCCAGCGGGATCATCGACGTCGTCAGCGAGAGGTCCTTGGCCTCGAGGCGCCGGATGTAGCGCAGCATCTCGTGCTCGCCGCGGTGGCGGTGGAACACCGGGTGGGTCAGGAACGCGGAGCTGCGGGCGAGCGCACCCAGGCGATCGGCCGCCAGCGCGTCGGCCTGGCCCGCGAAGTCGTGCTCGGCGACGCCGCCGAAGGCCTGCACGAGCGCCCGCAGGTCGGCCTCGGTCACGGTCTCGTCGAGCGCGACCGCGACGCGATCGCCGTCGACCTTGCGCACGTTGATGCCGCGATCGAGTGCCGCGGCGACCACCGCATCGGCGCCGCCGGGGTCGCGGGTGCCGACCACGATGGTGTCGAAGAACGCGCCCGGCGGCACGCGGTGGCCCAGCTTCGCCAGCGCGCCGGCGAGCAGCTTGGTGGCACCGTGGACGCGCGTGGCGATCTTCGTGAGGCCGTCGGGCCCATGATAGACCCGCGTACATGCTGGCCATGATCGCCAGCAGCACCTGTGCGGTGCAGATGTTGCTCGTCGCCTTCTCGCGGCGGATGTGCTGCTCGCGGGTCTGCATCGACATGCGCAGCGCCATGTGGCCCGCCGCGTCTTTCGACACGCCGATCACGCGACCAGGGATCTGCCGCTTGTGCTCGTCCTTGGTGGCCATGAAGGCCGCGTGTGGACCCCCGAAACCCATCGGCACGCCGAAGCGCTGCGCCGAGCCGACCGCAATGTCGACCCCGACCTCGCCGGGCGGCTGCAGCAGCGTGAGCGCGAGCAGGTCGGTCGCGACCACTGCGAGCGCGCCGGCGTCGTGGATCCGCGTCACAACGTCGGCGAGCGGCGACGCGACGCCGTCGGTGTCGGGGTACTGCAGCAGGGCGCCGAACGGCGCCAGCGCGGCGAGGTCGGCGGTGGCCGGATCGCCGACCTCGACGCGCAGGCCGATGGCCTCGGCGCGTGCGCGCACCACCGCGAGCGTCTGCGGGTGCACGCGCTCGGCCACGAAGAACACGGTGCGATCGCCCGGCACGAGTCGATGCGCCATCGCCATCGCCTCGGCGGCAGCCGTGGCCTCGTCGAGCAGCGACGCGTTCGCGAGCGGCAGCCCGGTGAGATCGGCGACCACGGTCTGGAAGTTCAGCAGGGCCTCGAGGCGGCCCTGCGCGATCTCGGCCTGGTACGGCGTGTACGCGGTGTACCAACCGGGGTTTTGCAAGATGTTGCGCTCGATGACGCCGGGCACCAGCACGCCGTGGTAGCCGAGCCCGAGGAAGGACCGCACGACCTGGTTCTTGCGCGCACGCGTGGCGAGCATCGCGAGCGTCTCTTGCTCGCCCCGCGCCGGGCCGACGTCGAGGCCGCCCTTCATGCGAATCGACGCCGGCACGGTGCGCTCGACGAGCGCCTCGAGATCGGCGACGCCGACTGCGTCGAGCATCGCGCGCAGATCGGCGTCGGTGACGTCGATGTGGCGGTGGAGAAAGCCATCGGTGGGGCGCAGGAGCTCGCTGGGCGTGCTGGGCATGACGACGGCGCCGACCATACCGCGTCCACCGGCGGGCGCGTCAGAGGGCCCCGCTCGTGTCATCGCGCACGGGCCGGGCGCGCGTCAGGCCGCGCGCGGCACCGCCACCGTCCACGGCGTCGCCCCGGCCGCGGCGCGAACGCAATTGCGCCCCTGGTGCTTGGCCTCGTACAGCGCACGATCTGCGACGCGGTAGAGCTGCCCCGCCACGGCGTCGGGATCCACACTCGAGCCGTCGTGGGGCCCGGCGATCCACGCGACCCCGAGCGAGATCGTGAACGCCCGGCTGTGCCCGTCGGGGCACTGCAAGGTGGCCGATGCGACCGCGTTGCGCAGCGCCTCGGCGCGGGCGATCGCCGCGGCCCCGATGACGCCGGGCAGCACCACGCCGAACTCCTCGCCGCCCACGCGCGTGACCAGCTCGCCCTCGCCGGCGGCGGTGGCGAGCGATCGCGCCGCCGTGCGCAACACGAGGTCGCCGAAGTCGTGACCGTAGGTGTCGTTGACGCTCTTGAAGCGATCGAGGTCGCCCATCACGAAGGCGATCGGGCCGCCGCCCTTGAGGATGCGGCCGATCTCGTAGCTCAGCCGGCCCGACAGCGCCCGGCGGTTGGGCAGGCCGGTCAGCGCATCGGTGATCGAGAGCTGCTCGAGCTCGCGGTTACGGGCCGCGAGCTGTCGCGAGAGCGCCTCGGTCTCGGCCAGCGCACGTTCGAGGCGGCCGACGACCTCTTCGTAGGTGAGGTTGAGCTCGACCAGGCCGGCGTTCGCGGCCGAGAGGATCTCGTCCATCGTGGGCTGTCGGCCCACGCGGAAGCCGAGCTCGCCACCGATCTCGTCGACCCGACTCGAGAGCTGCCCGACCAGCGCGTCGGCGGCGTCGCTGTCCATGCCGACCTCGCGCCGCATGCCTGCTCGCGCCGCCCCGAGCGCAGCGCGCTTGTCGTCGCAGGTCAACACGTTCGCGAGCAGCTCGGCCTGTCCCGCCAGCGCCGCGCGACCGCGGTACTCGGGCGGCGCGAGGGCGGGCCGATGGTGGAAGCGCATCGGCATCGCGAGCTCGGGCGGCAGCGCCCACGCGGCGATGAGCTCGTCGGCGATCTCGTCGTGGGCGACACCGAACAGTCGCGACTCCTCGCGGCGACGATCGTCGGCCATGCGCCCGCGAACCTTGCCCCACTCACCGACGTGCTGGCTGTAGGTCTGCACGAGCGCGATGACGCCGAGGTCCTGCAAGAGGCCGAAGGTGAACGCCTCGACGGGATCGACCTCGAGCTGCGAGAATGCCTCGGCCAGCTGTCGGGCCGCGACCGCGCGGCGCAACGAGTCTTCCCAGAAGCCGTCGAGATCGAAGGCACCGAGCCCGCTGCGCACGCAGTTCTGCACCGCGACGCACAGCGCGAGGTTGCGCAGCGATCGATTGCCGAGCACCGCGACCGCACGATCGATGGTCGCGATGCGAGCACCACGGCGGTACATCGACGAGTTCACCATGCGCAACAGCTGCACCGATAGCGCTGCATCGCTGCTCACGGCCTTCGCCAGGGTCCCGAGCGGAACCGTGGGGTCGGACGCGGCCTGGATGACACGCGCGAGTGCGTGGGGCGGCGAAGGCAAGCGGAGCGGCGTCGACATTGGCGAGGGTGCGCGGGCCCGGGCAAGAGCTCGCGTCGTACGGGTTTGTTCGGACGGCAATGCCTGGCGCTTGAGCCCATTCGCGGGCCGTCGCAAAGCGCCCCGAACGCTTTCTTGGTAGGCTCGCGCCCGCGACGATGGCAGGGCTTACGCCACCTGCGCGTGGGCTCGCCACGCGCGCCGTTTCGGCGCTCCTCGAGCTGGGCGCGCGCAGCTGGTCGGCCTGGCAGCAGCGCAGCGACGGGTCCGCCGCGGGCGCTGCACCTGCGACGCCACCGCCGCGGACCGATGCGGCGCCACCGGCCGAGACGCCGGCGCGCACACCCGCCGGCGAGGCCGTGCCCGCGCCGTCCGGCCCATCGTGGGCCGCGGCCGCACGGGCCCACCTCGCCCACTACGAGGCCCGCATCCCGATCCCCGCCGAGCCCGAGGCCGACGAGGCGACGGGGCCGAGTGCGACCGCCGTCCGCCGCCGTCGCATCGCGATCCGGCGCCTACGACTGGTCGCGTCGTGGGTCGACGATGGCGACGACGCGCCGGTCGATCGCGCGCTGCGTCGACTCGGGCGCGGTCTCGGTGACGTCCGCGATCGCGACCTCGCGAGCGCGGCGATCCGCGAGCACGTGCACGCCTGCGGCGACGCGGATCTCGGCGCGCTCGAGCGGGCGGCGCTCGACGAACTGCAGGCCTGGCTCGAGGCACGACGCCGTCGTGCGGTCACACGGCACGCATCACGGGACGACGCGGCGGCGATCGATGCCGCACTCGCGGCGTTGCATCGCGCGCTCGAGCCGTGGTGGACCGACGAGGCACACGCGCGCTCGCGCGTGCAGCAGTGGTACGACGGCGCCGTGCTCGCGCTGCGCGAGCGGGTCGCGGCGGCGTACGGCGACCTCGATGTCGAACCACTGCACGAGCTGCGCATCGCGGCGAGGCGCCTGCGCTACGGCCTCGAGTTCGCCGGCGAGCTCGCGCCACCTGGCGCCGCGTCGGTGCTGCCGTGGTGCCGGCGCCTGCAGTCGGTCATCGGCCGCCACCGTGACCACGTGCTGTGGCAGGCGCTGCTGCGTCGTCGCATCGATCGCGCGCTCGCCCACCGTCGCTATGCCCTCGCCCGCGGGCTGGAGCCGGCGCGTCAGGCCGCCCAGCAGGCCCGCGCCGCCGCGTGGGAGACGCTGTCGCAGGAGCTCGCGAGCGCCCGCAGCCAGCTTTCGGTCGGGGCGTCGCGCTGAACTCGGGTCAGCTGCGCGCGCCCGCGGCCGCCTGCAGCGCCTCACCCAGGCGAACACCGCCGGGCCGCAGCGGTCGCGACGGCTCGGGGATCGCCGGCGACTCGATCACCGCCGAGTGCGACGCGCGGCGTTCATCCTGCGCGGCGGCGGAACCCGAGGCCGGCAGCGGCAACCAACCCTTCGCGAGCGCGAACGTGATCGTCGCGCCGAGCGCGACGCCCACGATGGCTCCCCAGGTGATGGTCTTGCGCATGGCGTGTCCGAGCGGGTTCATGGCCTCAACGCCCGTCGCCCTGCGAAGCTTTCGCCCCTGCGACGATTCGAGGTCGCTGCCAATACGCACCAGCGGCCGCGGAGGTTTCCAAGCGTGGCGTCGCGCGGTCGACGTCGCGTCGGCCGCCGACGTCCCGTCGCCCGCGGCCTACGTGGGGCCGTCGCCGTCGTCCGGGGGCGTCGCCGCGTCGGGCCCCGCGTCGCCGCCTTCGGCCGCAGGGGCCGGCACGATCACCGGTCCGCGGCGATGGCCCTCGTGGCGGGCATCGGCGCGCTCGGCCTCGGCTCGCAGCCGCCCACGCTCGGCCTTGGTGCGGCCGTGTCGCGCCGCGTTGGCGTCGGCCTGCGCGCGCGCCTGCGCCTGCGCGCGGGCCTTGCGGGCCTTGCCCAGCTTGATGACGTCCGCCATGGCTGCCGCGATCATGCCTGCGTCGCGGGGTCCGTGCACGCTGACTCCGGTCGCCGCGGCGCAGCGACGGTGCAAGTCGCCCATGCAGGGTGCCCAAGCGCGTGCGCGCCGGCGGGCCTCGCGACCGTGCGACGACCCCGGCCACGGCGCACGCCGACGCTGCTGCCGCGCGTCATCGCTGGCGGGTGCCCGCACCGCGCGGCCACGGGGCGGCGATGGAACGATCGATGCACCGCGACGAGCGCGGATGCGCCGACGCGACCGCCAACCACGAACCGAGGTGCGACGATGATCGATCGAACGCGACGTCTCGCGCGCCCGACCTGCCGGATCGCGAGCGTGGGCGCGCCCGCGATCGCGACGATGCTCGCGTGCTCGGCCGACGGCATCGGCCGCGGGGGCGTGGGCGGCTCGGTCGGCATCGCCAGCGCCGCCGACGACGCGGGCGCACCGGGATCCAGCACCGGCGGCGAAGACAGCTCGGCCGGGGTCGGCACCGACGACGACGTGACCGGCGGCGGCGGTCCGGGACCCAAGTTCGACCTCGGCGACGGCGATGGCAGCGGCGCATCGCCGGACGACGGCGGCTGCGGCACCGCCGACTGCGAGTGCACGATCCCCGATCACGTGCCGTGCGACGCCGGCACCACCGATCCGTTCCGCGCCATGGGCCTCAACTGCCCCGGCGAGCTGCAGGTGCAGACCAGCAGCCAGGGACCCGGCGGCGCGATCGGCCTGCGCAGCGCCTTCGGCGGCACCAACACCTTCGCGCCCCGCGAGGGCAGCCTCTACGCCGTCATCGGCTCGGGGCTGGTCGCCGATCTCGACCTGACGACCCCCAACGGCGACAGCAACGCGTTCCCGACCCACTGCAACGACGACCTCGGCAACTACGATCCCGGGGGCACCCTGCCCGCGCCGATCCAGACCGAGGATGTCGGCGGCGACTGCAGCACCAACGCCGCGCTGATCGGCACCGGCGACTGCTCGAACACGATCCACGAGCAGTTCTCGCAGGGCGGCAGCGCCGAGGACTACGTCGAGCTGCGCTTCGAGGTCGACGTGCCGCCGGACGTCATCTCGTTGAGCTACGACTTCGCGTTCTTCTCGGTCGAGTACCCGGTCTACTTCGGATCGCAGTTCAACGACATGTACATCGGTTGGCTCGAGTCGGAGCTGTGGACCGGCAACGTCTCGTTCGACGCGATGGGCAACCCCATCTCGCTCAACGCCGGCTTCCTGCAGTACAAGGACGATGGCGGCAACGCGCCCGAGTTCAGCGGCACCTGCATGCGCCAGCACGCCGGCACCGACTGGCTCACCACCACCGCGGGCGTGATGCCGGGCGAGCACATCACGGTCGCGTTCGCGATCTTCGATCTCTCGGACTCGATCCTCGACAGCTACGCGTTCATCGACAACTTCGGCTGGGGCTGCGATCCCACCGGCGTGCCGTCCACCGAGCCCGAGGGCTGAGCCCGCGCCGGGGTCCGCGTGAGCGCCCACGCCCACGCGACCAGCGGCAGCTGCAGCGGCACTCGCAGCCACGCGATGGTGGTGTCGCGCATGACCGGCGGCACCACGAGCTCGGGATCGATCCCGTGCAGCGCGTGGTGCCAGTTCGCGGGCCACACCGCCAGCAGCGTGACCACGCTGCACCAGCCGCCGAGCCTGCGCGTGCGCGGGTGCAGCAACGCCGCCGCGTTGCTCAGCTCGACCACGCCCGAGACCCACACCACCAGCAGTGGCGCCGGCAGCCATGGCGGCACGATCGCGGCGAAGAAGCCCGCGTGGGTGAAGTGGGCCAGGCCGGCCACCGCCCACAGCGACGCCAGCGGCAGGTGCACGAGCCCTCGCCATGGACCTGCCATCTGGCAGGCATACGCGGCGCAGCGACCGGCAGATCACCCGCAAGATCGCCGGCAGATCACGGATGGATCACCCAGCAGATCAGCCGCCACGCGTCGCGGCGGCCGGCGCCCCGCGCTGGATGTCGGCGCCATCGATCCGTGCACGCACACCGCCCGTACCGCCGGGCAGCATGGACCGACACTCCCCGCGATCCCTCGCGCTGGCCGCCGTGATGGCGCTCGGCCTCGGCTGCGACGCCCCGCCGTCCGACCCCGTCGCCGCCGCGGTCGCGGCCGTCGAGCCCCCCGACGAGGCCGCGCCTGCGGCTGCACTGGCGCTCTCGTACGCGCCCGGCGAGGGCACCACCGAGCAGGCGATTGCGGCCGCCCAGGCGGCCGTGCGGGCACGCCCCGACGACGTCGCGGCCTACGACGCGCTCGCGACGTGGCTGCTGCGTCGCGGTCGCGAGACCAGCGATGGCTCCTACCGACTCTACGCCGAGGACGCGCTGCGGACCGCGCGGGCGCTCGACCCCGACGACGGCCAGGCGCTGCTGCTGTCGGCGATGGTGCTGCAGGATCAGCACCGCTTCCGCGGCGCGGCCGCGCTCGCCCGCGAGTTCATCGCGGCGCATCCCGACGACTCGAGCGGCCCGCTGGTGCTGGGCGACGCGCTGCTCGAGCTGGGTGACTACGACCCCGCGATCGATGCCTATCAGCAGGCCATGAACCTGCGCCCCGATCTGCGCAGCTACAATCGCGCGGCCCACATGCGCTGGCTGCTCGGCGACGCCGACGATGCCCGCGAGATCCTCGTGCTGGCGATCGATGCCGGCAGCGAGCGCGACCCCGAGTCGCGCGCGTGGTGCTTCGTCGATCTCGGCGACATCGATCTGCGCACCGGTCGCATCGATCTGGCCGAGCAATCGGCCCGCGCGGCGCTGCACCTGGTGCCCGAGTACTGGCCCGCGCAGGTGCTGCTCGCCCGCGTGCTGCACCGCAAGGGCGACCGCGACGGCGCCATCGGGCAGCTGTCGGCCGCGCTGGCCCGCCGCAGCAGCGCCGAGGATCTGCTGCGGCTGTCGGACTGGCTGGTCGAGGCCGGCCGCAGCGACGAGGCCGCCCTGCGCGAGCGCGAGGCGCTGGCGCTGGTCGGCGCCGAGCCGCGGGCGTGGGCGCACTGGCTCGCGCGGCACGATCGCGAGCCCGCGCGTGCGCTCGAGCTGGCCGCCCGCGAGCGCTCGGCGCGGAACAACCTCGCCGCCCACGACACCCACGCGCTCGCGCTGCTGCGCAGCGGTCGACTCGACGAGGCCAAGGCCGCCAGTGCGAAGGCGCTGGCACTCGGCACCCAGGATCCCGAGCTGCTGCTGCACGCGGCGATGATCGACGCTGCGCGTGGCGACGTCGCGGCGGCCCGCGCGGGCCTGCAGCGCGCCCGCAGCCTCGATGCCGGCGTCGACCCCTTGCTGGCCGACGCGCTCGCGTCCGCGCTGGGGGAGGCATGAGCACGACACGACACGTCCTGCTGACGGCGCTGTTGCTGGGCGCGTGCACCGATGGCGTCGCGCGCGAGTCGGTGCCCGCGGAGGCAGAGCCCGAGCCCACCGCTGCGGTCGTCACGATCGACGGCCGCGATCAGTACGCACTGCTCGGCGACATCGAGGGCACGCAGGGCAACGCGCTCGCGCGCGACGGCGCCGCGATGGGACGCGTGCGGGCGGCCTGGCAGGGCGTGCGCGTGCGCTGGGAGGCCGCGTTCGTGGCCCCGCTGTGCCGCGACGCCGGCAGCTGTCACCTCGCGCCGTTCGACCACGCCCGCGTGACCGATCACCGCATCCAGCAGGGCTGGATGCCGCAGCTCGAGCTCGACGACGCCGGCGTCGCCGCCCTCGCCCGCCAGTGTGCGCCCCACCCCGCCTGCGTGGTCGAGTTCGAGGCGACCCTGCGCGAGTTCGTGTTCGACCCCGAGCACGCCACCGCGCTGCGCTTCGCCGACGTCGCGGTGCTCGGCACCCGCGCCGCGCGGGCCGACGAGTCGTGGCTCGCGACGCCCGGCCGCCCCCGCGGGCGCACCTGACGACGCGCAGGTTGCCGATCGCGCCCTCGAGGTTCCCGGCCGACACGGGCTTCCACGTGAGCGAACCCAGGGGCCCGACCCTTTTGCGACCCCGGCGTTCCACTGTTACGGTGCCGGGGTCGAACGCGCGCCGACGCGGGTGGACGACCGGGGGATCGATGACGACGACGCGCAGCGCTTCGTGGGGGATGTTCGCGTGCACGCTGGCCATCGCGGCCTGCGGGGACGATGCATCGAGCGTGTGGGATCAGGGCGGCGACGCCACCGCAGAGTCGGGCTCGGCGTCGGCCTCGATGTCGGCGAGCGGCTCGGCGAGCGCGGCCGACAGCGGCAGCGTCTCGGCCTCGGGCGGCACCGGCAGCAGCTCCGGCGCAGCGACGGCCGACTCGGGTGATCCGATCTTCGACGTCGCCGTCGGCGACACCGATCTGTCCGACAGCTGCGGCTGCGGCTACCAGTACATCTGGATCGCCAACGCCGACGAGGGCACGGTCTCGAAGGTCAACACCCGCACGCTCGAGGAGGAGGGTCGCTACATCACGCGCCCCGACGGCGTCGGCAACCCCTCGCGCACCTCGGTGAGCCTCTCGGGCGACGTCGCGATCGCCAACCGTCACGGCGGGCTCGTGAAGTTCTACGGCGACACCAGCAAATGCCAGGAGAGCAACGGCATGCCCGGCATCCAGACCTCGCTGGGCGCCAACAACGTGCTGGGCTGGGACGTCGAGGAGTGCCGCGCGTGGTACGTGCCGTTCTCGACCACCAACCAACGACCGGTGGCGTGGACGCCGGGCACGCTGTCGCGCGACACCTGCGAGTCGGCCGGTGAGAACGTGTGGACGGTGATGAGCGCGACCCCGGGCATCGCACCGGGCATCGGTGGCGCCGGTGGTGTGATCGCGACCTTGGTCAACGGCGACGACGGCTCGATCGTGCAGTCGGTGCCGGTCGACGACTTCCCTGGCATCCAGCTCGGGGCCTACGGCGGCGCCGTCGATGCGCAGGGCAACCTCTTCTTCACGCCGATGGGCGCGATCAGCTTCAACAACCAGCTGGCGCGCGTCGACATCGACGACCTCACGGTGCAGCTGTGGCCGATTCCCGCCGGCATCGCGCCCTACGGCATCACCGTCGATCACCTCGGCGACGTGTGGGTCAGCTCGACGCTGGGCGCGACCGCGGCGCGCTTCGTGGTCGCGACCGAGACGTGGGAGCCGGTGATGGGCGGCGTGCTGAGCCTGGGCGGCATCGTCGAGGGCCCCGACAATCAGATGTGGGTCGCCGTCGACGGCGGCGCGGTGTCGATCGACATGGCCACGCTCACCACCGGGGTCTCGTTCGTCAACGGCCAGACCGTGAAGGGCGTCGCGATCGACGTCGACGGCTACCTGTGGGCGGTCGACAACGCTGCCCACAAGGTCAACCCGGAGACCGGCGCACTGGTCGGCAGCTACAACGGCCTGAGCGGGCCGTACTCGTACTCGGACATGACCGGCCACGCGCTCAGCAACACGTACTGCCCACCGGCGGGCTGACGCGGGCGGGGCAGACCGGGCAAGGACGACGCGCCCTCGCGCGAGACGAACTCGCCCCCGGCGTGTCGTTGGTTCGTGACCCTGCGCGCCCTATGCATCGCGCTCGCGCGGACCGAGCAACGACCCGAGCGTGAGCGGGACCTGGGACAGCAGCGCCTTCGCCACGCTTTCGGCGGCCGCGTCGTCGAGACCTTCGCGTCGCGCCAGGGCCTTGCCGATCGCCTCGCGCATGCGCGCTCTCGCATCCGTGAGCCAGCGTGCGATGCTCGAACGGTGCACGCCGAACACAGGGGCGATGCGATCGATGCTGAGACCGTCGAGGTAGTGCAGTCGCAGCAACGTGCGACCACGCGCGTCGAGCGAGCCCACGGCCGCGCGCAGCGCAGCGACGAACGACTCGCGGTAGCGCTCGCGCAGCACTTCGAGCGCAGCGTCGCCCTCGGTCGCGCGCTCGAGTTCGTCGTCGTCGTCGGCCAGTGTCACGGTGCGTGCACGTCGGAGGTTGAGCGCAACGCGGACCACGGTCACGCGGACCCAGCCGGCGAGGCCGCCCTGACCGGCGTAGTCGGCGATTCGTGGGCCGCGAGCGCCGTCGCCGACGAGCAGCCGCTCGCGGACGATCTGTCCGGCGTCCTCGGCCAGTGCCGTGTCCGCCGGCAGCCGTCGCAGCAGACGTCCGAGGTCGGCGAGATGCGCGGCGTCGAACGCCCGCACGGCCGCGACGACGCCGTGCTGACACGCGATCGCGAGGTACAGATCCGCGGCCCGCTCGGTCATGCGCCGCAGCGCGATCGACTCGCCCTCGCCTGGCCTACGGCGCAGTGCCAGCTCGCGCACGAACGTCTCGTCGTCGAGCCACTCGGCGGGCCAGCTGGCGTGCGCGGCCGCGAGCACGGCCGCAAGCGCTGGCTCGCGCTCGTCGTCGTCAGGCCCCTCGCCGGCCCAAGCGCGCGAGAGCGGACGATTGGTCACCGCCGCACTACACACGCTTGCGCCCAGGAAGGCAATGCCGAGCGTGTCTGAGCTCGACCGCGACGGCTCGCAGCCCGTCGACGCAGCGCGGCCGACGATCGCGACGGCGTGCCCCGACGAAGCCACGGTGCAAGCGCTGCTGGAGCGGCGGCTCGCGGCCGATGAGGCCGCGCGCGTCCAGACCCACCTCGACGGCTGCTCGACGTGCCGCAGGTGGCTCGCCGCGGCGGCGCATGCGGTGCTCGAGCCCGACCCTGACCGGCAATCGGACGACGGGCTGCGCTCGCGCGGGGCCGAGTTCGGCCGCTACGTCGTGCTCGACGTGATCGGTCGCGGTGGCATGGGCACGGTGTTCTCTGCCTGGGACCCCGAGCTCGATCGCCGCATCGCGCTCAAGCTGCTGCGCGATGATCGCAGCCTTCGCGACGAGGATCGTCGCCGACTGCAGCGCGAGGCGCAGGCGATGGCCAAGCTCGCACACCCCAACGTCGTCGCGGTCCACGACGTCGGCACGCTCGACGGCGAGGTGTTCATCGCGATGGAGTTCGTCGAGGGTGCGACGCTGCGGCAGTGGCAGCGCGAGCGCGCGCGACCGTGGCGCGAGATCCTGTGCACGTACCTGATGGCGGGTGAAGGGCTGGCGGCGGCCCACCGGGTGGGGCTGGTCCACCGCGACTTCAAGCCCGACAACGTGCTGGTTGGCCACGACGGGCGCGCGCGTGTTGCCGACTTCGGGCTCGCGCGCGCGGGGCGATTCGCCGAGGAGCTGGAGAGTCGGCCCAGCGACAGTGAGACCAGCGCGCTGGCCGGGACCCCGGCGTACATGGCACCCGAGCAGCGCATCGGCGATGCCGTCGATGCGCGCGCCGATCAGTTCGCGTTCTGTCGCGCGATGCAGGAGGCCTTGGCGAGCTGCGCCAGCGATCGCGCGCCGAAGTGGCTCCATGCCGTCCTTCGGCGCGGGCAGGCGCACGCACCCGAGGCGCGCTGGCCCGCGATGGCGACGCTGCTCGGCGAACTCCGCCGCGAGCCCGCGCGACGCTGGCGACGGCTCGCGCTCGGTGGTTCGGCCGCGACGTCGACGATGGCCGTGATCACCGCGATGCGCGTGGGTTCGACGCCGTGCGACGACCTCGACGATGGGCGCGAGCAGCCCTGGGATCCGCGAGAGCTGGCCGCGCTCCAGGCTCGCATCGCCGAGGATCCACGGGCCGATGCCACGGCGATCGCGGCCCGCGTCGTGGGCGAGTTCGAGTCCTACGCCACCGCCTGGGTTGACATGCGCACCGACGCATGTCTCGCCCATCGCGTGCGCGACGAGCAATCGGCGGCGCTGTACGACCAGCGCATGGTCTGCCTCGATCGCCGGCGCAGCGCGGTCGCGGCATTCGTGGGCGCAGTGACCGAGGCCGAGACGCTACCGCTGCACGAACTCGTGCCCGCGGCGCTCGGCCTGCCGCGGATCGCCGACTGCGCCGATCTCGAGCGCCTGGCCGAGGTGCTACCGCTGCCGGGCGATCAAGCGGCACGCGACGGCCTCGCCGCGGCCACCGACACGCTCGAACGCGCGTGGATCGATCGCTACTTGTTCGGCGACTCCGGCAGCCTCATGGGCCCGGTGTCGTCGGTCTACGAGGCCGCAAGCAACCTCCACTATCCGCCGCTGCAGGCCAAGGCCGCGTCGTTGCTCGCCGATCTACAGCAGGACGCAGGCGACTTCGCGGCGGCGCACCGCACCCTGCAAGATGGGCTCATCGCGGCCACCGCGGGCCACGACGATCGCACCGCGGGCGTGCTCGCGATCAAGGTGGCCGCGCTGCTGGGAATCGAGCAGCGGCGGTTTGCCGAGGCCGAGACGGCGGTACGCTTCGCCGAGGCCCTGCTCGCGCGAGGGCCGAGCCCCGCGGAGGACCAGGCGGGGCTGCGCTCGGTGCGAGCGTTGCTCGCACGACTGCAGGGCGATCCCGAGGGCGCGCTGGCGCTGCATCGCGAAGCGTTGGCACTGATCGACGGCGCATCCGGGGCCACGCCGGGCGAGCGCGCCGGGGAACGCAGCAACTACGCCGCCACGCTCATGGCGCTCGACCGCCACGCCGAGGCCGCGCGCGTGCTCGACGAGGCCGTCGCCCTGGTACAGACCGAGCTCGGCGACCGGCACCCCGTGGTCGCCGCGATCCTGCAGAATCAGGCCCTCGCGCTCGCCGGCGCCGGTGACCTCGAGCGCGCGCTCGAGCTCACCGAACGCGCGCGGTCGCTGTTCGCGTTGGCCTACGGTGCCGACGACCGTCGGGTCGGCGATGTGCTCCGCAACCTCGCGGTGTTCGAAACGGAACTCGGACGCACCACTGCAGCACGCGAGCACGCGCGCAAGGCGCTCGAGATCCTCGAGAATGCGCTCGGCCATGAGCATCCCATGGTTGGTGAGACACTCACTGCGCTCGGCATCGCCGAGCGCTCGCTGGGCGCGTGCGGGGCTGCACGCGACGCGTTCACGCGGGCGATCGCGATCACGACGGCGGGCGACGACGCTGCGGAGTCGCAGCGGATCGCTGCGTTGGCAGCCCTGCCCTGCGAATCCGCGATCCCGTGAGACGGATCCGCGGGCAGCGTGTCCTCCACGGAGGACCCCATGACCAGCCCACGCTTGTTCCGCGTCGTCGCCACCCAGTTGCTCATCGCCGTCACCGTGCTCGCGGCCCATGACTCCGAGGCCGCAGCCGCGCCTTCGCCCAGCTATCCGCTGCGCTGTCGCGGCGGCGCGAGCATGGACATGTCGCTGGCATCGAACGGTTTCGGCTTCGTGCTGAGCTTCCCTTTCAGCCACGCGGCGGGTGGCGACCCGCAGACCGTGGCCGCCGGCGCGTGCACGTGGCTCGATCGGCCGCTCAACCCGGACGAGCCCACCACGCTCTCGTTCACGCACTCGACCCGTGCTCGATTCAGCCTGCCATCGGTGAGCGGCAGCGATCCAACCGGAGGGTTCTCCGCGAGCACCGACAGCTACGCCGACCGCGATCACATCAAGCAGGCCAACGCACTCGCCAAGGCCATCCGCGAGGGTGCGATCTTCACGGTCGAGGCCTATGGCAGGGATGGTGCGCTGGTGATCACGCGCGTGGACATGTGAACGACCTGCACGAAGTGCGAGACCACCCGCGCGCGAGCGTGTCCTCGATGGTGCCGGCCGAGCCACGAAGGCCGCGACCTCGAGGACCGTTGCCATGCCCACCACCAAGCTCCGCCCCCACGCCCGACTCGCCGCACTGGCACTCGCGACCGCCTGCGATGTCGACAACCACACCGATGGCGTCGACCCCGAACCGTCGTCGCCACGCATCCGCCAGGGCTGGGACGACGTCGACGGGCCGTTCGCCAATGCATCGGTGCGACTGAACCGACCCGGCGGCGGCACCTGTACCGGCACGCTGATCGCCCGCAACCGCGTGCTCACGGCCAACCACTGCCTGACGGGATCGATCACCTCCACCGAGACCAAGCTGGGTCTATGGGCCGGCGCGTTCAAGGAGAGCCCCTACGGCGCGGCCGCGGGCAAGTGGGCGAAGGCGGTCGGCGGCGCGATCGAGATCGGCATCGGCCTCGACGACTCGTCGTTCGCCACGCAGCACGTGACGGCAACCGCAGGTTGGGTGCGGCATCTCGGCCCGATCCTCGAGGACGAAGCCGACTCGGACGTCGCGGTGCTCGAGCTGTCCGAACACGTGCCCGTCGGCGTGGGACCGGGGCACTGGAACGTACGACCGGTGCACCCGTGGGAGCCCGGCCGCAGCTGCCCATCCGACTTCGAGGGGCGCTACAGCGGCTGGGGCCTCGTCGACGACGGGGCCGGGCTGGCGACCCGACGCCAGGCGTATCAGGAAGACGCGTCGTGCGAGGACGGCGTCTGCGAGATCGGCTTCGCCTTCGAGGCGTACCACGGGATCCTCCCGGGCGACTCGGGCGGTCCGCTGTTCACCACCGACGCCACGCCGCTGGTCTGTGGCGTCGCCTCACAGACCGAGTCGGCGCCCTGGGGCCGAACGGCGGTGTGGACCTCGACCAACGATCCGGACACGGCCGACTTCATCCGCGACACCTCGTTCTCCACCGCGACGGGGCTGTGGTCGGGCGAATGCGGCGGGCCTGACAGCGACGGCGACGGCGTGGGCGATGCTTGCGACAACTGCCCATCGACGCCGAATCCGACCCAGCGCAACTCCGACGCCGACGGCCGCGGCGATCACTGCGACAACTGTCCCAGCATCGCGAACGGTGACCAGAAGAACGCCAACCTCTTCGCCGAGATCGAGACCTTCGGCGCGCCGCCGTCTCCACCGCCGAGTGCGACATTCCTGGGCGAGAAGTACCCCGGCGACGTCTGCGATCCGCACCCCGTGACCCGACTCGCGAACACCTACGATCGCTTCGACGATCCCGACACCGACGGTCGACGCATACCCTGCGAGTTCGCACACGAGCCGATCTGCGGCGGCACGCCGAGCGGTGGTACCTGCGGCGTGTCCTACGGCAACGTCATCGTGGCGGAGCCCGTGGTCGGGAGCACGGCGCCGACGTTGGGCACCACGCGAATGATGTACTGCGACTGCGCGCCCGGCTACGACATCTACACCTGTGCGTTCGGCTCGGGCTGCGATCGCGACGACGTCGGTGCTGCAAGCTATGGCTGGAAGCCGATGACGCTGATCGACGCCAATACCGGCGCAGGCATCACGCCGATCAAAGGCTACGTCGACACCGCCCACGCCGCGATTCAACCCGATGCCAGCGGGCCGAAGTCGGCCAAGAGCTTCCGCTGGGGCTGGGCCTACTGGAACGATCTGCTGCTGTCGCCCGTGCTGCCCGGCACCAGCTACGCGGTATTCGACGGCTGGGTGTGGTCGTGGGTGAAGAACTACGGCCCGAGTGGCGGCGGCTACGGGCTGCTCCCCACCGGCGACACCAACGCGCAGCGACGTCGCCAGCACCTCACGCGCATGCACGTCGACGAGGTCACGATGCCGTCGTTTCCGCTGCCGTGTCCGACCATCGAGGTCGTCCGCATGCCGCTCATCGACTTCGACGAGGATCCGTTCGACATCCCGTGCACCGGCTGCGACGAAGCCGATGCGGGGTGGTTCACGGCGATTCCACAGGAGGACGGGCCGTGGAGCGGGGCCACGGCGATCTCCGCGACCCACGGCTCGTTCGACGCGATGGGCAAGCTCGACTGGGAGCTCGTCCGCGCCATGCGGGATCCGGAGCTCCGGACCGTGTGCGCGAGCGACGGCGCGGGCACAGCGTCTGGCACCGCCATCGGAGTCGTGCTCGATGCCGGTGGCCGCGTGTTCGGGACGATCCGCGCCGACCAGCCCATCCATCTCGGAGCGTCGATTGCCAGCGATCCGCTGCAGCCGCAGCAAGCCCCGGCGCCGGCCGCGTTCTCGCTGCGTCGGCAGGAGCTCGCGCTGTTCGAGCGCGATCCCCAGGGCCGCGCCCTGCTGCGCACCGTCGATCTCGCCGCCGGCAGCACCGAGTACGAGTACTTCGTCGGTGATCTCCAGCCCGACGACGTGCGTGCCCTGGCCTACGACGCCAGCGACGACGCATACTACGCGGTCGAGCGCACCGACGGAGAATTCGGCGCACGCCTGCTGCGATTCCCGCGAGGTCGCACCGTCGAGCTCGTGGGTGCGTGGCCCGACGCACATCGCTTCGAGGAGTTCGCGCTCACGATCGGTCCCAACGGCGAGCTGGTGCTGACGTCGTCGGGACCGTGGCAGGTGATGGTCTCGCTGCTGACGTTCGATCGCGAGGGCGTGCGGCTGTGGCAACAGGCGTTCGCCCAAGACCTGCTGGCCTCGCCGGCGATCCTGAACGGCGGCGCGCTGCGCTACGCCGCCCAGCGCTGGCAGGACGCGCCGGTGGTCCGCACGATCGCGGAACTCGACGCCGAGCCCCAAGAGCTCGACATCCGCGCGATGGAAGGTGCGTTCTGAAGGCCGCTGGGCTCGCGCTCGCCATGGTGGCCATCGGCGGCTGCGGCGATGCCCAGGCGGTCGCTCCACCACCTCGAGCAGCCCCGGCGGCGTGGACCCGCGCAAGCGAGGCTGCGCGCTGCGGCGCGACCGTCGCGAGTGACGCGGCTCTCGCGATGCTCACGCCGAGCTGGGCCTCGTGCGGTGAAGGCTGCAGGGTGACGACCGCCGACGGGAGCTTCGTCGTCGGCGGTCACGAGCCGGTGCGAAGCATCGACGGCGTACCGTACCTGGTCGCGACCGCCTTCACACCCGACCTCGGGCGCTGGACCACCAGCGTCGGCCCGCTCGGCGCGGCACCGGTGTTCGCGATCTCGCATCGCCTCGACGCCGACGACGGCTGCACGGCCCGGGTCGCCGTCGGCGACGACGGGTTGGCGGTCGCCCTGCACGTCGACGGCTCGCTCGCCGACGAGCTGCTCGTCGACCTCGACCGCGGCGCGCCGCGAGTGGTGGCGATGGACGACGTGGTCGTCGGCCTCGCCGTCGGGGACACGGCGGCGTGGGTCGGGCTCGATCACATGGGGCTGCGTCGCGCCGACGGTGCCGTCGTCACCGACGGCTGGGTCCATCCCCGGGCGATCGACGACGCCATCATCGTGCGCAGCGTCGATGGCCACCGGCTCGGTCGCATCGCCGATGGCGTGCTCACGCCATGGACCAGCAGCCCACGCGCGACCAGCGAGGTCACCCTCGATCGAGCGCGCGCGCGCGTGATCTGGATCGAAGCCGACGAGGTCGCGACCGGCTTCCACGATCCCAGCCTGTGGTCGGCGACGACGCGCGGCGACGATCGGCGGGCCCACGGCGCGGTGCCGGGCGGGGACGGCCGCGGCGGATGGGGCATGGTCGCCGACGACGATCGCGTGCTCGTGATCGACGGACCCGATCACGCTTGGGTGACGCCGCTCGATGGCTCGCCCACGATCGACCTGCGCCCACCGGTGGGGCTGGGGTGGATCCGTCCGCTGTGGATCGACGCGCACGAGGCCTGGCTGCTCGCCGGGCCCCCGCACGGTCGCGCCAACGCGATCGTCCGCCGACGATGGCGCTGACGATGACGCCGCCATTGCAACGACCCCGCCTCGCCTCCGCCGGGTGAGCCCCGCTTCAGTCCCCGAGGTACCGCCCCGGCGTCCACACGCGATCGAGCGGCCGTGCCTGCGCGCGCGCCCAGCCCTCGTCGACGCCGGGCATCTGCGGCATCGCGGCGGCCTGCGACTTGTCGACCAGCTCGTCCAGCAGCTGCTGGCCATCGTCGGGATCGATCACCGCGCGGCGCACGAGGTCGGCCAGCTGCGCGGTGAGCTTGGCCGGCTCGACGCCGCGGTGGGTCATCTCCGAGGCGACGCGGCCGATGCCCGCGCGGGCGATGCAGCCCAGGCGCCACAACACCAGCGCCATCTGGAACGCGCCGGTGCACGGCACGACCCCGGGCGCGAAGTCGAGGAAGGCCTCGGGCGCATCGTGACGCTCGAGGCGGATGAGCGCGCGCGAGACCCCGCGGCCGCGCTGCAGGTACCGCACCGACGACGCGATCGCCTTCGCGTCGACCGGCAGCACGCCGTTCAAGGCCAGGATCCGCGCGGCGTCGTCGTCACGGATGCGACCCGCGGTCATGTCGGCGTAGAGGCAGTAGGTCAGCGGATCGTGCTCGAGGTCGTCGCCCAGCAGGTACTCCTCGGCGCCCCGCGGCAGCTCGGCGCGGTGGGCCAGCAGCGCGGTGAGCTTGAAGCCGATCTGCTCCTTGAGCCGATGCAGGCGCATGCGAAACGCGACCGCGCCCCAGTCCTTGAAGGTCGTGCCGTCGAAGCCGATGCCGTCGAGCGCCATCTTGCGCTCGATCACCGGCCGCAGCTGTCGCGGGCTCGCCGAGACGAAGTACAGCGGCGTGTCGCGGCCCGACGCATCGGGCCCGTTGCGGATCTCGCGGAACAGCCGCGCCATGCCCTCGATGTCTTGCTTGTCCTCGGCGCGCTCGAACGGGATGCGAGCCATGCCCTGGAAGCTCGAGAACCGCGTCATCAGGTAGGTGCGATCGATGTCGGCGACGAACACCGGGCCGACGAAGTCGGGGTCGAGCGTGCGGTAGCTGGCGCGGTGGATCGGGAACGACAAGGCAGACCTTCGGGCTCGATCGTTGCGACCTCGCGGGGCCAATGCAAACGCCGCCCGAAGCTCCCTTCACAGGGCGACTTGGGCGGCGTCTGGCCGAGAGTTCCGCCGACCGCAACGAGGTCGGCGGCGCTCGCCGATCACAGATCGTGCGGGCGAACGGTGCTGCGGTTGTTGTCCTTGCAGCGCTTGATCGCGTCTGCGAGCAGGTCGTGGACCTTGTCCGAGACGGCCTGGACCAGTTCTCCGTCGCTACGGAGGCCAGCTTCCTTGATGACCTCCTTGACCTTCGAACCGACGACAACGATTTCCTTGGGCTTCGACGACTTCGCCATGATGGTGATCCTCGCTTGTAGTGCGTGTTTCGAGTGCGTTCGCTGGAAGTTTCGGCATCGCTTTGCCCGCAAACGCGGCCAAGCTGCGAGACCAACAGTGCTTCGCACTCTAATCCCGCTCCCGCGGGCTTGCAAAGGGGGTTTCGGAGGTAGCCCCCCTGCAATCGTGCATAATTCGCCCGAATTCCGCGGGTCGCTTCGGAGATCTGCCCCGCGGGGCCGGGATTCGCAGAAATTGACGGAATCCGGCGGACGACCTGGGCCGGATCGGGCCCACGCGGGCCGCCGACCGGGACCGGCGTCACGGTGGCGGTTCGGCCGTGCACGCGGCCCAAGCGGCCGCGAGGGGGCGCTCCCACGCCGTCACGCCAGCGGCCTCGAGCGCACGCAGGTGCGGCGCGGCCCCCCGCGCGAGCGTCAGCGACAGCGCGCCGACCGGTGGCACCGGCAACAGCTGCGCCCACTCGATCGCCAGCACGCACGCGCCTGCGGCCGCGCGGGCGAACAGCTCGTCGAGGCCGAGTGCCTCGAACGCAGCGCTGCCCTCGTCGTCGCCACCGAGCTCGCCGAGCCGGCACAGATCCACGTGCACCAGCGGCAGCGGCCCGTCGTGCTCGCGGCACAGGTTGAAGGTCGGGCTGCACACGCGATCGGGTCGCGTCACGCCCAGGCCGATCGACAGCGCGCGCGTGAACGTGGTCTTGCCGGCGCCCATCGGGCCCGACAACAGCAGCAGCGCGCCGGCCTCGGCGACCCCCGGGCCGTGGCGCAGCTGCTGACCGAGCGCGCGCGCGAACGTGGCGAGGGTCGACTCGTCGATCGCGCGCAGCTGCAGCGGCCACGTCATGCGTGCCGTCGCGTGGGAGTCGCTCGCCTCGGTCACCGGCGCACCGCAGTCTAGCAGGCCACCGGTGCGACGCCGCGACGCGATCGCACCCGCATGCACCCTCGCCTTGCCGAAGGCATGCGGGCAGTGGTAGCGCTGTGACCGGCGTTGTCCCTGCGCACTCCCAGCTCCGCGCCCCCGCTCGCGTTCGCTCGCCGCAGCCGTCGTCTGCAGGCCGCGCTCGCGCTCGTGATGGCGTCGGCCTGTGGTCCCACCGTGCCGGCTGCGCCCGCGCCGACCCCGGAGCCGAGCTCGCCGCTGCGCGAGCCCGCCATGCTCGGTGTGGTGCCGGCCGACGCGCGCGTGCAGCAGTGGTCGATCCGCGCCACCCTCGACGAGCAGGCCCATCGCATCGACGGCCACGCGACGCTGCGGTGGCGCAACACCAGCCGCGTCGCCGTCGACCGCATGCCGCTGCACCTCTATATGAACGCGTTCCGGGCCCCGGACACCACCTGGATGGTGCAGGGCCGCGGACGCCACCGCGGCAACGCGCCCCACGAGCCCGGCGGCTGGGGCTACGTCGACGTCCGCAGCGTCAGCCGCATCGACGCCGCCCGCGAGCGCGCCGCGATTCCCCTGGTGATGACCGAGCAGGCCGAGCCGACCCTCGGCGAGCTGCGCTTCGATCGCCCGCTCGCGCCCGGTGACACCATCGAGCTCGAGCTCGACTTCGTGACCCAGCTGCCGCAGGTGTTCGCGCGCACCGGCTACCGCGGCGACTTCCACATGGTCGGGCAGTGGTTCCCCAAGCCCGGCGTGCTGCAGCCCGATGGCAGCTGGCGCGCGCACCCGTTCACCTACCACAGCGAGTTCTACAGCGACTTCGGCGACTACGACGTGGTGCTCGACGTGCCGTCGCGCTTCGTGGTCGGCGCGACCGGCATCCAGGTCGAGCAGCACGACGACGGCGTGCGGCAGCAGCTGCGCTACCGCGCCGAGCTGGTGCACGACTTCGCGTGGACCGCCGATCCCGACTACTTGGTCTACACCGCCCAGCACGACGGCATCCGCATCCGGCAGCTGCTGCACCCCGAGCACGCGTTCTCGGTCGCCGCCCACGAGGACGCGCAGCGGGCCGCGCTCGACAGCATGCAGCGGCGCTTCGGGCCCTACCCGTGGAGCACGATCACCATCGTGCATCCGCCCGACGGCGCCGAGGGGGCTGCGGGCATGGAGTACCCGACGCTGTTCACGACCAGCGCGGTGCAGCCGATCGCGTGGCCGGTGCGGGCGCTGGGCCTGGAGGAGCGCGTCAGCGGCGTGTTCACCACCGTGCACGAGTTCGGCCACCAGTACTTCCAGGGCCTGCTGGCCTCCGACGAGTACAGCCAGCCGTGGCTCGACGAGGGCATGAACACCACCAGCAACGCGCTCGTGCTCGAGGATCGCGATGGGGTCGACGGCTGGGTGGTGCGGGTCGGCCCGCTGTCGCTCTTCGCCGACGACTTCGTGCGCCTGGCCCAGCACGACGTCGACACCCTGCAGAGCATCGATCAGGACGCCGACGCGTTCTCGCCGGTCATCGGGGGCTACGGCGGCACCGTCTACCGCCGCACCGCCGCGCTCATGCTGACGCTGCGCAACGTGGTCGGCCACGAGGCCTTCGATCGCGCGCTGCACGACTATGCGATCGCGCAGCGCTTCGCCCACCCCACCGGCGCCGATCTCGAGCGTGCGTTGGTCGACGGCATCGGCGCCCACGTGGTGCTCGGCACCGCCGACCCCGACGATCCCGCGACCGCGCAGGTCCGCTTCGATGTCGCGGCCTACCTCGCCACCGGCCTGCGCGACACCGCCGAGGTCGACTACCGCGTGCACGCGATCGTCAACCGCAAGGCGGTCGCCGCCGGCGGCTGGCACCGCAACGACGAGGGCGTGCTGGTCGGCGGCGAGCCGCCCGACACCGAGGGTGCGGCCGACGAGGCGGTGGTGGTGATCCACCGCCGCGGCGACTTCGTGGTGCCGGTCGAGCTGGCGATCACGCTCGACGACGACACCGTCGTGCGGCGCATCTGGTCGGGTGCGAAGCGCACGCTGACGCTCGAGTTCGCCGGCCACCACGTGCAGTCGGTACGCATCGACCCCGAGGGCAAGCTGCTGCTCGAGGCCCACCGCCTCGACAACGCCCGCGTCGCCCCCGGCGCCGGGGTCGACGACGGGCTGTCGGGGCCGCTGGGCGCCGCCGCCGAGGCGGCCGCGTTGCTGGTGCTGGTGGGGGTCGGACCATGAACGCGGTGCGCCAGGTGATCCGCGCGTGGCCCGTGGTGCTCGCGATCTGGCTGGTCGAGATCGCGATCGCGGCGACCGCCGCCTTCGCGCTGCGCACCCACGTGGCGGCGGCGCTCGACGACTTCGTGCTGCCCGATCACCACGTCCTGTACGCGGCCGCGGAGCTGGGCTCGTGGCACCCGCAGCTGCTGGTCGGCGCGCTGGTGGGCATGATGCTCTCGGGTCTGCTCGGCCTGGTGGTGTGGAGTCTGGTCGCACCGGCGGTGCTGCTGCGCCTGCACGGCGGCCCGCAGCGCGCCCGCGAGCTCGGTGCGCGGTGGCTGACGGTGCTGCCGGGCGCGCTCGCGACCACGGCCTGGCACGGCGGCCTGCGGGTGTTGATCGTGCTGGTGGTCGGCAGCACGCTCGGTGGTGTCGGCGGCCCTGCGCTACCGATCGCGCTGCTGGTCGTGTGGGCACTGGCGACCTGCGCCCTCGATCTCTCGCGGGTCGGCGTGGTCGTGCACGACGCCCGCGGCGTGCACCCCGGCACCGCCTTGCTCGGCTACCTCCAAGCCTTCAAGCAGCCGCGCGTGCTCGCGGCCTCGTTGCTGCTACAGCTGCTGGCATGGGGCGCGGCCGGACTCGGAGTGTGGGCCCTCGTCCAAGGCGGCGGCAACGCGATCGGCGCGACCCGGGCGTGCGCACTGCTGGCGGTGGCACTGGGCCTGGTGCGGCACGCCGTGAGCCTCACCGCGGGCCCGCTGCCGGTGCGCCCGGCCGACGCGCCCACGTGACGGCGGCGGCTGCGAGCCCGCGGCGCCAGGGCACAGGCGCCGGCCTGCGCATGCCGGCGCAGGGTCGCCACTGCGACCCGCGGCGGCGCCGACCCGCCCCGGTCGTGTAAATTCGCCGGCGTGACCGAGCCCGCCGAGCTGCCGCAGCCGCGCGCGGACGATCCCATCCGCCTCGCGACGCCGCGCTTCGACGACGTCGAGGCCAAGCGGGCCCGTGCCGCGGTGGCCTCGCGGATCTTCGGCGGGCCCAAGCAGCCGGTCCACGTCGGTCGCTATCAGGTGCAGGGCCGCATCGGCAAGGGCGGCATGGGCGTGGTCTACCGCGCCCACGATCCCGAGCTCGATCGCGACGTCGCGGTCAAGCTGATGAACCCCGAGTCGGTCGGCGACACCGAGACCGCGACCGCACGCGCGCGCCTGGTCCGCGAGGCGCGGGCGATGGCGCGGCTGGCCCACCCCAACGTCATCCACGTCTACGACGTCGGCGCGGTCGAGGACGGGGTCTTCATCGCGATGGAGCTGGTCGACGGTGAGTCGCTCGCAACCCGCATCGCCGGTGGCGAGCTCGACTGGCACGACATCCTGCGCATGTACATCGCCGCGGGGCGCGGGCTCGCAGCGGCCCACGGCGCCGGCATCGTGCACCGCGACTTCAAGCCGGAGAACGTGCTGGTCGGCAGCGACGGACGCGTCCGGGTCGGTGACTTCGGCCTCGCCGGCGCGCCCACGCCGCTCGAGGGCGGCTCGGGAGAGGAGCTGCCGCCCGACGCGAGCGCGCTGGCCGACACGCCGGTGGCGGCCAGCCTCACGCGCACCGGCGCCCTGCTCGGCACGCCGAAGTACATGGCGCCCGAGCTCGAGCGCGGCGAGCTGGCGAGCGCACGCAGCGATCAGTTCAGCTTCTGCGTCGCGCTCTACGAGGCCTTGTACGGCCGGCCGCCGTTCGACGGCACCACCGTCGCCCGCTACCGCCGCGAGGTCCGGGCCGGCCGCGTGGTCGCGCCGCCGTTCGACACCAAGGTCAAGCCGTGGGTCCACGCCGAGATCATCCGCGGCCTCGCGGCCGATCCGGCGCAACGCCACCCCGGCCTCGGCGTGCTGCTCGATCGCCTCGGCGACGCGTTGGTCGATCCCGCGGTCGCGCGTTCGTGGTGGCGGCGCACGGTGGTGCTGGGCCCGCTGCTGGCCGCGGCGGTCGGCGTCGGCGTGCTGGTCGGCTCGCGCAGTGGCGAGCTCGAGCCGGCGACGCTCGACACCGGCGACGCGATTGCCAGCGCCGACCCCGAGCCGCTGCAGTCGCGGGAGCCGGCCGACGACGATCGCCCGGTGATCCCCGACGCCGCACCGCCGTCGCGCGTGCCCACCGCGGGCGTCCGCGGGCCTTCGGTGCCGGCCGGGGCCACCGAGCGCGGCGGGCCGCAGGCCCCCGAGCCGGCCGCCAAGGCCCCGCCGCGCGGCGCCAGTCGTGACGGCGGCCTCACCCACGAACGCGGCCGCAAGCACTGCTACTTCCACGAGGACGAGAAGACCCGCGTCGGCACGTCGGCCAAGCGCGAGACCATGATCCTCGGCGACCAGGATCAGTGTTATCGCTGTCGGCGGACCAAGGACGCGTGGATGATCGACACGCTCGAGCCCAAGACCGATTGCGGTCAGTTCTACCTCTGTCAGAAAGAGGACGACGAGGCGTGCACGCCCGCCGCACCCGAGTAGTCGCGCGGCGGCTCGCGTCGTGGTGTTGGGCGGCGTGCGTGTGCGCGGGCCTGCTGGCGTGGTGGGGACTCGACCCGGCCGTCGCGCGCGCGGGTGAGCGACGCGGCGTCGTCACGCTCGATCTGCGCCCGCAGTCGGGTGCCACGCCGACGCATCTGTGCGTGGTCGCCGAGGCCAGGAGCGAGCGCGCCCGCGATCGGCTGTGGGACCTGCTCGAGTCGCAGCCCGAGCGCGTCAGCGCGGCCGGGGGCGTGGGCGGCACGCAGTGGCGGGTGCTGCCGGCGGCGTGGGACGGCGAGGCCGGCTCGGCGGACTCGCAGCGCTGCAGCGATGATCCGATCGGCGACTGCCGACCGCGCGTCGACCTGCCCGCGAGCCTCACCCACGCCAACGACTTCTACGCCGCGTGCACCTACGACAGCCTCGCCGACGGCGGCGCGACCGAGGATCCGCGGCCGCTGTTCGTGCTGCTCGAACACCTCGAGGGCTCGCCGCCCCGCATCGAGTCGATCCGGCTGACCGGTGGCATCGCGGCGATCGGTGTCGACGCCGATCTCGACCGCGTGGTGGTGACGGCGCGCAGCCTCGGCGGCTCGTATCTCCCCCACAAACGCAGCGAGCGCGGCGTGCGAGAGGACCCCGCCGAGGGCACCGGCCACGGCGCGCGGCAGGTGCTGGTGGTGCTGCCGTTGGTGCCACGGTGTCAGATCGTCGAGCTCACGCTGCCGCGCACCACCATCGGCCCCGAGGACCGTGAGCGACTGGCGGTGCGGGTGCACGGGGTCGCGTTCGACGTCGATCGCTGCGTCGGCCCGCTGGTCGACACCGAGGTGCTGCAGGTGCGGCTGCCCCAGGCGCCGCTCGGCCTCGGCACCATCGACGTCGAGCTGCAGGCCCGCGGCGCCCGACTGGGCGCGCGCTTCGGCGGTCGCTACGACGGCCCGTGGCCCGAGAAGATCCCCTTCGCGCTGCGCTTCAAGCAGGTCAGCTTCAGCTGGCGTCGGCCGGCCTGCATCTACCCGATGGACAAGTGTCCGGCGGCCACACTCGCCAACGGCATCGAGTGCAGCGGCAAGCCCACCAAGACCGGCTGCGACTACCGCTGCCCGGGCACCTTCGATCGCCAGGCGATCGATCTCGAGCTGCCGATCGAGGTCACCTTCGAGAAGACCGGCCCGGTGCAGCGCTGGAAGGACACGCTGGCCCACACCGGTCAGACGCTGTCGTCCTACGTCGGCGCCGACGAGATCCACCTCGACGCCGACGTCAGCCGCTGGAAGACCGACGTACCCGACAACCAGATCTCGCGGGTCGAGCTGTTCGGCGAGGACGGCACCGCCAAGCAGTACGGCGTCACCCACGTGCCCAACCTGCAGCTCAAGGTGCCGGGCGCCTCGTGCGAGCCGGTGCGGTTCCGGCCGGTCGGCGATCGCAACTACGACGAGGGCATCGCGACCGTCTCGGGCGGCAAGATCGAGTTCGGACCGTCGGAGCGGATGGCGCGGCGCATCGGCTTCAACGTCATGCTCGCGGTCGGTGGCGGCCCGGCATGGTCGACCTACAACGATGGCGTGAGCCAGCCGCCGCTGTACTTCAGCGGCCTGGGCATGTTCGCGATCGAGATTCGCCCGCGCAAGCCCAAGCTCTCGCGGCTCGCGGTCGAGCTGCGCTTCGGCGGCACGCTCGGGCGCTACGCGGTGGTGAAGCGCGACGACACCACGACCACGGATCCATCGACGACGGCCACCAGCCAGGGCCGCGACACCGGCTGGGCGCGGCTGCTGTTCGAGCCCGCGCTGGTGTTCTCGGCCCACCAGCGCATCGGCATCGGCGTGGGCCTGGGGCTCGGCGTGTCGCTGCCGTTCCGCTCCCAGCAGGACCTCATCAGCGACCGCCTGCGGTTCATCGCGTCGCCCAACGTCGACCTGCGCTTCCGCGTGCGCCGGTGGCTCAAGCTCGTGCTGCAGCTGCGCGGCGTCGTGCACGAGCAGCCGTTCCAGCAGGGCGACGGGACGCCGACCGAGACGTTCGACCCCAAGCGCGACACCGCGGGCTCGTTCATGACGCTGTTCGGCGTCCAAGCCTCGTTCTGACGCGCTGCCCCGCGCTTGGGGCCGTGCGCGACGCTACGCGTGCCCGTCGCGTGCCTGCGGCCCGGGGTTGCCGCGTCGCTCAGCAGTCGCCATCGTAGGCGACGTTGACCCCGTTCGCCGCCGCCTCGCACTCGTTCGAGTACGTCTGCATGTCGCAGCCACAGACCGGGGCATAGATCGCGCCGCAGATCATCGGCATGTCGGTGCACACGCCATCCTCGGCGCCGCACATGCCGGCCCCGACCATGCAGTACTGTCCGGGCCCGCAGTCACAGGTCGCAACGACCGCGCAGTCCCCCGCGTAGGCGACGTCGACGCCCTCGAGTGCGGCGTAGCACTCGTTGCTGTACGTCGCGCCATCGCAGCCGCAGACCGGGTCGTAGACGTCGTCGCACGCGTCGGGCAGCGCGACGCAGTCGCCGGCCTCGCCGCCGCCGCACTGGTCGTCGGGCCAGTCGCAGTACTCGCCGTCCTGGCAATCGCAGGCCGGCATCTCGCAGGGCCCCGCGAACGCCACGTCGACGCCGGCGGCCGCCGCCTCGCAATCGTTGCCGTAGGTGTTGTTGTCGCAGCCGCAGACCGGGTCGACCACGTCGGGGCAGGCGTTGGGGAGCGGCAGGCACACGCCGTCCTGCCCCGCGCCGCACTGGTCGTCGGGCCAGTCGCAGTACTCGCCGGCATTGCATGCACAGCCGGCCCCGGAGGTCTCGCCCCCCGAGCTGCTCGAGCCCTCGACGCCGCCCGAGCTGCTCGAGCCCTCGGCGCCGGTGGAGCCGCTCGAGCCACCGCTCGACTCCCCGCTGGAACCACCGCCGCTCGAGCCACCGCTCGAGCCACCACCCGAGCTGCCGTCGCTCGAGCCCGCGCTGCTCGAGCCCTCGGTGGTGCTCGCCGAGGTGCTGCCCGCCGAGCTGTCGGCGGAGCTGCCGCCCGAGCTGCTCGCGCCGGTATCACCGCTGGTGGTGTCGTCGCCGCATGCCGGCAGGCACAGGGTGGAGGTGAGCAGGCCCGTCAGTGTCCAACGCGAAGCAATGGTCATGGCGCTGGTGCATGGCCCGAGCGCGCGAACGGCTTCGCGCAAAAGCGACGACGGGGTCCGAGGCGCACTGCCCGGCCCGATCGACGGCTCACGCCTTGGGTGGCGTCTGCGGCCGCAGGTGCTGCTGCAGCTCGCGCGCCCAGCGATCGAAGTTGTCCATCGTGCTCTTGAGCAGCGCGTCGGACTCGGACAGCTGCACGATGATCTCGTCGAGCCGCACACGCGCGCGCTGCAGACGGCTCTTGACGGTGCCGATCGGTGTCTCGAGCACGTCGGCGATCTCGGCCACGCCGAGCTCCTCCCAGTAGAACAGCTCGAGCGCGACCTGCATCTCGATCGGCAGCCGTCGCAGCGCCTGCAGCAGCAGGTGCTGCTCCTGCCGCACCAACACCGCGCGCGAGGGCGACACCAGCCCGAGGTCGGCGACCGAGGTGGTGCCGTCTTCGACCGGCTCGCGCGCGCGATCGCGATCGCGCAGGTACGAGTACAGCCGCTTGCGCGCGATCATGAAGACGTAGGTGCGGAAGCTGGCGTCGCCACGGAAGCGATCGCGCCCCTGCACCAGCCCCATGAAGGTCTGCTGCACGAGGTCCTCGGCGGCGTCGTCGACCTTGTTGCGGAAGAAGCGATAGACCGCGTCGAAGTAGCGCTCGAACAGCTCGCGCCCGGCGGGCTCGTCGCCGCCGCGCCAGGCCTCGAGCAGGCTGAAGTCGTCACGCACCTGCGCCATGGCCACCGCCGCCCGCCATCATCGCAGCTCTGCGCGGCGGAAGTCGGTCAGCTGCGCGAAGGTGTCGAAACGGGCCCGAATCGCCTCGGCGTCCAGCGAGCCGATGCCATCGTACGAGAAGCCCTGCACCGCGAAGCTGGCGAGCACCGAGCCGTAGATCATCGCGGTGCGCAGCTGGGCGCCGTGGGGCTCGTCGCTGCGCGCCAGCCAGCCCATGAAGCCGCCGGCGAAGGCATCGCCGGCGCCGGTCGGATCGATGACCTCGTCGAGCGGCAGCGCCGGCGCCGAGAACACGTCGTCGCCGTGGAACAGCAGCGCGCCGTACTCGCCGCGCTTCACGATCACGCTGTGCGGGCCCATGCGCTGCACCGCCTTGGCGGCCTTGACGAGGTTGTGCTCGCCCGAGAGCTGCTTGGCCTCCTCCTCGTTGATGAGCAGCGCGTCGACCTTGCCCAGCACCTTCAGCAGCGCCGGCTTCGCGATGTCGATCCACAGGTTCATGGTGTCGAGCCCGACGACCCTCGGCCTCTCGACCTGCGCGAGCACTTCGAGCTGCAGGTCGGGCTGGATGTTCGCCAAGAACACGTACTCGCTGTCGCGGAACGACGCCGGCAGCTTGGGCTCGAACGACGCGAACACGTTGAGCTGCGTGTCGAGGGTGTCGCGGCTGTTCATGTTCTCGTGGTAGCGGCCCTTCCAGCGGAAGGTCAGGCCGTCGCCGACGATCTCGAGCCCATCGGTGTCGACGCCGTGGGCCTCGAGGTCGGCAATGGCGGCGGCCGGGAAGTCGTGGCCGACCACGCCGACCAGCCGCACCGGCGCCAGGTACGACGCCGCCATCGAGAAGAACGTCGCGGAGCCGCCGACCGCCTCGGGTCGCTCGGCGCGGGGAGTGATGATCCAGTCGATGGCGACGCTACCGACCACCAGCAGGCGGGGACGTGGAGTGGACATGTTCGTGCTTTCCTCTACAGGTAGTGGCCGATGATGAGATCGAGGCGCGCGCGGGCCTCGTCGGTGATCTGCGCGCGGTCGGTCATCATCGCGAACCGACAGGCCTCGGGGTACGGCAGCTGCTCGCTGCTCGCGGGCAGGCGCCGCGCCAGCTCGAGGATGCTGCGCTGCGCCAGTGCGACGTTGGCCGCGACGGTGGCCATCACGGCCTCGACGCTGACCTCGGCCTCGGCCTCGTGCCAGCAGTCGTAGTCGGTCGCCAGCGCCAGCACGGCGTAGCCCAGCTCGGCCTCGCGCGCGAGCTTGGCCTCGGGCAGCGCGGTCATGCCGATGATCGACGCGCCCCAGCTGCGGTGCAGGTGCGACTCGGCCTTGGTCGAGAACGCCGGGCCCTCCATCACGACCAACGTGCCACCGTCGTGGACGGTCGCGCCGGCCGCGACCGCGGCGTCGCGCGCGAGCTGGCGCAGCGGCGCCCACGTCGGCTCGCCGAACTGCACGTGGGCGACCACGCCGCCGCCGAAGAAGCTCGCAGCGCGCTCGCGCGTGCGATCGATGAACTGATCGGGGAACACGACGTGGCCGGGGACGATCTCCTCGCGCAGCGAGCCGACCGCCGACACGCTCAGCAGGTGCGTGACGCCGAGCTGCTTGAAGCCGTGGATGTTGCTGCGGTAGTCGACCTCGGTCGGCAGCAGGCGGTGGCCGATGCCGTGTCGCGGCAGGAACACCACCGGCTGCGCCGAGCCGTCGGCGCGCGGCAGCTCCGCGACGGTGTACGGCGCGCTCGGTCGCCCGAACGGCGTGCTCAGCTCGACCGTGCGGCCGTTGGCCAGCGCGTCCATGCGGTACAAGCCCGAGCCGCCGACGACACCGAGCACGACGCGCTCGCGCGCGGCCTTGGAAGCGGGATGGGGGGTCGCCATCGTGGAAGCGGCGCGAGCATACGCGGATCGGCCTGGTGCTGGCGACCCCCGTCAGGGCACCACCAGCACCACCATCACGAAGCGACCGTCGCGGTCCTTGGCGATGCCGATGCCGGCGTGCAGCGAGGGCGCGCGCCACAGCTCGACCCCGGCGAGCGCGTCGTACTCCGAGCTCACGACCGCGTGGGCATCGACGCTCGCGTGGCCGTGCGCGAACACGTCCCGCTCCCAGGCGTTGCCGGGCTCGCGGCCGGCCGCGCGGAGCTTGGCCAGCCGCGCCGCGACATCGTCGAGCGCGTCGTCCCACTGCGCGGCCGCCAGGCCCTGCGCGCGCCGGCGCTCGGCCACGCGCCGCTGCAGCGTCGGCACCCACGCCGACGAGGCCGGCGCGCCCGCGCCCGGCGGTCGCAGGAAGTTCTGCGTCAGGAACACCGGCCGCGGCGCATTCGCGGCCTCGCTCTCGGGCGGGCCGATCACCACGCCGATGCCCACCGCGGTCACGTCGGCGGCGAGCAGGTTCGCGCGATGGCCGGGCGAGCGCATGAGGCTGTCGTGGATGCCCGCGGGCCCGTAGCCACGCGCGACGTTCTCGCGCACCAGCCCGGCCTCGATGCCGGCCCGCTCGAAGCGGGCCCCGACGTCGCCCGTGCGTGGGGAGACGTGGCCGACGAAGTCGTGCTGCTGCATGTCGAGGCTGTGGGCGCGCGCGACCGCGGCCGCGCGCTCGTCCCAGGTCAGCGCCGCCAACCCACGCGCGCGTCGGGTCTCGTTGAGGAAGTGCAGGTTCGCGATCGCGACGTCGGTCGCGGTGACGTCGGGCGACAGGCGCTCGACCTCCGCGACGATCTCGGCCGGTGGCTCGACGCCGCAGAACAACGGGAAGTTGGCCACGACCTCGATGCCGTGCTCGCCGTCGGCGAGGATCTCGAGCTGGTAGACCCCGTCGCCGGCATCGCAGCGCAGCGTGGTTGCGATGTCACCCTCGCCGCCCCCGCGCGCCAGCCCCAGCGCTCGTGCCTGACCGCTCGGCAGCGTCACGTCGATCGCCGGCCGCACGCGTCCGCCCTGCAGGCGGCCGCGGACCTCGATCGCACCACCACTGCCGATCCGCGCCACCATCGGCGACAGCACCACCGCGCGCTCGACCACGCCGACGATCATGCGGGTCGCACCGCGATCGGTGCGCGCGACCCCGACACCCGCATGGGCCCCGCGATCGGTCGCATCCCGGACTCCCCGCACGAGATCGTCGATGGCCTCGTCGCACGCCTTCGACGGTGCGCGCCAGCAGCCACCGGGGTCCTCGCTGAACTCCACCACCACCAGACGCGGCGCGGGGTCGATCACGCCGGCCCACGCGAGCAGCCCGTCGGTCAGCGCCGAGGGCATGTTGGTGTGGCCGGGGGCGAGCCGGGCCAGCTCGCGCATCGCCTGCGACAGCGCCGGATCGGTCGGCAGCCCCGCGCCGCGCAGCCGCGCCGCGATCGCCTCCTCGGTTGCCGACAGACGATGGCTGCTGCTGGCGCCGTAGTGGCTCGCCCACGCCGACGACGGCCGCAGCTCGAGGTGCACGCGCTCGATCCCCGCCAGCGCGCGCCGCAGCTGCGCGCCGTCCTCGGGGCTACGGGTGGCCGGACACGCCGACACCACCAGCAACGCCGCCGCCAGCGATGCGACGCCACGCATCACGGTGCCAGCTCCACGATCGCGCTGTGCTCGGGCGCGTGGAAGTCGGTGACCCGCGTCGGCGCCAGTGACAGCGCGATGGGGTTGGCGCGGCGCGGACGATCGAGTCGGAACACGTTGGCGCGCATGCGATCGCCCGCCTGCGGCGGGCAGTGGCTCGCGGTGTGTTCGCAGATCTCCGCGAACGGCACCGCGAACTCGGCGGTCAGACCGCGATCGCGATCGTCGCGTCGATCGACGGTGCCGTCGATCTGCACCGCCGCCTGCCAGCGTCCGTTCCAGGCCTCGTCGCCCTTGCGGTACTGCGCGAAGCGGGCGTCGAACTGGACCCCGCGCGGCGACACCTGCAGCTCGAGGTAGCGGCGACGCGAGGCGTCGCCGAACAGGAACAGCTCGATCGCCTCCTGCTTCCACAGCGGCTCGTCGCGCGTGGTGTAGTCGGACCACACGTCGTCGTCTTGGGCCCGCACCGCCACGTAGAGCGCGGTGTCGTCCCACGCGAGCGCAGCCGCGGTCGTGGGCCCCGCGGGCTCGCCCTCGAGGCTGTCGCCGAGCGGATACCAGCGGGCGCCGGACCACACCGGCTCGTCGAGCACGCCGTCGATCTGCAGCGCGGCGACGCTGCGCTGCGCCACCACCACGGGCGGACGATCGACCACGTGCACCAGCCCCGCGAGCCCGAGCCCGTCGCGCGTGCGCGGGCCCGCGACCACCGGCACCATGTCGCCGTCGCTGGGCCGGGCGACCGTGAGGATCGCGGTGCGGGGCTGCCAGGGCGACGGCACCGTGAGCGTGGCTTCGACATCGCCGCCGGCCGGGCGCACCTCGGCGAACACGCTGCGCTCGTCGGGCGTGCGCGCGGCCAGCTCGGCATCGACGCCGCTGCCGAGCACGAGCTCGCGACCGCCGACCTGCGGTGGCCACAGGCCCACGACCAGCGCGCCGACGCCCTCGCTCGCCGCCAGCGTCACGGTGACCGCCGCGCCGGGCTCGACCGGGTCGGGCGCGATCGCCAGCACGCGCACGCGGGCGCCGTCGTCGAACGCGAGCGTCGCGATCGCATCGTCGCGATCGCCCTGGGCCTCGCGCTGCGCGGTGCCGCATGCCAGCACGCCCACGAGCGGCGCGAGCCCACGCGCGTGCGCGAGGGCGGTGGCGGCCGGCGAGATCGCACGCGATGCCATGGCGGTGATCGGAGCGCGCTCCTCGGGGCCGCTAGAAGCGCAGCACCGCGCCGGCGGGACCACCCGCGGTGCCCCGCGGACGTGCGGTCGAGCGGTCGAGCGCATCGGGCTTGTCGTCGCGCGCCGCCTTGATCGCGATGCCGGTGATGGCCGCGGCCGACGCTGCGATCGCGCCGAGCGTGACCCAGAAGTACCACTTGCGAACGATGCGATCGTCGCGGCGCACCGGCGGCGGCCCGTCGGGTCGGGCCTTGGGCGGATGCGCGGCCGGCCGCGCAGCGGTGCGCCACCTGGCATCGAGGCGCTCGCGCTGGGTGGACGCGCCCTCGTCGGCCACCGCACCGCGGGCGTGCTCGATGACGCGATCGCGATCGCGACGGGCGGCTGCGCGGCCGGCCTCGTCGGTCTTGGGCAGCGCGGCCTCGAGCGCCTCGTAGGCGGTGCGTGCGGTGGCATCGTCGCCGGCCTGCTCGGCGAGCTCGGCCTGCGCGCGCAGGTTCTCCGGCGTCGGCGAAGCGGCGACGCGGGCCGCGGCCTGCTCGCGCGCCGCGGTGAGATCGTCGGCGCTGGCCTCCGCCCCGGCGACGGGCTCGAGCACCGCGTGCGCACGCGCGTGGGCGGGTGCGGCCGACGATGCGGTCACGCAGGCGAGGACGAGCGGGGCGAGCGAGCGCAGGATCATCGGCGGCACATCAGTCCTTGAGCGGAGGCGGGCGGGGCGTGGGGGTCGTGGGCGCGGTCGGACCCGCCGCCGGTGGGGGCGGTCGTCGGGGCTTGCGCGGGGGCTTGGGCCGCGACGCCGCGGCGGCGGCACGGCTCGCCTCCGCCGGCGCGGCGATCGGCTCGGCCTGCGGCGCGGCGATCGGCTCGGCCTGCGGCGCGGCGATGGGCTCGGCCTGCGGCGCGTCGATCGGCTCGTCGTCGCTGGGGCTCGCGGTCGTCGGCGTCTGCGGCAGCGCGGCAGCGGAGGACTGGACCGGGGCCGGCGCGGCCGCCGGTGGCGTGGTGGGCTCGGCGTGGTCGCGGGCGGCCGACGGCGCAGCGGCGGCCGGCGGCGGCGTCTCGCCGCCGTGTCGCTGCGTGCGGGCGATCATCCATCCGCTCACACTACCGACCGCGATCACCACCGCGGCGATCGCCAGCGGCCGCGACGCGCCCCTGCCAGACGACGGCAAGCCCTCGCGCATCGAGTTCGATCCCAGCGCGCGGGTCGGCAGCCGCGGGGCGAGCTCCGGCGCCGGCACGCGCGGAACCTGGCGCCCCTGCGTGACCACGTTGCGCCCGAGCTCGTCGTCGACCGGCGACACGACCGCGGGCGACACCGACGACACGTCGACCGCGGGCCCGGTCACGGTCTCGACGTCGTGCAGCGAGCGCGCAGCGTCCGGCACCGCGGTCGGACGCGCCGCGAGCTCGTCGATGTGCGAGGTCGGCTGGGCATCCCCCGAGGGCTCGTGCAGGCCGGTGCGCACCCGGGCCAGCGCGTCACCGTGTGCGGCGAGCTGAGCCTCGATTGCGGCCGCCACGGCGCCGGCGGTTGCGGGACGACCTTCGGGATCCTTGGCGAGCAAGGCCATCGCGAGCTGCGCGACGCCGTCGGGGATGTTGCGCGCCGGCGCGGCCTGGCGAGGATCGAGCGGCGGCGCCTTGATGTGCTTGGCGAGCACGCCCATGAACGTCGTGTCGACGAACGGCACCGAGCCGGTCAACAGCTCGTACAGGATCACGCCGAGGCTGTAGAGATCGGCGCGCGGATCGAGCGGCTTGCCGAGCGCTCGCTCGGGTGCGAGGTAGTACGGCGTACCGAGCACGGTGCCCGCCGCGGTCGCGATCGCGGTGTGGTCGCTGGCCGCGAGCTTGGCGATGCCGAAGTCGAGGATCTTCGGCTGCACGCGACCGTCGTTGCCGCGGTGCAGGAACAGGTTGGCGGGCTTGAGATCGCGATGCACCACGCCCGCGGCGTGGGCGGCATCGAGCCCATGGGCGATCTCGGCGAGGTAGGTGAGGCCGTCGCGGAGGTCGCCGGGGCCGCTCAGCCACTCCTCGAGCGAGCGGCCGCGCAGCAGCTCCATCACCATGTACGCGACCGGCTCGTTGGGCGACGCGAAGTCGATGACGCGCACGATCGATCGATGGCCGACGAGATTGGCGGCCTCGGCCTCCTGCCGGAAGCGTGCGAAGTACTCGGGCCCGCGCTTGTCGGCCCGCAGGATCTTGAGCGCGACGCGACTCGCGAGCGAGAGATGCTCGGCCTCGTAGACGCGGCCCATGCCGCCTTGGCCGAGCTCACGCACGACGCGGTAGCGACCACCGATCACCGCGCCGGCCGGCAGCGCCGCATCGCGGGGGCCGCCCTCGTCGATGCCGTGGCGAAACGGTCGCGTGGCACCCCCGGCGACCGATGACGCCGGCGACGCGCCCGGCGACCACTGGGCCGTGGCGGATGGAGCGGAGCCGCCCACGACCTCCACGCTACCATCTTTGGCCGCGGGGGTGCTATACGCGGTCCTCGGAAGAGACGCTTTGGTCGCCGCCACGGACAAGCTCGAAGCCCTGCTGCGCAAGCTCGAACGCTCCGGTGCCGACGCCGCGCGCCTCGACGCGCTGCGCTGCGCGCAGCAGTTCAAGCGCAGCTGGGTCGAGCTCGCGGGCAAGCTCGTCGCGGTGCGCCGCGACCGTGCCTATGAAGCCTGGGAGTACGACGACTTCTATCGCTACTGCGCCGATGAGCTCCAGCTCAAGCGCGCGACGGTCGACAAGCTGACGATCTCGTTCTCGACCTTGGAGCGGGTGGCGCCACAGGTGCTCGCGTGGGACGGCGTCGCGAAGACCATCCCCAGCTACGAGGCCGTCGACTATCTCTCGAAGGCCATGCGACTGCCCCCCGACCCCAAGCTCGACGACGCCGAGAAGCCGCGGCCGCGCCGCGACCTCGGCCCCGAGCCGCCGCGCGAGCTGATCAAGGAGCTGCGCCAGGCGGTGTTCGACGAGGGCCAGACCGTGGCCGAGCTGCGCAAGCGCTTCGATCCGGTGCTGTGGCCCAAGCCCAAGGGCGCCGAGAAGCTCGAGATCCTCACGCGCGCCAGCGGCCTGGCGCGCAAGCTCGCCGAGGCGCTGCCGGAAATCGACGGCCTCAGCGACAAGCGCGTGGCCGGGCTCGAGCAGGCCCTGGGCGCCCTGCGCCAGGAGCTCGAGGCGCTGGCGGAGCCGCTGCGCGAGAAGCTCGAGCGCGGCAAGAAGCGCGCGGCTGCCCAGGCCACGCGCGCCGAGTCGAACTAGGCCATCGCGGCCGTCGGCGCCGCGGTGGTCGTCGAGCTGCGAAACGACGCGACGACGGTGGACGAGCAACGGCCAGAGCACGACGACGCGCCGAGCCCACCCGCGCAGGCCGGCGAGACCGCGGCGTCCACACCTCCATCGGGGCGCAACGCGCTCGCCGACGCGGCGGCGCACTACGCCGGCACCAAGCTCGACGCGACAGCGCCGGAGGCCTCGCTGTCATCGGCCGCGATGTCGCGCCTGCGCGGCGTGCGGGCGCGCGTGGTGCCCGACGAGCCCGAGTACCGCCCGAGCGCGCGACGCCGGGTGTGGCTCATGACGATGTACGTGCTGCGACGCTGGGCGATCGAGGACCGCGCGGCCGGCATGTCGGGCCTGCTCACGATGCACACGCTGCTGTCGACCGTGCCGATCATCGGCGTCGCGCTGCTGGTGGTGGCGTGGATGGACGACAGCGCCGGTGCGAGCCTGCTCGAGAGCCTGTTCCGCGCGCTGGTGCCGGAGAACGAGCGCGCCGCGGAGCTCGCCGCCGGCGCGCTCGCGCTCGCGCAGAACGTCACGCTGTCGCGGCTCGGCGCGTGGGGTTTCCTCGCCACGCTGGTGATCGCGTTCGTGTTGTTCTCCACGCTCGAGCGCACCTTCAACCGCATCTGGCGGGTCGCGCGGCGGCGCAGCGTGCTCGTGCAGTTCACGATGTTCTACACGTTGGCCACGCTGGGCCCGCTGCTCATGCTGTTCAGCCTCGCGACGCCGCTGCTGTCGGGCGTGACGGTGGTGCTGGCCTCACCGGTGCTGCTGTCGTTTGCCGGCCTCGTGCTGCTCAACCGCTTCCTGCCCTACACGCGGGTGCGTTGGCGCGCGGCGCTCATCGGCGGCTCGATCTCCGCGGCGCTGCTCGAGCTGGCCAAGATCGGCTTCGGTTTCTACGCGACCCGCTTCGCGCTGCGCACCTACGAGGGCATGTACGGCTCGCTCGCGATGCTACCGATCGTGATCGTGTGGGCATACCTGTCGTGGATGGTCGTGCTGCTGGGCGCCGAGATCACCTACGCCGTGCACAGCGAGCGCGCCATCGCGCTGCAGGGCTTCATCAACCGCTACGTGCTCGCGCGCAGCTCGTACCTGCGCCCGACCGGACGCACCGCCGCGCGCATCATGCTCGCGATCTGCGACCACTTCGCCAGTCGCCGTGTCGGCATCTCGATCGAGGCGCTGGGTGAGCGCTTCCGGCTCGGGCTCGACCACGTCGGCGACGTGGTCGACGCGCTCGAGCGCGCGGGCTGGGTCATCGAGACCACCGAGCCGTTGCAGCTGGTGATCCCCGGCTGTCCGCTCGATCAGATCCGCGTGCTCGACGTGCTCGTGCTGTTCGACAAGGACCAGACCATCGGCGCGCGCGAGGACGAGCTGGGCGCGCTGCTGCAGCGTCTCGATCGCGAGCGCGGCAACATCATCGCCGACACGACCTTCGCCGAGCTGGTGGCGCGGCCGCGCGCGCCCGCCAGCGACGCCTCGACCTGACGCCGCCTGCGGTCAGCGACGCCGTCCCCGCTGGTGCGCCCGGCTCGGCTTCGTCTTCTGCAGCGGGAAGCCGGCTGCAATGCCGGTGATGATGGTGAAGCCCTCGTTGGAGAAATCCGGCACGCCCTTCAGGCGCCGCCGCGCGCTCCACAGCTGCTGCACCTCGGCCGTGATCGCCACGTAGTTGGTGATGCGCAGCTCGAGGCCCGCGTGCAGCTCGAAGCCGATGCGCGCGCTGACATCCCGCAGGCGGTTGGACGCGCGGCGGGCATAGTCGACCCGCAGGATGTCGACCCCGGCGCCCATGCCCATGAACGGCCGCAGGGGGAAGTTGTGGAACGGGTAGAAGCTGCCGCCGACGAACAGCGGGATCGTCACGTACGACAGCGAGGTCGCCGTGCCGGCGCGCGTGTCGGTGCTGACGAAGTCGGCCGCTCCGGCGGTATAGCCCGAGCGGAAGTAGCCGACCCAACGCGGGTAGCGATCGTGGGCACGCAGCGAGGTGAAGTTCCACCGCAGATCCATGCCGCGGAAGGCCGCGGCACGCCGCGGTCCACCGAAGCCGTTGGCGGTGACGCGCTTGAGCCCGTCGGTGTGGATCGCCGCACCCTGGGCGAACGGCGTCACGATGGTGCCGAGCGAGATGCTGCCCCACGGCTCGCGCTCGTCGTCCTCGTCGCCGGACTTCGCCGCCTCGGGCGGACGCGCGGCCGTCGCGACCACCGGCGGCGCCGATGTCCCCGGCGACGCGGCCGGCGGCTGGGCGGGCGCCAGCGCGGTCGCCCACACCGGCGGCACGTCGCTCTCGCGCACCGGCAACAAGCCCGTGCGATCGACGAAGCCGGCGTAGTACCCGGGGCCGAACGGGGTCGCGAACAGGCCCGCGCGCAGCGACTCGTCGATCGCACCGCGCCCCTGACGGGTCGGCGCGCCGAACTCGAGCATCGACGCCAGGATGATGCCGGACTGCGAGGCCGCGATGCGGCCCTCCTCGTGGACGGTCCCGTCGTCGCCGGGCCGCTCGCGCGCGACGAAGATGTCACCTTCGGGCAGCCGCAGGTAGCCGGGGCGTTCACCGCTGCGTCGCACGTCGGCGATGCGGATGCCGTGGTCGTCTTCGAGGGTCCAGAGATCGGCGCCGTCGCCCGTGAGCAGCAACATGCGGCTGCCCATGAGGTCGCGGTGCACCAGCATTGCGTGACGCTCGTCGTCGGCGGGCGGCCGCACCACCACCTGTAGGCGCGCGCGCGGATCATCGACCGAGCTGTTGGCCGCCGACACGAACGCGCCGAGCTCGCTGTACTCGATGTGACCGTCACCGTTCAGATCGGCGCCGCCGCGCAGGCCCGAGACCAGCTCGTGGGTGAAGATACCGCCGTGGTAGCGCTCCCACTCGTGGGTCTGCTGATCGACCGAGTGGGCCAGGATCACGCCGGTGTTGGGGAACGCGCCCAAGTGGTGGGTATCGAGGTAGCGCTTGACCGCCTCGCCGTAGCTACCGTCCGCCTGGTCGCCCCGCCAGCGACCACGCCCGCGCGAGAGCACGAACTGCTCGCTGCGACAGGCGTCGATCAGCACGTGGTTGAATTGCGCCGGCGAGGTGGCGAGCAGCGTGCCGAACAGATCGGCGCGGGTGAGCTTGCCGTCGTCGAGCGTGAGATAGCCCTGACCGTCGGGCCCGACGTCGCCGTGGCCGCTGTAGAAGAACAGCAGCTCGACCGGATGCCCGTCGGCCTTGGCCGCGGACATGCGATCGCGCAGGCCTTGCCACTGCGCGTGGAGGTTCGCGCGGGTCGGCGCGGCGGTGGTGCCGGCGAGTTCGGGGTTGCGCGCCTGTGACTCGTGATCGAGCCGCACCAGCAGCGTCACGTCGACCTCGGCCTGACGCAGCGCGTCGGCCAGCTTGGCGGCGTCGTCGTCGGCGTAGCGCAGCTGGCTCTGCCGGCGATCGAGGGCGTGGTTGCTGCCGACCACCAGCGCGAAGCGCCGCACCGCAGCGGGCTCGACCGGCGGCACCGCGGCCGCGGCCGTGGTCGGCTCGCCGGCCGCGTGTGCAGCCACCGGCGCCAGCATGGGGCACGCCAGCGCCGCCGAGATCAGCCACCGGGTCAGCTTGCGATTCATCGGGGTTCTCCGTCGATCACGAGTTCGGACGTCGCGAACGCGCAGCGCCAGGCATCGCAGCCGCGCAGCAACGTCGCGTCGGGCGGCAGACGCTCGGACCACGGCCGATCTTCTCCGGTCGCAGACGAGCGCGCGAGCGCGGCGGCGGCCTCGTCGATCGCTGCGAGGCTCGGCGCGCTCGGGAGCAGCGCTGCGTACACGCGCACGACGCCGGCGTGGTGGTTCACCGATAGCGTGACCGCGCGCGTCAGCGGCTGCCACGCGTCGCGCGGCCACGACACCACCTCGGCGGGCTCGTCGGGCGTGGGCAGGTAGTACTGCACATCGCCGCGATCATCGACGCCGAACACCACCAGCACCTCGCCGCCGCGGTGCGTGCCGGCGACGCGGATCGCGAACGCCAAGGTGCCGCCGAGCGGGCAGTGGCCCCCGCGATCGTCGACCGAGGGCGGCACGCGACGGTGATCGTCGCACAGCAGCTGCAGACCCAAGGGGCGCGTGTCTGCCCCACCCTTCACGCCGAAGCCGTCGGCGGGCTGCGGCGGCGCCGGCGGTCGCAGCAGCCACACCGCCGCAGCGGCGGCCATCGTGGCGGCCAACGCCAGCGGCCACGCGCGCTGCCGGGGCGCCGCCGCCGGGCCGAGTACGCCGTCGGCGGTCAGCCACTGCTCGACCAGATCGATCTCGGCCTGTGCGACCTCGGCGTGCTCGAGCACGCGCATCGCGAGCATGCTGCGATCGAACGCCCGCCGCAGGCCCGGCTCGTCGCGCAGGCGACCAAACAACCGCTGCACATCGCGTGCGCCGAGCTCACCCAGTGCGGCGCGCTCGATCGCCGGCCGTCGCCAGCGTCGCCAACGCCCGGCGATCCACCTCATCGCAGTGCCTCCGCGAGCAGCCCCGCCAGCGTCACCGGCAGCGCGCCCAGCAGCTCGAAGGGCTGACCGCCGTCCTTGCTGCGCAGCCACACCAACAGCGCCTCGCGCAGCCGAGCCTCGCGCGCGCGCACCTGCTGTCGCCCCAGGCCCAGCGCGTCGGCGGCATCGCGCTGCGAGAGGCCGTCGACGAAGCGCGCCTGCAGCAGCGCTCGATCGTCGGCACCGACCTGCGCGAGGAACTCGCGCACGACCGCCTGCAGCTCGCGCTCGAGCGCGCTCTGCTCGGGGCTCGGCGCGTCCGACTCGAGCACCACCCCGAGGCCTTCGTCGTGGCCCGCGTCGTCCTGCACTGGGAACATCTCGCGGTGCTTTCGAAAGCTGCGCAGCACCACGTTGCGCGCGATGGTCCGCAGGTAGGGCCCGTACGGCCGGATGCCGTCGAAGCCCTGGCGCGCGGCGGGCTCGAACGCCCGCACGAAGGTCTCGTGCAGCGCGTCGTGGAGCTCGAAGGCCTGCTGCAGCCCGACGAAGCGATGCGAGCGGCCCGCGGCCGTGAAGCCGAAGCCGTGACGCAGCAGGCCAGTGATGTCGCGGACGTGCATGCGATAGACCTCGCGCAGGGCCTGGGGTTCGCCGGCGCGAAAGCCCGCCAACAACGCGTGGCTCCACCCGCAGGGGGCTTCGGTCCGCGTGCTGTCGTGCGGCGGCTGCACCGGCGTCATCATGCTCGCAAAGCGGGCGAGCGAGGGGCCGCGCGGAACATCGCGGGGCGTGGCGGCGCGCGATGGATCATTGCGGGCCCACCTCGGGCGCAGGCGCGAGCGCGGTCGGGGCCGGCGCGATCGCAGCGGGTGCGGCCGCGGGCGCCTCGGCGGCGGGCATGGGGCTCGCGGGTGCCGGGGCCGCCGCGGCCGTCGGTGCGGGCGCGATCGCGGGTGCGGGCGCAGTCGTCGGTACAGGCGCAGCCGTCGGTACAGGCGCAGTCGTCGTTGCGGGCGCAGCCGTCGGCGCAGGCGCGGACGGGGTCTGCCGCGTCACCGTCGTCGTGCGGCGCACGTGCGCGTGGCCGCGACCGTGCCGCGAGCGGCTGGGGATGCTGATCGCCACGCCGGCCATCACCGTGAGCCCGGTGTTCGAGACGTCGGGCACGCCGCTCAGGCGCCGCCGCGCACTCCACAGCTGCTGGACCTCGGCGGTCAGTGCCACCACGTTGGAGATGCGCGCCTCGAGGCCCGCGTGCAGCTCGAAGCCGATGCGTGCACTCGCGTCGACCAACGCGCGCGACTGGTGCCGGGTGTAGCGCAGTCGCATCACGTCGAAGCCCGCGCCCGCGCCGACGTAGGGTCGCACGGGAAAGTGGCGGAACGCGTAGAGACTGCCGCCGAAGAACAGCGGCACCGCGACATACGCCAGCGAGCGCGCCTCGCCGCGTCCGAAGCCCTCGGCGTGGGCGGGGTCGAAGTCGGCGCGCCCGGCCCCGTAGCCGGTGCGGAAGTAGCCGACCCAGGTCGGATAGTCCCACGCATCCTTCGTGCGATAGAACTGCAGGCGCACGTCGAAGCCCCGCAGCGCGCTGCACTGCCGCGCACCGATCGGATCGAGGCACGCGCGCATGGCGTTGCCCTCGACCTTCGAGCCGGGACGGAACCGGCCGCTCGGCGACACGGGCGTCGCGACGGCGCCCGCGAGCAAGCCGAACCATGTCTGCGAGCGCCCGTGGTGGTGCGCGTCGTCGTCGTCGTCGTCGTCGTCGTCGCCTACCACGACGGTCTGCTGCGTGGTCGTGGTGGTCACGGTACCCGGCGCGGCCACCACCGCCGGGGGCGGCGCGGCGAACAGCGAGACGAGCGCGGGCAAGCGAAGCAGGAGGGCGATCATGGTGGGGTCCTTCGCGGCCGCAAGGGCGCGGCGGAGGTCCCTATGCGCGAGCGTCCGGCTTGGGTTGCCGCCACGCAGGATTGCTCGGATCTCCACGGAATCACGGGGCTTCGTGACGGGTCGCGGCCCCCGCCGTACCATCGTCGTCGGAGCCCGACGTCGTTGTCCGTCCACGAAGGCAGCTTTGGTCCGCCGCCGCCCCTGCCCGACCAGCGCCTGGCCTCGCTCGCGCGGCTGGGCGCCCTCGACGAGCGACCCATCGGTCGGCTCGCCGGCCGTCGCACCGGCGAGGCCGGCAACATCGAGCTGGTGCCGTGGCCAGCCCAGCCGCTCGGTCGCCTGCGCGTGGTGCATCGCGGCGCCACCGTGCTCGTCGTCACCGACGGCCTCTCCGACGCGTGGGACCCCAGCCTGCACGTCGAGCTGCCGAACTTCCGCTACTGGATCGAGCTCGCGATCGAAGCGCCCGTGTCGGGCGACGCCAACGCGCCGGTGCCCGCCTGGGTGGCGCCGCTGTTGTGGGCCGCGAGCAACTGGTTGGTGACGCAGCGCTTCGATCTGCGCGCACGACTGCGGCATCACCAGTGCCTCACGCTGGGCGTCATGCCGGTCCCCGGCCTCGAGGCCTGGCGCAGTCACCACGGCGTGCACGGCACGTTGGTCGGCATCCCGTTCTCGGGCGAGACCCTCGGCGCCCACGCGGTGCTCGCCCGCGATCACGGCGACCCGGTGTGGATCCTGCCGATGAAGCTGCTGCACCCCGCCGAGTACGACTGGGCGATGGCGGTGCGCGACGCCTCGCGGGCGGTGTGGCTGACGCAGGCATTCCTGCTCGGCGAGCGCCACCTCTCGCGACTCGATCGCGGGCCGGTGGTGACGCCGTAGACCCTCCGTCGTGGAGCTCCAGGGCGCCGCCCCCTGCCCGATCGATCGTTGCGCAACGAGCCGACCTGACCCCGACGGACAGCTTGCCGTGCCTCCGCATCGACGGCACGCTGTGCACCGACCACGACGGCGACGATTCCACGAGGTGACGGTGATGTCCCAGCTGCTGCTCTGGGGGTTCGAGGCCGACTGGGAGTTGGTCGAGCGGACGCCGGGTCGCGCGCCCGAGCTCGCGCAGCGCCGCGGGTACGTCGACACCCTCGCACGCCTCGTGGCCAGCAGCGCCAGCAATCGCGCGCTGCTCCGGCGCTTCGTCGCGCAACGCGTCGCGCCCGGCTGGCGCTGCGACGACGACGTTTCCGAGGGCGATGAGGTCGAGCTGCTCGTCGAGCTCACGGCTGACGCCATCGCGCGCGGCCTGTTCGAGCTGCGAGCGATCCCGCGTGCCGTCGGTGGGCGCTGGGAGCACCGAGCGTCGGCCTTCGACGAACCCGCGCTGCCGCTGCACACGCTGATCCGTGATCCGGTGCCGACCGAGCAGGACACGACCTTCGTCGCCTTCATCGTGGTCGACCAAGACTTCCATCCCCTCGCCGGCCGCTTCGTCTGCACGATCGACGCCGACGATCGCCGCGGCGACCTGCGTGGGCAGCCATCGGCGAAGCCCATCCACTACGCGCCGATTCGCGTGCGCGCGCGCGTGGAGCTCGACGTGACGCAGGTCCGCGCAGGCAGCCTGGACGACGAGCGATGACCGAGCCCCGCCCAGGCTTCGACGTGCGCATCGATGCGCGGCTGATGCCCGACGGCAACCTGGGCCGGTTCGAGCTGCAGCCGGGCAAGCGGCACGAGATCGTCACGTTCGTGCCCGGCGGTGAGGCGCCGGGTGCCGTCGTGCCCGAAGCCGGCAAGGCGACCGCCGGGATGGCGCTGCCCAAGGTCGGTGAGAAGTGGTCGACCAACGCGCCGACCGGTGCCGGCAGCGTCGCGATCGCCATGCCACTGCCGGTCGCACGCGGGCTCACGCCGCAGGTCGCGATCACGTACACGACCGCGGGCGGCAACGGGCCGTTCGGCTGGGGGTGGCGCGGGCCGGTGCCCTACTTCACGCGCACGTCGAGCAAGGCGATCCTGCGCGAGCACGGCCGCGGCCTGCCGGAGTACGACGACGACGCGGAGAGTGACGTGTTCCAGTTCTCCGACGCCGACGAGCTGGTGAAGATCGGCACCGGCGTCGACGCGGCCACCGGCGCTGCGGTGATCGCCTACCGCGCGCGGACCGAAGGCGGCTTCGCACGGATCGAGCGCCACGTGCTCGGCGGTCGCTCGCACTTCGTCGTGCGCACGGCCGACAACGTGCAGTCGATCTTCGGCCTCGAGCCCGAGTCGAGCGTCGCCGACCCCGACGATCCGACCCACGTGTTCCAGTGGTTGCTGCAGGAGCAGCGCGACGATCGCGGCAACGTGATCGTGTATCGCTACAAGGCCGAGGATCTCACCCACGTCGACGTCACGGATCCCGCCGAGCGTGCGCGCTGCGGCGGCGAGCAGCCGCAGCGCTATCTCAAGCGGATCCTCTACGGCAACCGCGACGTACCCGGCGACGCGCCGATCGCCCTCGCCTCGCTCGACGACGACGGCGCGCGTTCGCGGTTCATGTTCGAGGTGGTGTTCGATCACGGCGAGCACGCGAAGGGTGGCGACGCCGGGGTCGACGACGACCACGGCTGGCCGGTGCGCCCCGATGCCTTCAGCGGCGCGCGTGCGGGCTTCGAGATCCGCACGCGCCGGCTGTGCCGACGCGTGCTGGTGTTCCACCGCTTCGCGCAGCTCGGCCCCGCGCCCGTGCTGGTGCGCGCGCTCGAGCTCGGCCACGACGAAGACCCCGCGGCGAGCTTCCTGGTCTCGGCGACGCTCGTCGGCTACGGCGAAGCGCAGACCAACACCCTGCCGCCGCGACGCTTCACGTACACGCCGCGCACGATGACGCCGACGACCCGCACCGTCGATGCGGCGACGCTCGGCGAGCTCGATCTCTCGCCTGCGCGCGTCGACGCCGAGCTATTCGATCTCGACGGCAACGGTCGCACCGGCCTGCTCACGCGCGAGGGCGGACGGTTCATGTATCGCGCCGCCGGCGATGCTCCCGGCACGTTCGCGCCGGCCGAAGCGATCGCGTTTGGTGCATCGCCGTCGCCCGATCCCGCCGCCCACCTGCAGCGCTGGCTCGACGTGACGGGCACCGGTCAGCCGGCGCTGGTCGAGTTCGGACCCACCGACGGCACCGTGTTCGCGCGCGCCGACGACGGCGTGACGTGGCAGCCCGGTGCACAGATCGCAGCGAGCAAGACCCCGCCGGTCGGCAAGGACGGCTACGCCGAGCAGCACCGGATCTATCTGATGGATCTCGACGGCGACGGGCTGTGCGACGTGCTCGTCGCGCGCGACGGCGCGTACACCTGGTGGCGCCGCATGGGCGCGCAGCCGAACGATGGCTGGGAGCAGCAGCCGGAGATCGCCCACGACGGCGACGAGGCCAACGGCCCGGGCCCGGTGCTCTTCGATGCCGAGCGCGACCTGGTGCCCGACGGCACGCCCGTCACCGAGGCGATCGTCGTCGCCGACATGACCGGCGACGGCTTGCCCGACATCGTGCGCGTGCGCAGCGACGAGATCGCGTACTGGCCCAACCTCGGTCGCGGTCGCTTCGGCGGCAAGGTGGTGATCGGCGCGGGCGCGGGCGGGCCGGTCGATCCGCGGCAGGTGCGGGTGCTCGACATCGACACCTTCGGACCGTCCGATCTGTTGATCCTCGATCGCGCCGGCGGCGGTCGGCTGTATCGCAACCTCTCGGGCAATCGCCTGGTGCCCGGGCCGTCGGTCCCGACCCCACCGCTGGCAGAGCTCGGGCTGTCGTCGCTGACGCGCATCGACGCGTTGGCGACCGGTTCGTTCGCGTGGGCGAAGAAGGAGCACGCACCGACCATCACGATCGTCGACTTCATGGCCGAGCGCCCGGGCCTGCTGGTGCGCGACGACGGTGGCACGGGCCTGCGCACGACGATCCGCTACGGCACCAGCACCGCCCACGCGATGCGGGCCAGCGCTGCCGGCACGCCGTGGCGCACGCGACTGCCGATCACGGTGACGGTCGTCGACGGCGTCGTCGTCGAGGACCTCGTGCGCGGCAGTCGATTCTCGTCGTCGTACCGCTACGCCCACGGCCACTTCGACGGACCCGAGCGCGAGTTCCGGGGCTTCGGCTTCGTCGAGCAGATCGATGAGGAGAACGTCGGCGGCACCGGGGCGCGCTCGAGCGCGTTCCAGACCGACGACCCCACGCACACCCTGCCCGCCCTGCGCGCGCGCACGTGGTTCTGGAACGGATCGGAGCTCGATCTGTCCGACGAGTACGATCGCTTCGATGCCCAGGCGAAGGTCCTGCCGCCGCCGGACCTGTCGGCGTTCGGCGAAGACGATCGCCGCGAGGCCGCACGCGCGCTGCGGGGCGTGACGCTGCGCAGCGAGAGCTACGGCGATGCGCCGGGGCCCGGCGGCGATGTCGACGCTGCGAAGCGACCGCTGGTGACGACCACCCACGGGTGGTCGGTGCGCGCGATCCAGGCCAAGGGCGGCGAGCACCACGGCGTGATGCTGCCGCTCGCCGAGCAGTCGCTGACGTATACGTACGAGCGCCAGAGCACACCCGATCCGAGGTTGGTGCAGACGGCGGTGCTCGAGACCGACGAGCTCGGCTTCGCCACGCGCACCGCCACGGTCGCGTATCCGCGGCGCGCCGCGGCACCCGAGCCGCCGGTGGTACCACCGCCGCCGCCGAAGCCCGATCCCGGCACGCCCGGCAGCGTGCTGCTGCGCCTGGTCGGCTTCGCGTTCGACACCGACAAGAGCTTCGTGTTGCCGGGCGCGATCGCGGGCCTGGTGGTGCTCAAGGCCCAGTTCGCCGCGCAGGCCGCCGCGGGATCCGGCGGCGAGGTGCTCGTGGTGGGTCACACCGATCGCGTCGGTGCGACGGATGACAACCTCGGCATCTCGCTGCAGCGTGCCCGTCGCGTGGTCGAGTTCCTGCGCCACGACGTCGACGGCTGGCTGCTGCTGTACGACCCGTCGATGCCGGCGTCGATCCGCTGGGGCGCACACGAAGACGCGCTGATGCTCGAGGCCGTCGGCTTCGGCGGCGACCTCGGCGGATTCCAGCGCAGCGTCGACGGCCTCGATGAAGGCGGTGCGATGGGCCCGGACACCCGGCGCGCGTTGGTGCAGCGGTACATGGATCGTGCGGGTCCACCGATTGCGGCGACGCTGCCCGTGCATGCGATCGGAGCCGGCGAGTCGTTCCCCGCCGAGGCCACCGCCGATGGTGTCGCGTCGGCGATCAACCGTCGCACCGAGCTCTTCTTCTTCCGCGACGCCGTCGATCCGCCGGCGCCCGAGACGTTCCTGTCGCCCGACGATCCGGCGTACGCCACGTGGGTCTCGCGCGTCACGCAGCGCGCCGACGTCGAGGCCGCCAGCGGCAGCGTGTCGCCGGTCGACGGCGCGGGCCTGGTGCCGGCGCCCGAGCCCGAGCCGCGCCCCGAGGCCGCGACGCCGACGATGGCCACCGACGACCCGCAGCTGCGCACCGCGTTCGTGGTCGCCGAGGTGCAGCTGGTGCATCAGCAAGGGGCCGACGTGCATCGGCTCGGCACGGTGGTCGAGTCGCGATCGTTCGAGGTCCACGGCAAGCCCGGCGATCCGCGAGCGCCGATGTCACTCGCCGCACTGAAGGCGGCCGGCAGCGGCGGCGCCGAGATCCCGTTCGCGCAGGCGCCCTCGGGTGGGCACGAGCGCCGGCTGCTCTCGAAGTCGCGGGCCTACTTCTACGACGACGCGCTCGCGCACAAGGCCCCGCTCGGCGTGGTCGGCAAGCGCGCGTTGCCGGCGAAGTCGCTGGCGATGGCGTTCACCAAGGAGCACGCCGCGGAGATCCTCGCACCGATGATGGTGGCGTCCCGCGGCGACGTCGCGGAGGGCGTGCTCGCCGCGGGTGGCTATCTCGAGGAAGACGGCGGCTGGTGGGTGCCGTCTGCGCGCACGGTGTTCTCGGCCGACGCGTTCTACCAGCCGGTCGCGACCATCGATCCGTTCGGCAACATGACGCAGTGGATCGCCTACGACCGCGATCACTACCTGGTGGTCCGACAGGTGACGGTACCCGCCGAGGGCACGCGCCTGATGTCGAGCGTCGCGTACGAGTACCGCAGCTTCGGCGCGCGCGGCAGCTTCGATCCCAACGGATCCGCCACGATTCGTCACTTCGACGGCCTCGGCCGCGTGACCTCGGAGATGCGCCGCGGCGACCCCTCGGGCAAGGAAATCGAGCCGAGCGACGACGGCAAGCCGCTGCGTGCGAGCGACATCGGCAGCGAGGGCGACGTCGAGGAGAGCCCGACGGCGCTCTTCACCTACGACGATGATGCGTTCGTGCGCGGCGGCGGACCGCGCTCGGTCACGCGCGCGGTGAAGATCGAGTACGGCCGCCAGCAGCTGCGCGTGTCGCTGGGCGTGACCTACCTCGACGGCGCCGGCGGTGTGCTGCAGGAGAAGGTACGGACCGCCGGCGGCAAGTTCCGCGCGTCGGGCCGCACGGTGGTCAACAACAAGGGGCTGCCGGTGCTCGAGTACGCGCCGTTCATCGCGGGCGGTGCCGGCTTCGATCCGAGCGCGTCACAACTCGTGGCGCGGCTGCACTACGACGGGCTCGGTCGTTGTGTCCGCGTCGATGCGCCCGACGGCACGCACACGCGCACCGAGTTCGATGCGTGGGAAACGACCGCGTTCGATCGCAACGACACCGTGCTCGACAGCGAGTGGCTCGCGGCAAATCGCGAGGGCACGCCCGCGCAGCAAGCTGCGGCGGCGGGCGCCGTCGCCCACGCGAACACGCCGACCACCACGCGACTCGACGTGCTGGGCCGGCCGGTCGCGGTGTTCACCCGCCATCGCGACGAGGACGGCAACGACGTGCTGCTCGCGACCCGGCAGGACCTCGACATCGCCGGCAACGTGCGCGAGGTGATCGATGCGCGCGGCAACGTGGCCGAGCGGCGCGAGCATGGGATGCTCGGTCAGGTGCTGCGGACGGTGTCGGTCGACGCCGGTGAGTCGCGCGGGCTCGCCGACGTCGTCGGTGCGCCGCTGCGTGCGGTCGATGCCCGCGGCAACAAGTTCTTCGTCGTGTATGACGTGCTGCGCCGGCCCATCGAAGAGTGGGTCAGCCCCGCTGGCCAGGGCGAGGTGCTGCTGACCAAGCGCGTGTGGGGCGACGGCGTGAATCAAGACGCCGCCGGCGGCGTGCGACAGCGCGGGCGACTCGTGCGCGTCTACGACGGCGGCGGCGAGACGCGGATCGAGGCCTACGACCTCGACGGTCACGCAACGAAGGTCTCGCGGCGGGTGCTCGACCTGCCGCGCATGCTGACGATGGCGCAGAACGACGGCGTGGCCCCGCGGGCGCGGATGGACTGGTCGTCGCTGGGCGGCGCGGTCGCGCTGGCGGAGATCGACGAACTCGTGGCGATGGTCGGCCGGCTCGAGGACACCGCGTACGTGACGACGACGCGCTACGACGCGCAGGGTCGCGTCGTGCAGACGCGGCTGCCGATGTCGGGCTCGACGCACCGCAGCAGCTACACCGACGACGGCCTGCTCGAGCGCATCGATCGCGAGACGGCCGCCGGCACCCACGAGCGCGTCTACGAGGCCGAGGACTTCGATCACCTCGGCCGGCCGCGCAGCGTCCGGCACGGCGAGCACGCCGCGCGGACGAGCTTCACCTACGACCCCGTGACCGAGCGACTGCTGCGCCTGCAGAGCCACGGCGGTGGGCACTCGCTGCAGGACCTCCACTACAGCTACGATCCAGTCGGGAACCTCACCCAGGTGCGAGACGCAGCGCAAGCGATCGTGTACCGCGACAACGCGGCGCTCGAAGCGGTCAACGACTACCGCTACGACGCGCTGTACCGCTTGGTCGAGGCCAGCGGTCGCGAGCACGAGGGCCAGGCCGCCAACGGCCGTACGCCGCGGACGAGCGACGCGGTCGTGGTGCCGCTGCGTGCGACCTCGCCGAATGACCCGAAGGCGATGCGGCGGTACGTGCAGCGCTACCGCTACGACGCCGTCGGCAACCTGCGCACGCTGCAGCACCACGCTGGCGCGGGCTCGTTTCGTCGCGAGTATGCGTACGCCGAGCACGGCAACCGACTGCGCGCGACCGGCAACGCCGCCGAGTCACTGCACGAGCGGTACGCGTATGACGTCGCCGGTCACATGGTCGCGATGCCGCATCTGCAGAAGCTGGTGTGGAACGAGAACGATGCGCTCGAGCTCGTGCATCGGGGCACGCAGCAGGTCTGGCTGCAGTACGCCGGTGGCGTGCGCGTGCGCAAGCTGGTCCGCAGCGGTGAGGGTGTCGTCGAGGACCGCGTGTACCTCGGTGCCGAGGAGCTGTACACGAAGCGGCGCGCCGGTGTGGTCGTCGAGCGGACGCTGACCGAGCACGTCGGTGGTGCGCTGCAGGTCGACATCAAGCTCGTCGCGGACGGGAACACGATCGCGAAGCCCGTCGCGCTGCGGCGGTATGCGCTGGCGGATCATCTCGGGAGCGTGAAGCTCGAGATGGATCCCGACGGGCAGGTGATCGCGTACGAGGAGTTTCATTCGTACGGAACCTCGAGCTACCGCGCGATGCGGAGCGGGCTCGATGCGGCGGCGAGTCGGTATCGGTATACCGGCATGGAGCGCGACGAGGAGACCGGGCTCGCGCAGCACGGGGCGAGGTACTACGCGGCGTGGTTGGGGCGGTGGACTTCAGCCGATCCGACGGGGCTCTCCGACGGCGTGAACCGGTATGCGTACTGCCGCGGAAGCCCGACCGGGAGCCGAGACCGCGACGGCGCGCGAACCGAGGACATTCCGGTGCTCGTGGGCGCCGGTGCCTCGGAGGAGCTCGTGCTCGACCTGCACGACGAGAACGGCGCGCCTCTTCGCGCGCGCACGTGGGACGAGACCGCCGCCGACGTGCGCGAGCGATACCAGGAGGCCCAGCGGGCGAACAACGAGCAGCTCGCGTGGGACTGGACGATGGAGATCGCCGCCGCGCAGTTCATCGAGGCGCAGGCGAAGCGGCATGCCCCCACGATCGAGGAGCTGTACCCCGCGCTCGGCGGCTACTTCACCGAGAAGCACGACAAGGCGGTCGCCACCGCCTTCGATCGCTCGGCGCCGTGGCTCGAACGAGAGATCGCCAGCATCGAGGCTCCGGCCCTGGCGCTCTTCGCCCTCGGCGACAGCATCGGCTCATCGATTCTCAACCTCCCACGCAACGGCGACCTCGCGATCCAGCACGCGATGTTCGGCGAGCCTGGCGAGGCGCTGCACTTCGGCCTCCTCGCGGTGTTCGGGTTGCTCGACATCGCAGGCATCGCCGCCTTGCGGCCACGGCCTCCGGCGCGGATCGTGATCGGCGACGGGGCGCTCCTTGCCGCAGAGGGGGGAGGGCTGCTGCGTGAACTCGCCGCCGCGGGCGTGAAGCACAACCCGTCCGAAGTTCTCGTGGTCGAGAAGATCGGCGGCCGCATCATGTTCTTGGAGAAGGGAACGTCGAAAGCGGGTCTCCAACACATCGTCGGAGAGCATGGCGCGGACTTTGCAGCACGCGGCATCGCCGAGACGGAGATTCCCGAGGCGTTGTTCACCGCGTTGCGCAGCGGTACGCAGGTAGGCATGCAAGGCAGCCGCCCCATCTACGAGTTCACCTTCAAGGGCGTTCAGCAACGAGTCGCCATTACGGTCGGGGACAACGGCTTCATCGTGGGGGCAAATCCCGCGGCGCGTTGAGGGACAGACGCATGCAGATACGACTTCACGCCGAGTACGAGTGCCATCCGTTGTGGGCGCCGGAGAGCGACGGGCTACGGAACTTTGATCCGCAGGAGCTCCCGATTTCGGCGACGCTTGTGGCGCGGATACGGGCCTGGGCCGCGCGCTACGAGGCGACGTATGATCGAGCAGACCCGGTGTCGTCGGGATTCTCATCGCCCGCAGAGGAAGAGGACTTCGACCGCGATGGACGCGAGCTGTGGCATGCGCTTCGCGAAGCGTTGGGCCCGACTCATCAGGTTGTCTACTACAGCGTAGCGCGTGGATGGGAAGGCGTCGGGACGGAGCGCGGCACGTGAGCGTGCGGCGCTTGCACGCCGGTGCTCGCGCGTGCTCGGGCCCGCCGACACGGGCAAGAATCAACGGGGGAGGCGTCCACTTGCACCCGATGGCGGCGACTTCGTCCGCAGGACTGTGGGGAGTCTGGCCTTGCCCCGTTTTCGTGGACAGGTCGAAGAGGTTCTTGCGGAGGCCGAGGTAGCGCGCTCGGGTGCCCTGCTTGCGAGCGTGGTGAGCGAGACGATGCTCGATCGCGAGACGTTGACGGAGGCGAGCGCGACTGCGGGGCGTGGCGATCGCGGCGCGGAGCTTCTGCTGCAGGTGCTGGTCGAACGCGATGTTGACCCACCGCAGCAGCTACACCGACGACGGCCTGCTCGAGCGCATCGATCGCGAGACCGCCGCCGGCACCCACGAGCGCGTCTACGAGGCCGAGGACTTCGATCACCTCGGCCGGCCGCGCAGCGTCCGGCACGGCGAGCACGCCGCGCGGACGAGCTTCACCTACGACCCCGTGACCGAGCGACTGCTGCGCCTGCAGAGCCACGGCGGTGGAAACTCGCTGCAGGACCTCCACTACAGCTACGATCCAGTCGGGAACCTCACCCAGGTGCGAGACGCAGCGCAAGCGATCGTGTACCGCGACAACGCGGCGCTCGAAGCGGTCAACGACTACCGCTATGACGCGCTGTACCGTTTGGTCGAGGCCAGCGGTCGCGAGCACGAGGGCCAAGCCGCCAACGGCCGCACGCCGCGGACCGGCGACGCGGTCGTGCTGCCGCTGCGCGCGACCTCGCCGAATGACCCAAAGGCGATGCGGCGGTACGTGCAGCGCTACCGCTACGACGCCGTCGGCAACCTGCGCACGCTGCAGCACCACGCTGGCGCGGGCTCATTTCGTCGCGAGTATGCGTACGCCGAGCACGGCAACCGACTGCGCGCGACCGGCAACGCCGCGCAGGCGCTGCACGAGCGGTACGCGTATGACGTCGCCGGTCACATGGTCGCGATGCCGCACCTGCAGAAGCTGGTGTGGGACGAGAACGATGCGCTCGAGCTCGTGCATCGGGGCACGCAGCAGGTCTGGCTGCAGTACGCCGGTGGCGTGCGCGTGCGCAAGCTGGTCCGCAGCGGCGACGGTGTCGTCGAGGACCGCGTGTACCTCGGTGCCGAGGAGCTGTACACCAAGCGGCGCGCCGGCGTGGTCGTCGAGCGGACGCTGACGGAGCACGTCGGCGGTGCGTTGCAGGTCGACATCAAGCTCGTCGCGGACGGGAACACGATCGCGAAGCCCGTCGCGCTGCGGCGGTATGCGCTGGCGGATCATCTCGGGAGCGTGAAGCTCGAGGTGGATCCCGATGGCAAGGTGATCGCGTACGAGGAGTTTCATCCGTACGGGACCTCGAGCTACCGCGCGATGCGGAGCGGGCTCGATGCGGTGGCGAGCCGGTATCGGTATACCGGCATGGAGCGCGACGAGGAGACCGGGCTCGCGCAGCACGGGGCGAGGTACTACGCGGCGTGGTTGGGGCGGTGGACTTCAGCCGATCCGACGGGGCTCGGCGACGGCGTGAACCGGTACGCGTACTGCCGCGGAAGCCCACTCACGTTCAGCGACACGAACGGCTGCGACGCCGTGTCGGCGACCGATCCAGCCGTGCTGACCGCGATGCTGCAGGCCGAGTCGACACGGCAGGCAGCGGTGCAGCACGCCTGGCGTTCACAGATGCAGCATGCGCTCGATGGCGTCGATGAGGTCGATGTCGCGATCGCTGCCGCGTCGGCCAGCGAAGCGCTCCACGGACCGGACCTGCCGGAGGCGAGCTGGTCCGGTGCGGTCGAGAACTTCTTGGCCGACGCGGCCGTGACGAGTGCGCAGATTGCCCTGGTTCCACTCATGTGGAAACCCGATGCGCCGGCCGTTCGTTGGGCCGGCGAACTCGAGGCGTACAAGAATCCCTACGTGGTCCGCGAAGAGCACCGCGCGATACAGGCGGCTTCCGAGTGGGTCCTCATCGCCGCGACGATCGTGTTCGAGCCCGGCAACGCCGCTGGAGTTGCGTCCATCGCTCGCGGCGGGCTCGCGCAGCTCAGGCGTCTCCGAGGGGCGGTGCTCCGTCCTTTGGGCGCCAAAGCCGATGACGCCATCCGGCCCGCGGTCAGGCTGGCGCACAGGGTCGATCTCTCCGCGGGCGGCGAGCTTATCGATGATGGGGTACGGAGCGTTGACCAGCCGCTCGCGAACACCGCCGCCGAGGGGGGAGGGTTGAAGGCGCTTCCCCCGGCGCGCACGTTCACGAGCTTTCGTGATCAAGCCGCGTTTGACCAACACTTCGCCAAGCACGCCGCGGAATGGGGCGAAGGGAACATCACGCAGGCAGGCTACCTCCGCCGTGCGCAGTCATTCGGCATGTGTCAACGAGAATGAGATTTTTGGGTTGAGAGTTTAGTGAAGTCCGAGCTCGCTCTCCGAGCGATTCTCGGGTGGGTTGATCCAGACTGCCTTGGGGAGCGTGGGCACCTGCGGTGGGCCTGCGACGAAGCGCTCTGGGTTCTTCGCGAAGGCTTCGTTCATCACGAGCTGGCGCTGCGCGAGGACCTCGGTGGCGCGCCCGAAGAAGACGTCGGCGGGAGTGAGGCGAGCGATGCCGGAGTGCCGGTGCTCGTCGTTGTACCAGGCGAAGAAGCGCCGGCAGAAGTCGCGCGCGTGGTCGAAGCTCTCGAAGCGCTCCGGGAAATCTGGGTGCGACTTGAGGGTGTGGAACTCGGACTCGGAGTGCGGGTTGTCGTTGCTGACGCGCGGTCGGCTGAACGACGCCGTGATCTCGAGGTCGCGCAGCAGCTGCTTCACAGTCTTGCCCCTGGGCACGGGCCCGCGGTCGGCGTGCAGCTTGAGCGTGCCCGGTTCGATCCCGTGGCGGTTGCACGCCTCGCGGATCAGCTTCGCCGCGAGCTCGCCGCTCTCCTCGTGGGCGAGCATCCAGCCCGGGTTGTAGCGGCTGAAGAGATCGATGATCACGTACAGCGGGTAGTAGGTGTACTTCACCGGACCGCGCAGCCACGTCACGTCCCACGTCCAGACCTGGTTGGGTGCCGTGGCGATCAGTTCGGGTCGCGCGTACTTTGGGTGCCGGGCTTGATCGCGGCGCTCGCGGATCTCGTCCTGCAGCGCCAGAATCCGATACATCGTGCGGGGATGGCAGAGGTAGTGCTGCTCGTCGAGCAACGTGGCGTGCACGGTCGCCGGCGCCTTGTCGACGAAGCGCTCGGAGTGGAGCACCTCAAGCACGTTGGTCCGCTCGGCTTCGGAGAGCGCGCGTGAAGGTCGTCGACGTGGTCGGCGGGGGCCATGCAGGGCCGGCTGCCGCCAGCGGTACGCAGTGCTCCGCGGCACGCCGAGCGCCTCGCAGGCGACCGCCACGCCGAGCTGGTCCGCGAGTTCGTCGACCGCTGCCTTCACGTCGGCTCCTCGGTGTCGTCGCTGTCCAGCCCCAACACCTCCGAGAGTTTTTTTGACCTCGATGATCTTCTCGGCCTTGCGCAGCTTCTCGCGCAGGCGCTCGTTGTCACGCCGCAGCTTCTCCAGCTCGGCCTGCTCCGCCGTCTGCTTCGGCTTGGGTCCGCGTTTGCGCTCCAACGCCTTCAACGTACCCTCGAGCCTCTGCCCGCGCCAGCTCGTGAGGTGCGACGAGTACAGGCCCTCTCGCCGCAGCAGTGCGCCCACTTCGCCCGGCTTCGTGCAGGCGTCGGCATCCTGCAGCACGCGCAGCTTGTACTCCTTCGTGAAGCGCCGCCGATGCGCTCTCTCTCGGGTCTCCGTCTCGACCTTCCGTGGGTTCGCGCTCGATGTCATTTCGTACATGGTCCCTCGCGCCCCTCAGTAAATTCCGGCTCGGCAGTGTCTCATCCCTCGTTGGCACAGGGGGATTGCTGGGCAAGCAACCCAGCGGAGAAATTCTCGGCCATACCAGAGCAAACGGCGACATCCTCCGGTACAACACGAGGACGAACGAGTTCGCTGTCGGCGCTTCCGATGGGACCATCCGGACTCTGTTCCGACCTTCGGGGGGCATGGACTACTGGAAGAGTCAGGTCTCGCCATGAGAACGAAACACCCTTGTCCTTGCTGTGGCTTCTTGACGCTCGACGAGCTGCCGCCGGGAACGTTCGCGGTTTGTCCGGTCTGCTACTGGGAGGACGACGACGCTCAGTTCAGAGACCCCAACCTGGCCGGTGGGGCCAACGAGGTTTCTCTCGTTCGGGCACGTATGAACTTTCGAGAGTTCGGCGCCAGCAGTGCGGCTCACGCCGGCTCGGTGCGGCAGCCGCTTCCGGCTGAGCAGCCGCCGCCTTCATCTCGATGACCGGCTTGAGGACGAGGCGCCGAGGGCCGTGGAGTTGGAAGTGGAACGCGCCTGATGGTTCAAGCAGCACGAAGCGTGCGTCCACTTGCACCCGATGGCGGCGATTTCGTCCACGGAATTGTGGCGATTCCGATCGAGCGTGGTGATGTGAACAGTGCGGCGAAAACGGGTGTGGATCCGAGCCTGAGCCATGCGGTGGGAGAAGTGTTGGCGGCCTAAGGCCGATGGAGTGGCGGGGATGACAACGCCGTGGTCTCGTTGTGCGGATGACGACGCGAAAGGCCAGCGGTGGTGCGGGGGCGAAGGACGAACGGTTCGACGCGCTGGTGGCCGAAGGGATAGCCTCGGTGCGGGCGGCCGCCGACCATCCGCTGAGCTTCGAGGAGATACAGGGCGCGATCGGTGCGGTGCTTGCGGAGGTGATGCGAAGGCTGCGCGAAGAATCGTCGAGCGACGGGATTTCGGGAACCGAGTCGACGGTTGAGGCTGACCATGCGGAGCCAGACGAAGAAGCAGCGACTCTCGAAGGCGGACACGATCGCGGACGCGATCGCTGAGCAGCTGTACGTGACGATCTCTGGCGAGACGTTCGGCCGACTGACGTTCGAGGAGAAGCAAGACGCGATCGCGAACGGGTTGCGCTCGGTGGGCGCGAGGATGGAGGAACGAGCACTCCGAGAGTCGATGAGCAATGCAGTGCTGGGAGGTATTGTCAATAGTTGTGGATCGGCCGTCCATGATCAGGCGGCGTGCTCCTCCGACTTGTTCCGCTCTTGACGAACTCCGTCGACGAACTTCACTCCGGCTCGGACAAGGGGGAGCAGTTGATGGCCATCGAGTCGACGCCACCGTGCCCCTGCTTGCTGCAGCAGCTTGAACGCCATCGTGAGCGCCTTCTTCCGGCAGCCCGGGCCCTTCGTGACGCGCGTCCTGAGGCGCACCGTCGCGAACGTCGACTCGATCACGTTGCTGGTGCGCAGGTGCTTCCAGTGCTCGGCGGGGAAGTCGAAGAAGGTGAGCAGCTTCGACTCGTCCTTGCGCAAGCACTCGACGGCCTTGGGGTGCTTGGCGCCGAACGTCGTCGCGAACGCCTCGATCGCCTTGCGTGCGGGCTCGCGTCCCTCGGCGTACACGATCTCGTGCAGTGCCGCCTTTGCCTTCGACCGCAGCGACTTCGGCAACTTGTCGATCACGTTGCCGAGCTTGTGGAACCAGCACCGCTGCTCGCGAGTCTCGGGCCGCAATTCGCGCACGGCGGCCCAGAAGCCGAGCGCACCGTCGCCGACCGCGAGCGCCGGAGCTTGCATGCCTCGCGTCTTGAGCCTGCGCAGGACGTCGAGCCAGTGCGGATTCCGGACCATCGTGAACACGAAGATCGGACCCTCGTGAACGCGCGGATCGGACCATCGTGAACGGATCGCGCGCGGGCGCTGACTGCTGGCCCACACGCGGTGCGCCAGCGGTGTCACCGACGGTGCCACCGGCGCACGACTATGCCCCGGCCCGGCGGATCGAGCCGAGGATGGCGTCGGCCTGCTCGATCTCCGACTTCGGCGCGTCCTTGTCCATGAAGACGACCACGGCCATGTCGTTGCCGTCGCCGGGCTCGACCAGCGCGCGGAGGATGACGATCTCGGTCCCGTCTGCGACCTTCGCCTTGCCGACGCGCAGCGACGTCGGCAGCTCGTCGTGTCCGAGCTTGACCGTCTTGGGTTCGCGCCACTCGACCGTGGTGACCTTGGTGAGTTGTCCGAACTTCTCGAGGATCTTCGCGGCCTCGTCGCGCGTCGTGTAGGGCGCCGCCAGGATGCCGAGCTTCTGGTCCGGCGCGACGAAGCCCTCGATGCCGTCCTTGCCGCCGACCTTCCACTCCGGCGGGGTCGCGACCGAGAGGTGACCGCCGGGGAGCATCTGCAAGGTCGCGCTGGCGAGGGTGGGATGCGGCGTCGCCGAGCCGCCGAGCTTCGGCGCAGCGCTGGCGTCGATGCTCGTGGGATCGGTGTTGACCATGCCGCCGCTGGGCGCCGAATTCTCTGCGAGGAGATCGTGGACATCGACCTTCGGCGGCGGCGCGGCCACTGGGCTCGCAGGCGGCGGCGTCACTGGAGTCGCCGGAGCTGCGACGACCGGCGCCGCCGCGGGTGCGGTCGTCGGCGCCGGTGCGACGCTGGCTGTCGCCGGTGGCTCGGATTTGGTCTCCGACGCAGCGGGCTCGTCCGCGAACACCTTGCTGAGCTTGTCGCAACCACCCGCGCACAGCAGCGCGAGCACGATCCGATGCGTGTGTCGTCGTCCCATGTCCTTCACTTCTTCCTCAGGTGAGCGGCGAGCAGGCCCTGCCACGCCTTGTCTTTCTGTTCGTATTCCTTCTGACATCGACCCGCGCGCGCCGACGGCAACAAGCCGCGCTCGACCATGGGCAGGTACTTCATCGGATCACTGCCGAAGACGACGCAGGTGATGTTGTAGAAGCGCTGCTCGCCCATGGAGTGCTCGTCGAAGTAGACGGCCTTCTGGCCCTTCGACAACAACGTCATGGAGCGTGCGCCGTCGAAGGCCCAGTCGGGGTGCCCGATGTCGACGAGCAGCAGCGCGGCCAGGTCGTCGACGGCATCCTCTTCGCCGCCGGTCACCCCGAGCTCGAGCTCGCCGATGGCGGCGTGGCCGAGTTCGTGCAACATCACGAACGTCAGCGCGTTGAGCGTCGCATCGGCCGCAGTCTGATCGTCGGCGCCGCCGTCGAGGAACGAGCGATAGAACAGGTCGGCGAGCTCGTAGCAGATGACCACGCCGTGCTTCTTGGGGGCATAGAACGCGTTGGGTGTGCCGCACTCGAGCGGCACCACCGGCACCGTGCGCGGCAGCTCGACGACGTTCATGGCCGCGACCACGCTGCTCAGCCGGTGATGCTCGAACAGCGGCTGATAGCGCTTCATCGCCGCTTGCTTCGGTGGTTCGAACACCCACTCGAACGATCCGGCGGGCGCGTTCGCGGATGGCGTCGGCATCGGAAGGTCGGGTGTGGATCCCGGGACCGCCGACGATGGCGCGGCCGCGACCGCAGGCGCAGGCGCCGGGGTCGGTGCGGGGGTTGGGGCCGCCGCTGCCGCGGCGGCGACGGGCTTGGCATCGTCACCGGTGGCGTCGTGCAACCACCCGCGCACGGTGTCGCAACCGGCCAGCAGCGCGAGCGCGGAGAAGGCGAGGATTCGGGGGGTCGTCATGGGTCCTGGGGCGCGACTGCGAACACCGTCGGCGCCCCTGAAGACCGCGGATCGCGGAGAGTTGATCACTCGCGCCGAGGGCACCCGTGGAAAGCCTGGCGGACCGCGGGCGCCAAACGACGACGGCGCCGTCGTGTCGTTCAGGATTGCCGGAGCGTCGACGAGGTCGCGGAGACCGTACGACCCCCGGCGCCGCGGACGGTCGGAGCGATCGCGCCGCGCGATTCGGTCGCTCGGAGACCCGTTCCATGACGACGATGCGCCTTCGCGGCTTCGCCCGCGCCACCACCACCTCGGTTCTGTTGCTTGCCTCCTTCACCGCCGGCGCGATTCCGCAGCCGGCCGCCGCCGCGCCGCATGTGCCGGTGCTGCCGCTGCTCGCGGACGACCCCTCGACGGTGAAGGCCAACGAGCTCTCGACGCTCTTCGTCGCGGCGATCGGCGAGATGCTCGCCGATCGCCCGTCGGGCAAGCAGAGCGCCCGCGAGAACGCCTATGCCGCGCTGGTCGCGATGTGGATCGCGGCCTGCGGCGCGGGAGCGGGCAATGTCACCGGGCTGACCACGCTGGGCGGCGGCATCGGTGCTGCCGTCGGCGGGGTCGCGGGCGCGGCCCTCGGCACCGCAGTGTTCCCCGCGATCGGCACGGCCACCGGAGGTGCACTCGGTGCCGGCGTCGGTACCCCGATCGGCAGCGGTGCCGGCTTCTTCGCCGGCACCAACCTCACCGCGGCCGAGTTCGTCGCCCTCGGGATCGTGACGATGCTCGTGGTCGATCGTCTCGAGGACAAGTACCCCGAGACCGCCGCGCTCGATCCGGCGCTGCGTGGCGATGCGACTGTGTTCGGCTACCTGCCGTCGTCGGCCAACCGAGCCGCGTGGGCGAGCATGGAGACGAAGTACGCCGGTGTCTACGAGTCGATGTTCGTCAACCTGGTCGACATCAGCTTCAGCGACAAGATCTTCGAGCTCGCCGACAAGTGGCAGAGCATGCCGGGGCTGACCGAGGCGCAGAAGGCCAAGCTCGGCGAGATGTCCGGCCTGCGGCGAGCGGTGCAGAAGTTGGCGTTCGTCAAGCGCAACCACAAGGTCGCGCCGTCGGCGAGGCCGGCCGCGCCGCTGCCGAGCTGGATGGTCGATGCCCACGCGGTGCTGGTCGGCGACTCGCCCAAGGTCCGCAAGGCGTGGATCGACGCGCTCGGCATCGGTGAGCTGTCGGTGGACATCTCTGGCGGAAAGCTGTCGATCAAGACCTCGAACCAGCTGAAGGACGTCGGTACCCCCGCGATGATCGAGGTGGACCTCCCGAAGATCGAACAGTCGATCTCGGCCCTCGGCAACACGCTGAAGGCGTCGCTCTCCCTCGAGTGCGGCCATCTCTCGGTCAGCAAGGCCGAGCTGCTCGAGTCGGGGCCCGATGCCGGCCTGGTGCGAATCAAGCTCGGCATCGGCAGCAACGCGGTGCTGGCAAAGGGCTCGCTCTCCTATTCGGGCCCGGTCGGCAACGCGTCCGTCGACGCCAAGATCAAGACCACCAGCGCGGTGACCATCAGCGTGTACTTGAAGTTCGCTGGCAATCTCCTGGCCCCATCGAGGATCGATGTCGGTGGTCTGTCGGTGGCGTCCGAGCTCGGCGGTGTCCCCGGCCCGATCAACGCCGCCGCCAACGACCTGCGCAACAAGATGAACTCCGCGGCCGCCGGCGCATTCGACAAGGCGAAGCTGACCGATGGCTTCAGCCGCCTGGCGAAGGACTCGATCCGTGCCCTCGCCAAGACGCTGGTCCCCGACACGCACATCGACACGATCAAGACGATCGACGCGATCGAGTTCCGCGACGGGAAGCTGCGGGTGTCGGTGTCCGGCAAGAAGGTGGGCTGGCCGGCGCTCGCCGACGCGGCGACCGCGATGGCGGCGCTCCGCGATGCCGCGCGGGCGCCGAGCAAGCCCGCGCCCGTGATGGGCAAGCCCGGCAACACCACGCCCGCCCAGCCGGTCGCCAAGCCCTCGCTTCGGTAGCAACGACCCACGAGACACTGCTGCGGGCCCGCGACGATCGCCGTCGCGGGCCCGCCGTCATTCGAGGCACACTATGATGGACGTGACCGAACTTTCCGACTTCGAGCTCCTCGAGCGCTGGCGTGCGGGCGATCGCGGCGCCGGTGATCGGCTGTTCTCGCGGCACGTCAAGCCGCTGTTCCGCTTCTTCCGCAACAAGGTCGACGATGCGCTCGCCGAGGACCTCACGCAGTCGACCCTACTGGGGTGCGCCGCGTCCCGCGATCGATTGCGCGGCGAGTCGAGCTTTCGCACGTATCTGTTCGCGATCGCTCGCAAGCAGCTGCTGATGCATTTCCGTGGACGCCTGCGAGACCGCCACGAGGTCGCGCTCGAGACGATGTCGGTCGTGGACCTCGGGGCGTCGCCGAGCACGATGCTGCGGGCGGGTGCCGAGCAGCGGCTGCTGCTCCAGGCGCTCCAACGCCTGCCCGTCGACTTCCAGATCGCGGTGGAGCTGTACTACTGGGAGGGGCTGTCGACGGCCGAGATCGCCGGCGTGCTCGAGGTCGCCGACGGTACGGTTCGCAGCCGACTCAGCCGTGCACGGACCCAGCTCGCCGAGACCATGGCCGTACTCGCCGACGCGCCGGCACAGGCCGACTCGGGCCTCGAGCGGCTCGAGACGGTCGCACGATCGCTCGCCGATCTCGATCGCGATCAGCCGGGCGGGTGACCCACGAGCCAATCGTCGATGCGCGCGCGCTCGTCGGCGGCGACGACACTCTCGCGCCAGGCCAGCAGCGACGCGCGGGCGAGCAGGTGCTCCCGGCGCGCCCAGCGGGCGTCCGCACGGACGATCTCGATCGCGACGCGGTCGTGGTCGACCGGCGCGGACTCGCGGTACAGCGCGTCGGCGCGCCCGAGCAGGTCGAGCGCGTCGTCGGGGCGACCGAGGTCGAGCGAGGCCGCCGCGAGCGTCACCCACGACGCTGCCGCGAGCGGGTGATCGAGGCCGACGGAGCTGGCGATCGCCGCGAGCGCACGCAGCTCGATTGCCTGGGCCTCGAGCGGGCGGCCGCGGCGACGCACCGTGTCGGCGAGGCCTTGCAACACGGCCGCGAGGCGTTGCCGATCTGCGCCGGCGCGGCGAGCGACGTCGATGGCCTCGCCGTAGCGATCGCCGGCGGCGACGAGGTCGCCGCGCGCCTCCTCGATCTTCGCGAGGGTCTGGACCACGTGGACCTCGTCGTAGTGGGGTGGGTCGTAGCCCGCGAGCAGGCTGCGCGCGTGGGTGGCGTCGGCGATCGCGTCGTCGTAGCGGTGCTCCTGCGTCAACGCGCGCGCGCGGGCGACGTAGGCAATCGCGCCGAGGTGAGACGCGGGCGTAGTGCTCTCGAGCTGCTCCAGCGCGCCGATCGCCTCGTCGGCGTCGCGGTGGGCCTGCTGCCAGCGCTCGAGCGTGCCCGCGATCATCGCCCGGCTGACCAGCGTCTGGACGTAGTCGAGATGCAACGGCCCGACCACCCGCCGCTCGGCTTCGACGAGGGCGTCGATCTCCGGCCACGCCTGTTCGAACTCCGATGCGCGAACCAGACCGCTGACGGAATTGGCGCGTGCCAGCAACACCCGCGGATGATCGCCGCCGAGCGCCTCGGTGCCGATCGCGATCGCGAGGCGGTAGTCGGACAGCGCATCCTCGACGAATCCTGCTCCGAGCTCGTTGTTGGCGAGGTTGTTGAGCAGCACGAACACCCGGTAGTCGCGATCGCCGAAGGCGGCCCGAGCGCTCGCGAGCTCGCGACGCAGCCGTGACAGGGCAGCAGGTGCGTCGTTCTCGGTGGTGGACAGGTTGGCGATCGCGTTGCCCAGCAGGTAGGACGCGTTCGGGTCATCGCCCCGGTGCGCGAGCGTGGCCTCGCCGAGCCCCGCCCAGTCGTGCGCCGAGTAGATCTCGCCGGCCGCCGCCAGCTCCCACACCAACGCGGCGGCAGCGCGGGTGAACACCTCGTCGACCCCGGCGCGCTGGGCCGAGCGCGCGGCCTCCTGCAGGGCATGTCGCGCGGCGCCCGAGTCGCCGAGCAATCCGAGTGCGTCGCCGCGCAACAGCTCGGCCTCGGCCCGGGTCGGATCATGCGCGAGCGCGTCGACGTCGAAGGTGGCGAGCACCGCGTCGGCGTACGCGAGCGCGCCGTGGTAGTCGCCGGCGTCGAAGGTCGCGCGGCCGATCGCGAGCAGCCTGCGCAGCTCGAGGACCGTCGCGGCGACCTGCGCATCCTCGGGCAGCGGCACCGTCTCGCGCAGGGCGAGGACATCGGCACAGCGCTCGAGACTCGGCAGCGACGACACCGCGCTCACCACCCGCGCGACCGCGTCGCCCTCGGCGTGCTCGACCACGTCGATCATCGCGCCGAAGCGCTGGCGGCGGTCGGCGAGGCAAGCCATCCGCCGATCGAAGAGGTCGTCCGACTGCTCGCCCGCCAGGTGAGCCTCGCAGGCGTCGCGCGACGCGGCCACGAAGGCTCGTGACCACGCGTCGAGCCCACCGCGCGCGGTCGCCCAGCTCGCGGCGGCATACGGAAGCCCGCTGGCGTCGAACGCTTCCTCGATCGCGGTCGCGCGGGCGGGGCTCCAGATCTCGTCCAGGGTGTGGATGCTGGCCTCGCAATCCGGCGCCGCCCCTCGCGGCCACGCGAGCAACCCGAACGTCGCAGCCGCACCGATCGCGACGAGCACCGCGGCGCGCCGGCGCAGGGAGTGGCGCTCGAGCTGGCCGAGCAGCGCGTCCATGTCGGCATGCCGCCGGCGCGGGTCAGCCGCGAGCCCGCGTTGGAGCACGCGACGGGTCCGCGACGGAATGCCGCTGCCGTCGCCGACGCGACCGACGAGCTTCTCGGCCAGCAACCCCTCGATGCTGGCCGCCTCGAACGGCGCAGCACCGTGCAGCGCCTCCCACAGCGCCACGCAGAAGGCGAACTGATCGCAGCTCGGGTCGAGGTCGACGCCGACGTGCTGCTCGGGCGCCATGTAGCGCGGCGTGCCGGCGATCGCGAGCGAGCGAGCACCTGCACGATCCGCTGCGCCCATGCGCGGGATCGTCTCGGCGGCCTCGAGTGCATCGTCGTCGGCACCGGCGCCCACGATCGAATCGCCGAGCTGGGGTCGGGTGATGCCGGCGAGGTCGCCCACATCGACCCGCGCGAGCCCGAAGTCGACCACCCGTGCACGTCCGTCCTCGCCGACGATGACGTTGGCCGGCTTGAAGTCGCGGTGGATGATGCCGGCCCGATGCGCCGCCGCCAGCCCGCGGCCCGCTTGCACGAACATCGCGAGCTTGTCCGCGACGCTGCGCGGCTCGAGCTCGAGCCAGCGCGCCAAGGTGGGGCCGGCGAGCAGCTCCATCGCCACCACCAGCTGCTCGTCGCCGCCATCGGCGCTCCACTCGATCACGTCGTAGACCGCGACGACGTGGGGGTCGGACAGGCGCGCGAGCGCCTGCGCCTCGCGGAGCATCTGTGCGTAGCCCTGTCCGCGACCGGCTCGCGCATCGAGGCGATGGAACTTGAGCGCAACCCGGCGACCGAGCTTCTCGTCCCACGCCGCCCACACCGTGCCCATGCCACCCTGGCCGAGGCGCTCGTGCAGGGTGTAGCGACCGACCCGCAGCGGCGCGGCCACGTCGCCGAGCACAGCCTCGCGCAGCCGTGCCGCGACCACGTCCTCGGTCACGCCGCGCTCGGGCGCGGCCGCGACGATCATCCGCTCGAGGTCCGCCATCCGTCCCTCACCCATCGGCGACGACGCGAGCTACGGCGGCCCGCTCGTGGCGGAGCACCGCACGCCCGGCGATGAACGTCGGCCCCCGTCACGATCGCCGATGCCGCCACATCCCCGAGTACCACGGCCGGGAGCCGTCGGTGTGGCCATGCGCCCCGCACTCGCCGAACGCCGGACCGAGCTCGTCCGGCAGCGCCAAGCTGGCGTCGTCGGGGTCGCGGCCCCTGCCCCGCGATCGATCCGTCGATCGATCGGTCGAGCGAACGGGGCGCTTACCAACGGGTGGGCAGGCACGTTCGAGGAGGACTCACTCACACGATCACACCGAAGTTCGCGATGCGGTGTGATCCGACCAGAAAGTCCCAGATGAACGCGCCGGGGTGGCGCAGCGGCGCGACGTGGAATTGCACGGTGGTCTCCTCGTTCGCAGCCAGCCCCCCCTGCACGTCCGCGAACGCCGGCGGCGGCGGCAACACGTCGGAGTCCGCGCGGATGCGCTGCATTCGGACCGTGAACGGCCCGGTCGGCACCACGCCCGTGTTCCGCAGCCGGAGATTGACGTTGAAGTTGTCCGCCGGACCTGGATGCGGAGGCACCAGCGTCAGCGTCGTCGCGCCGAGGTCCGCGATGCCGTCGGGGACACCGCTGCACGCGTGGGTGATCTCCGGTGACGCCGGGCCTTCACCCGCGTCGTTCCGCGCGACCAACCGGAGGACATACACGGTCCCGTTGCTGAGGTTGCTGACGCGGAAGCTCGTCACCGCGCCAACGTCGTAGCTCGTCGCGGTGATGTGGGACTCGGTGCCAAGCAGCAATCGATAGTCGACGGCACCATCGACATCATCCCACTCGACCTCGAGCCAGTGATCGCCGGATCCACCTCGTCGTAGCGTCGGACGAGCGGGCCTCACCACCGCCGGCGCAGCCGCGGGGCCGATCGGCGTCCACTCGCCCCAATCAGACCCTGCCTGATGTTGCGCGCGTGCGTAGGCCGCCCGCTCGCCAAGCGGTTGTTGCTGGACGATCACCAGGCGACCGTCGCCGGCGCGGCCGGCCGCGAACGGGTGACGCAGACCGAGCGGCTCGAAGCGGCCGAGCACGACCCCGAGCGACGACCAGTTCGCCCAGCTCCCTCCGGCGCTGGTCTGCCAGCGATGAGCGTAGGTCCCGTCGGACCGCGTGACGAACACCTCGAGGCGACCGTCCGCGTTGTCGATCGCATCGAGATCGTCGGCGACCCACATCCCACCGAGCGAGCTCCACGAGCTCCACGAGCCGGCGGAGCTGGTCTGCCACACGTGCCAGATCGCGCCGTCGGTCCCCTGCGCGAACACTTCGAGCCGGCCGTCGTGGTTGCGCGCGACGGCGAGCGGGCCCGCGACGCGCGTGTCGACGAGCTCGGACCAGCCACCCCAGCCCGAGTTCGGCGCCTGCTGATGAATGTGGGCAATCCGACCGGAGACAGCGTGCGTGAAGAGATGAAGCCGCTGTTGCCCATCGAGGGCGACCTCGATCGCGGCGCGATCGACGAGTTGCCCACCGAGGGACTCCCAACCGCCCCAGCCGCCGCCGGGTGCCTGCTGCCAGCGATGCCACAGCGCACCGTCGGTACCGCGCACGAACACCTCGAGTCGACCATCTTGGTTCGATGCGACGGCGAAGCTGCCGCCCGACGCGACGGTCCCGCCCAGGGACGTCCACGCCTCCCAGCTGCCCCCGGGGCTCTGCTCGCGACGCACCGAGAGCGCGCGGTCACCATCGATCCCGACCACGACCAGTCGACCATCGGCCTCGACGCCGAACCGCAGCGGGCCGCCTCCACGCAGGCGATCGCCGAGGTCGATCCAGTCGCTCCACACCCCCGGCATCGTCTCACGCGCCACCATCACGCTCGACGAAGCAGCCAGTGGACGCATTGCCACGGCCAGCGGCCCCCGCCGCGTGATGGCGAAGACCTCGCGACGACCTGCTCGTCCGACGCGCGAGAGCGACTGAGCGGTCGGGAGGAACGGGATCCGCTGCCGCAGGTGCTCGTCGCCGACGTCGAACCGACACTCGAGTCGGTAGTCGGGCACATCGAGGGGGTCGACCACGTCGACCGTGTGCGTGACGCGGACCGGGGTGAAGTTGCCGTGGGCGGGATCGGCCGGCTCCCATGTCGTCACCTGCTCGCTGTGGCGATCGATGCCCCACGCGGGATCGTAGCGCCCGTCGAAGGCCCCCGACTCGTTGGTGGTGCCGGCCCGCCGCGTCATGTCGTCGTCGCTGCCATCGCGATCGAGATCGATCGCGCGCACCTCGACGCCGGCCGCCGGCGTACCGTTGCCCCAGAGGATGGTTCCGAAAAATGGTGTCTCCATGCCCGCTCCTTTGCGACGTCTGTCGCGCCGGTCGACACCGGCAACGGAGTGGTTGCGCGCGCCGTCTCGTCGCTCCCGGTCGGGTGCCGATGCGCTCGCGGAGCATCGAGAAGCCACTGCCCCGCCCGGCTGCGCGAGACCTCGACGGCGACGATTCTAGGGCGCGAGTCGAGCTATCCTCGCGGGCGTGAGCGACGACTGGAACGACAACTACGTGCAGGGCCACCTGCCTTGGGACGTGAGCGAGCCCGATCCCGTGCTCGTCGAGTACGTCGATGCGCACGGCATCGCGCCCGGCCGTGCGCTCGACATCGGCTGCGGCACCGGCACGCACGCGCGCTGGCTCGCGTCGCGGGGCTTCGAGGTGCTCGGCGTCGATCTGGCACCGCGCGCGATCGAGATGGCCCGCGAGAAGGTCGCGTCCGAGCCGTTCGCCGCGCGTGTGCGCTTCGCCGTCGGCGACTTCCTGGCTGCAGCGCCCGACGGTGGACCGTTCGACTTCGTGTACGACCGCGGCTGCTTTCACTTGTTCGACGCCGAGGACCGCGCGCGCTTCGCTGCGCATGTCGCTGGCGTGCTCGCGCCTGGCGGCATCTGGCTCAGCCTCGCGGGCAGCACCGAGGGAGCGCCCCGCGACAGCGGCCCCCCGCGGCGTTCGGCGCGGGACCTCGCGAACGCGATCGAGCCGGTGCTCGAGATCCTCGAGCTGCGCGGCACGTCGTTCGATCTCGGCACCGCCGAGCCGCCGCGCGCGTGGGCCTGCGTATCGCGACGGCGCAGCGAGCCCGCACAACCCTCGTCGCGCCACTAGCCCACTCGCCCATTCGCAGCGATCAGCACGCCGCAGGGCTCGCACGCGGAGGCGACGGCCTCACCGCGGGCGCGCGCGTCCGCCCGTCACACCGCGTCGGAGCTGCTCTCGAAGCGGAAGCCGTCGACCACCAGCGGCGGCACGACCCACACCCGCTCGGTCACGAGTCCGGCCCGCACCGGGGTCCCGAGCGCGACGAGCTTGCTGAGCACGGTCACCGGCCCGTCGTTGTAGCGCAGGTTCTTCACCGCATGCGCGAGCTTGCCGTCCTCGATCCAGAACGTGCCGTCGCGGGTCAGACCGGTCGCGACGATGCCCCGCGGGTCGAGCATGCGGTTGTACCAGAGCCGCGTGACGAGCACGCCCCGCTTCACCCCGGCGATCAACGCATCGACACTCTGCCCGCCGCCATCCATGAAGATCGAGCTCGGCCGTGGCGTGGCGGGAATCGACGCGCTGGCGGCGAACCCCCGACCGGCGTGGAGCGCCTGCGGCACGCCGCGATCGATCCACGTGAGCGTCGGCTGCGGCCGACCATCGTCGGCGACCGGCGACGACGGGTGCTTGCGATCGGCCGGGTTCGAGCGGAGCACCACGCGGGGATCGAAGACGGGCTGCCCGAGCTTGGTGCCACCACCCTCGGCGGCGAAGAAGCTGCGCCCCTGCAGGGCTGCACGCGCGCCCATGGCGTCGACGAGGAACTCGAGCAGCTCGGCGACCGCGTCGGGCATGAGCACGACGGTGTAGCTGCCCGGGTCGATCGGCTTGGGTTCGCGACTGCGCAGCGCGACATCGGCGACCTGCTCCGCGAGCGCGCGCGGAGCCAGCCCCGCGAGCGCGTGCGAGGCGAAGCCGCCCTTGCTGCTGCCAGTGCCGTCGGGCGTGCGACAGGTGCAGGTCATGCGCAGCGTGGTCGCGTCGTGCGCGAACGAGAGGCCGCGCCGATCGGCGAAGGCCTCGACCAGCTCGCCGTGCACGAGATGCCCCGAGACCTCGAGCCCCTTGGCGACGCCGGCCTCGATCGCCTCGGCCACGCGATCGGCACGTGCGGCGGCATCCATGCGCGCGACCTTGGGATCGCGCGCGAGCACGCGCGGCGGCTTGACCGGCCCGAGTGGTCCTGTGGCCTCGGGATCGACCGGCGCGAGCGCGGCCGCCTGCTCGGCCTGACGCACCAGCGCGGCCAACGACGCCTCGTCGGTGCGATTGCCGGTGACGGTGGCCTCGCGACCGTCGCGCACCGCGGTCACCGCGATGCTCACGGTCTCGACGTCGCCGCCGGTGGTGGGCTGCGAGGCAGCAAAGCGCAGATCGCCGGTCTGCTGCGCACGCACGCGCACGCGCACGTCGCCGAAGCTCGCCTGCGCGAGCACGGCCTTGCACAGCGCCTTGGCGGCGGCGATGGACATCGTCATCGGTCACCTCCGGTGCGGATCACGTTGGCGCGAAAGCGGGCCGGCGGACAGCCGTGACTGACCGCGTTGCTCTGCTGTGGCTCGCCCTTGCCGTCGCCCATGCTGCCGCCCAGTCGATAGCTGCGGGCACCGCCCACGAGATCGCAGCTGCGCCAGAACTCGAGCGTGTTGGCCTGGTACGCCACGTCGCGCAGCACCTCGGCGATGCGCCCCTTGTGGATGCGGTAGAACATCTGCCCGCCGAACTGGAAGTTGTGGCGCTGCTGATCGATCGACCACGAGCCGCGCCCGGTGATGTACACGCCGTCCTCGGTCGAGTTGATGAGATCCTCGGTCACGAGGTCGTCGGCGCCCGGTTGCAGGCTGACGTTGGGCATGCGCTGGAACTGCACACCGTCGTAGCCGTGCCCGTAGCTGCAGCCGTGGCTCGCGGTCTGACCGATCCAGGCGGCCTGCTCGCGGGTGGTCTGCCAGTCGACGAAACGACCCGCGCGCACCAAGTCCCAGCGCGATGCCGGCACGCCCTCGTCGTCCCAGCCGACGCTGGCGAGCCCGCCGGGTTGCGTGCGATCGGCCACCACCGACACCTTCGCGCTGCCGTACTCGAGCTTGCCGGCGTCGTCGCGGTGCAAGAAGCTGGTGCCGGCGAAGTTGGCCTCGAGCCCCATCGCGCGATCGAGCTCGGTGGGGTGGCCGATGCTCTCGTGGATCGTCAGCCACAGGTTCGACGGCGCCAGCACCACGTGCTGCAGCCCCGGCTGCACCGTGGGCGCGTGGAGCTTCTGCAGTACCTCGGTGGCGACCTTCGGCGCCGCGTTGGCGAGACCGAGCTCGGTGACGTACTCCCAGCCGGCCTGCATCGGCGCGGCCTCGTGGTCGCGGGTGGCGAAGCGACCGCGGCGGCGATCGACCGCGGTCGCGCTGAGCTCGGGCGCGATGCGCAGGTGCACCTGGTGCACGCGCGTGCCGTCGGTGGTCACCAACAGCTTGTCCTCGCGCACGCACGCGACGCTGGCATCGGCGTGACCCACCCCCTTGGTCGCGAGCGCGGCGGCGGTGGCCTCGAGCAGCAGCGCAGCCTTGTCGGCGGCCGGCACCGAGAACGGATCGATGGTGTGCGGCGTGACCCACGTGCCGGTCGCGGCCGGGGTCGCGACCAGCTCGACCGCCGGCGTGCCGAGGCGCTTGCGCAGCGCCGCATTGGCCTTCGCGGTCGCGAGTGCGCGATCGGTCAGCTTGGTGACGTTGGCGGCGTCGAGCTGCGGCGAGGCGGCGAAGCCCCACGCGCCATCGACCAGCACCCGCACCGCGATGCCGAGCGACTCCGATCGGGTGAGGCGATCGACCCGGCTGTCGCGCACGCCGACGTTCTCCGCGGTCCACGACACCAGGCGGGCGTCGGCATAGCTGGCGCCCTTCGAGCGCGCGCGATCGATCGCTGCGGTCGCGAGCTGGGCCAGCGCCGGCAACGGGCTGGTCGACACCAGCGTCGCGTCGGCGTTCGAGGCCCCGGCGCTGCCGGGCGCCGGCTGCTTCACGCCCGCGGGCAGTGCCCGCGCGTGCCCGGGCAGCGCCAGCTGGGCCGCTGCGAGCGCAGAGCTGGCGAGGAAGACGCGCCTCGTGGTCGGCATCGCGGCGGATGATAACCGCTTTGGCGTGCGGGCGTGGGCGTGCGCGGCCGCCCGCCTGCGATCAGCCGCCCGCGCGTGGCAGCGGCATCCACCAGTCCTCGAAGCCCGCCGCGGCCGCGTCGGCATCGCAGTGCGGGTCGTCGGCGCCACCGGGCGCACCGGCCGTGAACGTGCTGCGCTGCGTCGGATGTCCGCGGTCGTCACGTCGGCATCTTGGCGTGCACGCGACGCGATCGTGGACGCGTCGCCTCTGCGGGGTCCGATATCGCTTTCGTACGTCGCGATACCCCGCAGGTATCCGTGCACGTTCGTGCACGACCCCTCGCGTGCCCCTCGCATGGGAGCACCTCACGCCGACGCTCGGCTGTCGGCGGCGCGCCGGCGATGCTACGCTGCCGAGGCCGCGGGCCTACGCGGTCCCATGCCCCTGCGCACACTGCCGCGACGCCCTTCGTTCTCGCAGATCTACGCGCTCGCCGGGGGCATGCTCATCGGCGCCTGCGATCGCGAGCACGACCCCGTCGCCACGCCGTCGCCAGCGCGCCACGCCGACGCCCCCCGCGATCCATCCACCGAGCCGTCGCCGTCGGCGGTCGCCGCCGCCGAGCCGGAGCCGTCGGAGTCCGCGACCCTCGCGATTGGCGACGCGATGCCGCGCATCGACGTGATCGAGGCCTCGGGCGCACGCAGCTGCGCCAGCTGTGAGCCGGGCCCGCGCCTGCTCGTGATCACCGGCGCCGACGCGGCGCGCCAGGACGACACCGTGCGCGACCTCGACGCGATCGCGCGCTTCTGGGCCGACAACGGCCTCGCGACCGTGATCGTGCTGACCGATCTCGGAGCGGTCGGCGCGGCGCCCTTGGCCGACGCGCAGGCCGAGGCCGCGCGTGCGGAGGCGGCGAGGCTCGCCGCCGAGCAACGGCTCGGCTCCACGATCGCGGCCGCGATCGCGGCGACGCCCGAGCGGTGGTCCCCGAGTCTGCCGCCGCACACCACCGCGGTGCTCGTCGACCGAGCCGCGAAGGTCGCGTGGGTCGGCCGCGGCGAACCGCACTGGCGCGGGCTCGACACCGCGATCGCGGGGCTGCTCGCAGTCGCATCGCCGCGGTAGCGGCCCGCGATCAACCGACCGGGATGTTCGCGCAGGCCTGCGCGACCGCGTCGGCCAGCACGCTGCCGACGAGATCGTCGTAGTGCGCGACGTCGGTGATGTCGGACCAGCTGGGCTCGGCACCGAACAGCCCCATGAACTGCCACAGCTTCTGGTTCACGCCGGCGATGCAGCCGGGCACCAGCCCCGCCACGAACACGCAGGCATCGCCACCGCAGCCCTGCTTGGCGTCGCGGATCATGCCGGCGTAGACGTCCTTCGACTCGGGCGACTTGTCGGGCTCGTCGGTCAGGAAGAAGATCACGAGCAGCGCGTCTTCGTCGCGCAGGAATCCCGCATTGGTGTCGTCGTTGGCGGGGTGGGTCGCGAAGCCGGCGGCGGCGACCGGCATCTCGAACGAGCACCCCGCCTCGCCCGCGGCCGTGGCCGCACCCGAGAACCACTGCGACAACGCCGCAGGGTCGTCGCTCGACGAGGCCTCGAACCATCGCTTGCCGGCCCACTCGAAGAGCCGGCCCTGCGTGCCGTTGCCGCCATCGTCGCCGCTGGTCGGCGGCTGGTAGTGGCTCTCCACGTCCGCGAGGCTCGACGAGGTCTGACAGTTGGCGGTCGCCTCGGCGGCGCTGCACTGGTTGTCGAAGTCGGTGGTGGTGACCCCGACGTGCACGTCGATGCCCGGTGGAATCGCGTCGAACATCGCCGAGACGAACGCCGGGAATTGCTCTGCGAGCGCGTCCTGGTAGGTGTGCATCGACTGCGAGTTGTCGATCACGAACAGCAGATCGATCGCGCTGCAGCCCCCGGCCATCACGCCGAGATCGAGCTTCTCGCCGGCGGTGCCGTCGACACCGACGGCGGTCGATCCACCGGCGCCACTGGTGTCGGCGTCCGTGACCGTGGTCGGCTCGGTCGCGGACGATGCCACGCTGGTCATGGTCTGCGTCGGCTGGGGATCGTCGCGCGTGTCGACCGAACACCCGCCACCGCCGACACCCACCGCCAGGGCCCAGATCGCGGGATTGCTCGTACGCGTGCTCGTCGTCACCACGATGCACCATGGTAGCAAAGCACCGCGGTAAACCGCGCGTGAAACCGGCGGCGGTGGCGACCGGACGTGACAGGCTGCAGGGCATGCGACTGCGACGGCCAGCGACCCGCCCTCGACGAAGCCCCGCGGTGCCCCTGCGATCGCGCGGCCGCGCGATCGCGGTCGCGGCCGGGTTGCTGCTCGTCGCCTGTCGACCGACCGCGATCGCACCGCGCGGCGGCGACGAGGCGCCGGCGGCGGCCGACGCCTCGCCGGCGAGCGGCACGCTCGAGGCCGCGATCGCGCGCCACCTCGCCGACGCCGGCTTCGGACCGCCGGCGGCCGACGACGACTTCGCGCTGCTGCGTCGCGCCAGCCTGGACCTCCTGGGGCGCATCCCGACCGCCGCGGAGCTCGACGCCTACCGCGGGGCCGACCCGCGCACGCGCTACGACGCCGCCATCGATCGCATGCTCGCCGACCCCGAGCACGCCGCGTTCCTGGCGAGCACGTGGACCGACGTGTTGCTGGCGCAGGCGCTCAAGGATCGTCCCGCCATCGAGCAGGGCACCGCCGCGTGGTTGACCACTGCCTTCGCGTCCGACCGCGGCTTCGACGACGTCACGCGCGAGATCTTGGTCGCGCAGGGCGAGTTCACGGCCGAGGGCCCGGCCGGCTTCCTCGCCAGCTTCGGTCGCAAGGGCCGCACCGCCGCGCTCGCGGGCGAGACGGCCCGCATCTTCCTCGGCACGCAGATCCAGTGCGCGCAGTGCCACGATCACCCCGACGCCGCATACACGCAGCGCGAGTTCCACGCCTTCGCGGCCCACTTCGCACGCACGCAGGTGCGCCCCGTGAAGGGTGACGACGGCCTCGCAGTGCGGGTCAGCGAGCGCGCGCGCGGCCAGGGCCGCCTGCCGCGCCCCGAAGATCCGCCCGACGAGCCCACCGGAGAGATCGTGCTGCCGCGCTACTTCGGCACCCCGACCACCGCCGGTGATCATCGACGGGAGGCGCTGGCGACGGCGATCCTCGGCGATCGTCGCTTCGCACGGGCGATCGCCAACCGCACGTGGGCACAGCTGCTCGGCGCCGGCGTGATCGAGCCGGTCGATGCCTTGCCGGTGGACGGTGCAGTGCCGCCCTTGCTCGACGCGCTGACCGACAGCTTCATCGCCGGCAACCATCGGCTCGACACGCTGATCGGCGCCATCGTCCGATCGTCGGCCTATCGCGCCGCGGGTCGGGGCGACGGCGACGGCGCGGCACGGGTCGCAGCCTTCGCCCAGGCCCGCGTGCGTCCGCTGCCGTCGACGGCGCTGCTGGGATCGCTCGGCGTCGCCGCCGGCCTCGCCGCTGGCGAGCGCCCGCAGGGCCTGCCGGGCGCACGCGCGGCCCTGCGAGAGTTCCGCTTCGCCTTCGACGACGACGAGGGCGCCGCCGCCGATCAAGGTCCGAGCCTGCCGCAGGCGCTGCTGCTGCAGCACGGCGTGCTCGACGAGGCTGCTGCGCGCCCCCGCGGCGACACGGTGTTGGCCCACGTGCTGCGCGAGTACGACGACACCGACGCGCGCATCGAGGCGCTGTGGTGGCGACTGTTCACCCACGCCCCCGACGACGAGGAGCGCGCGCTTGCCCGATCCGCCGTCGAGCGCGGCGGCCCCGAAGCGTGGAGCGACCTCGTGCACGCGATGCTGGTCTCGAGCGAGTTCACCACCAACCACTAGAAGCGAGCGCCACCCATGACCACGACCCCGAACGTCTCTCGCCGCAACTTCCTGCTCGGTGGCCTCGCACTCGCCGCGGCCCCGGGCCTCGCCCACGGTGCCAGCGCAACGGCACCGCTCGCGGCGTCGTGCATCGTGCTGTACCTGCACGGCGGCGCCAGCCAGCTCGAGACCTTCGATCCCAAGCCCGGCAGCAAGACCGGTGGGCCCACCCGTGCCATCGCCACGGCGCAGGACGGCGTGCGCTTCGCGGCGTCGCTGCCCCTGCTGGCCGCGCGCGCCGACGCCCTCGCGATCATCCGCACGCTGTCGGCCCGGGAGGGCAACCACGATCGCGCCCGCTACCTCATGCGCACCGGTCACGCGCCGCAGGGCGGCGTCGTCCATCCCGGCCTGGCGGCGATGGTCTCGGCGCTGCATCCCGAGCCCGCGCTGGTCGGCGCGGTGTCGATCGGTCCGCCGACCCAGGGGCCGGGCCTGCTGGGTGCTCGACACGCGGTGCTGCCGATCCGCGACGCCGAGCGTGGGGTCCGCAACCTCGAGCCCGCGCGCGCGCTCGCGCCGGAGCGGAGTCGCACGCGCGCCGAGGTGCTGGATGGTTTGCAGCAGCACTTCGCCCACGGCCGCGCCCACGGCCCGGTCGACGCCCACGGCGAGATGCTCGCGCGGGCCCGCGAGATCGCTGGCTCGCCACGGCGCGACGCCTTCGATCTCGACGACGAATCGGCGACCACCCGCGATCGCTACGGCCGCGGTCGCTTCGGCGCCGGCTGTCTGCTCGCGCGCCGTCTGGTCGACGCCGAGGTGCCGTTCATCGAGGTCGGGCTGCCCGGCTGGGACACCCACGAGGACAACTTCGCGCGCACCGCCACGTTGTCGGCCGAGCTCGATCGCGGCTGCGCGGCGTTGCTCGACGATCTGCGCGCGAGTGGTCGACTCGCGCGCACGCTGGTGGTGTGCATGGGTGACTTCGGCCGCACGCCGAACATCAACACCCGCGGCGGACGCGATCACTGGCCCCGGAGCAGCGCGGTGCTGCTCGCCGGCGGCGGCGTGCGCCCCGGCGTCATCGGCAGCACCAGCGACGACGGTCGCGAGATCGCAACCCGACCGGTGAGCGTGCCCGAGCTCTACCGCACCATCGCCGCGCGCTTGGGCATCGACGCCGACACCCAGCTGATGTCGCCCGCCGGTCGACCGATCACGTTGATCGACGAGGCCGCCCCCATCGCAGAGCTGCTCCCGTCGTAGTCCGATCCCCGCGGCGCGGCGGTGGGCGACTCGCGCAGCGCGGGCATCACCGCACGGGTGCCGCACCGCTGCGACTCGACTGCGAGCTGGGCAATTCGCCCATTTGCCGCCGATGCGGGCCCCGTTCCACGCTGCCGATCGTGACGTCGATCGTACTGCTCGCGCTCTCGTTGTCGCTCTCGGCCCCGGCGCGTTACGACGACCACGCCATCGTGCGGGTGTGGGTCGACGACCACGCCGAGCTCTCGTGGCTGCGATCGGTCAGCGAGGAGCTGCTGCAGGAGCGGCCGGGGCCCGGCTTCGTCGACGCGCGGGTGACCGACGCGCAGCGTCGAGCGCTGGCCGCCGCCGGCGTGTCGTACGAGCTGCGGCGCGAAGACCTGCAGCACGACATCGACGCCGAGCGTGCACGGCTGGCCGCCACCCGCACGCCCGTCGCCGGCGCGTGGTTCGACGACTTCCGCGACTACGACAGCATCATGGCCGAGCTCGATCGCATCGCCGCCGACGCGCCCACGCTCGCGCGCGTGGTCGAGCTCGGCAGCTCGCTCGAGGGTCGGCCGATTCGCGCGCTGCGCTTGTCCCACGCCCCAGAGGGTGCGAAGGCCGTGCTCTTCACCGGCACCATGCACGCGCGCGAGTGGCTGGCGACCATGGTCTCGATGTGCGTCGCAGACGCGTTCGCCACCGGCGATGGCGTCGACGACGACGTCACCGATCTGCTGGCGAGCGTCGAGGTGTGGGTGGTGCCGGTGCTCAACCCCGACGGCTACGTCATCAGCTGGACCGACGATCGCTACTGGCGCAAGAACGCCCGCGACGGCTACGGCGTCGACCTCAATCGCAACTGGGACTATCAGTGGGCGGTGGTCGGCGCCAGCGACAATCCCTACGACGAGGACTACCACGGACCGTTCGCGTTCAGCGAGCCGGAGACGGTGGCGCTGCGCGACTTCATCGTCGCGCGACCGCAGATCGTCGCCCACATCGATTTTCACAGCTACTCGCAGCTGGTGCTGCGCCCGTGGGGCTACACCTACGCCGCGCCCTCCGACGAAGCCACCCTGGCCCAGCTCGGCGAGCAGATGTCCGACGCGATGTGGGGCGCGACGTCGACCGACTACGCGTCGATCCACGCCGCCGAGCTCTACCCCGCCGCGGGGGCCGTCGACGACTGGAGCTACGGCGATCGCGGCATCATGGCCTTCACCATCGAGCTGCGCGGCGACGACTTCGTGGTGCCGCCGAGCCAGATTGCGCCCGCATGCGCCGAGAGCGTCGCCGCCGCGCGAGCGCTCGCGACGTGGGTGCGCGAGCAAGTACCGCCCGATCCCGGCGGCCAAGCCGACGGCAGCGACGGGGCCGACGGGCACGAGGGCGATCCGACGGTCTCCGACGAAGGCACCGGCGCAGGCACGACCGACGACACGGCGATCGACGACACCGCCGGGCAGGACGACGACGCGCACGACGGCGGCGTCGCGGACCCCGACGACGGCGCGCTGCCGCCGGGCTTCGGCCAGGACGGCGCTCGCACGGGCGGCTGCGCCTGCGTCAGCGCAACACCGCTTGTCGCGGGCGACGCCGCGCCGCTGCTCGTGCTCACCGCGTTCGCGCGACGGCGACGCTACGGCACGTAGTAGGCCTGCTCCGGCACCGGCAGCCCCGGGATCACGCGCAGCACCAGCGCGGCACGGGCGACCGTCACCCCCAAGAGCAGTGCGGCCGGCAGCAGCGACACCAGCAGCCCACGCAGCTGAGAGAACTGGTGCGTGCGCGCCAGCGCCATGCCGCAGCCGAACAACAGCAGCACGATCGAGATCGCGACCGCGCACAGGTACGCCATGGCCGGCACATCCATGAGGTAGAGCGGCAGGTCCAGCAGCGCGATCACCAGCAGCGCCGGGCCCGACGCATAGCCGACTGCGCGCATGCTCGCACCGATCGATCGCGACGCACCGCCGGTCAGCGCGATGCCGACGTGGGCGAGCAGACCGCCGAAGAAGTAGAGCAGCGGCAGGCCGACCGGCACCATCAGCACCAGCCACGCCGACAGCGCCTGCGCGAGCGGTGGCTCGATGAAGTTGTGAATCGATCGCAGCGGCAGCGCCGGGGTTCGGTCGCCGGCCAGTCGCGAGGCTTCGATCGCGAGCAGCAACGCCCAAGCCGGCAGCCGCAGTGTCGCGAGGTAGCCCAGCACGCGCCCGTGCGCGACCGGCTCGGGGCAGCGGCGGAAGCTGGCGGTCGGCCGCGTGAACGCGCGGATCAAGGTCGCGGTGCACGCCGCGATCCAGCCCCGCTGCGGACCATCGTCGCGGCCGCGATAGAGCGACGCCTCGACGGGGATCGCATCGTCGTCGTCGCGCGTGCCACCGTTCATGGGTCGCGCGAGCATACCCGAACGCCCGGCCGCGGCGGGTCCGCGCGCCCATCCAACGCGCACGCGCGCGCTGGGCCGCGAGCACGGGGCGCGCCCAGCTCGCCAGTGTCGCAAATCGGCGCCACTTCCCAGCGCGGGCGCCCGCGACTACGCTAGGACCCCGCGATGCTCCCTCGGTGCGCCGCTTCGACCCTGCTCCCTCGCTCACTGGCTGTGCTGGTGCTGCTCGCGACCGGCTGCCCCAAGCGCGGCAGCGGCGGCCCGCCGCAGCACTACGACGATCCCAAGGCGATGATCGCCGTGTTCGAGGCCGCGCAGCGCGACGAGTGGCAGCAGCCCGACCGCGTGGTCAAGGCGCTGCCGATCGAGCGCCGCGACATGGTGCTGGCCCACATCGGCGCCGGCTCGGGCTACTTCACCCGCCGACTCGCGCAGCGGGTGCCGGAGGGCCGCGTCTACGCGGTCGACGTCGACGGCGAGTTCGCGGACTACCTGCTGGCCCAGCGCGAGCAGTGGGGCACCCCCAACATCGAGCCGCGGCTGGCGATGTACGACGATCCGATGCTGCCGCCCGGCGAGCTCGATCTGGTCTTCACCGCCAACACGTACGCGTACATCCGTGATCGCGTCGACTACTTCCGCAAGGTCCGTGACGCGCTCAAGCCTGGCGGACACCTGATCGTGCTCGACTTCAAGCCCGACGCCACGGTCGCGGCGACCATGGCCCCCGATCCCCGCTACCGGGTCACCCGCGACACGGCGGTCCACGAGCTCGAGCTCGCCGGCTTCCGCGTCGTGGACGAACCGAACTTTCTGGCACTGCAATGGTTTCTCGTGCTCACGCCCACGCCGAAGTGATCCCCGATCCCCGCCTCGATGCCGCGCAGGCCCACCGCCGCGCCATCGAGTGGCTCGCCGGGGCGCAACAGCCCGGTGGTGCCTTCGCCGGCGAGACCATCTGGAATCCGATGCTGCCGTGCCAGTACGTGATCCTGTGCCACATCCTCGGGCACACGATCTCGCCGGCACGGCGCGCACGCATCCGTCGCGCGCTCGAGCAGCAGGTCCGCCCCGACGGCGGCTGGGGCATGCATCCCGACAGCCCCTCGTATCTCTTCCACACCACGCTCGGCTACGTCGCGCTGCGCTTGCTCGGCTACGACGCCGATGATCCGCTCTGCGCCGACGCGCGGGCGTGGATCCGCGATCAGGGCGGCGTGTGGACCATCCCGACCTGGGGACGCATCTGGCTCGCGATGCTGGGGCTCTACTCGTGGGACACCATCCAGCCGATCGTGCCCGAGCTGTGGCTGCTGCCCGAGTCGGCGCCGCTGCATCCGCGGCGGCTCTACTGCCACATGCGACTCATCTACCTCGGGCTGTCGTTCGTGTACGGCCATCGTTTCGTGGCGCCCATGGACCACGCGATCGCATCGCTGCGCAGCGAGCTGTACCCCGAAGGCTATGACGAGCGCCGCTTCGCCGCCCATCGCGACGAGGTCGCACCGACCGACCTGTTCGAGGCCCCCAGCGCGGGCCTGCGCCGGGTGTTCGAGCTGGTGCGGCGAGCGCAGCAGGTGATGCCCGCCGCGGTCGCCAAGCCGCTGCGTCGTCGCGCCTTGGCCCGCGCGCTCGAGCACATCCAGTTCGAGCTGCGCAGCACGCAATCCGTGTGTCTCTCGCCGGTCAACGGGCTGCTGTTCTGCCTGGCCCTGCACATCACCGACCCCCGCCACCCGGAGCTGTCGAAGGCCCTGCGCGGGCTCGAGTACTGGTTCTGGGAGGACGACCAGGACGGCCTGCGGATCGCCGGCGCACGCAGCGACATCTGGGACACCGCGTTCGTGCTGCAGGCCTTCAGCGAGTGGGCGCAGCCGGAGGCCGTGCGCCCGCTGGCCGCGCGCGCGTGCAGCTGGCTGGCGAGCGCGCAGATCCAAGAGGAGATCGTCGGCGGTGCCGAGCACTACCGCGAGCCCGCCTACGGTGGCTGGGGCTTCGCCAACGAGCGTCACCCGTGGCCGGTCTCCGACTGCACCGCCGAAGCCTGCGAGGCGCTGCTGCGCTGCCAGCACACCGGACTCTCCGACGGCGCCGGCCGTCTGCAGCACGGCCGCGTGCTGGCGGCGATCGAGTTCGTGTTGCGTCGACAGAACGACGACGGCGGCTTCGGCTCCTACGAGCCCCGTCGCGGCAGCATGCTCCTGCGTCGGTACAACCCGGCGGAGATCTACGGCAACTGCATGCTCGAGTACAGCTACGCCGAGTGCACCGGCAGCTGCATCCGCGGCCTGGCCCTGGCTGCCCGCGCGCTCGGCAAGGAGCTCCCGCCCGAGCTCGCCGCGCGCGTGCGCAAGGCGATCGCCGCCGGTCGCGAGGCCCTACTCGCGCAGCAGGACCCGTGCGGCGGGTGGCTCGGGTTCTGGGGCATCAACGTCACCTACGGCACGTTCTTCGCGGTCGGCGGGCTGCTGGCCGCGGGCCTCGGGCCCAGCCACCCCGCGATCGTGCGCGCGTGCCGATGGTTGGTCGAACACCAGCGCGCCGACGGCGGCTGGGGCGAGAGCTACCTCGGCAACCTCCACGACCGGCCGATCGCCCTGCCCGAGCACGTGGGCTCGACCGTCACGCAGACCGCGTGGGCGCTGCTCACCCTGCTCGAGGCCGCACCGCACGAGCGCGAGGCGATCGATCGCGGCATCGCGCTGCTGTGTGCCCGTCAGCAGGACGATGGCGACTGGCCGCGCGAGCTCGCCGCGGGCGTGTTCTTCAACACCGCGGTGCTGGACTACGCGCTCTACCGGCGGCTGTTCCCGATGTGGGCGCTCGCGCGCTACCAGCGGACCTACGCCTGAGCTGCGCGCCGGTGTCGCGCGGCCGCCGGATCGACGACGCGACCTACTCGTCGTCGTCGTCGTCGTCGTCGACCTGAACCTGCTCGACGCTCACGCGCAGCACCCGGCGATCGTCGGCGGCCAGCACCTTGAGCCGCAACCCCTCGACCACGAACAACGAGCCGGCGATCGGCATCTGCCCAGCCAGCTGCGTGAGCAGGTCGCCGACGCTGCTGACGCCCTCGTCCTCCTCGAACTCGATGTCGAACATCTCCTCGAGCTTGCGCAGGCTGGTCTGGCCGTCGAAATAGTGGATGCCGAGGCCGTCCTGCGCCGGCTGTGGCGCGTGGTCGCTCTCGTCGAAGATGTGACCGACGATCTGCTCGAGCACGTCCTCGAGCGTGACCACTCCGACGGTATGCCCGCCGTCGTCGACCACGATCGCCAGGTGCACCCGGCGCTCCTTGAAGCGTTCCAGCAGGTCGCTGATCATCAAGCTCTCGCTGACGAACAGCGGCGGCCGCATCAGTCGCTGCACGGTCTCGCGATCGGGGCCGGCGGCTCCGACCAGCTGCTTGATGTGCAGGACCCCGCGGATGCGCCCGAGATCGCCCTCGTAGGCGGGCAGGCGGCTGTGGCCCGAGGCCTGCGCGACCTCGATGATCCGCGGCACCGACCACGCGAGGTCGATCGCGGTCACGCGATCGCGCGGGACCATGATGTCGCGGACGATCTTGTCGTCGAACTGGAACACGCGCCGCAAGAGCGCCGCCTGGTCGGCGGGGATCGAGCCCTCGCGCTGCCCGACCTTGACCAGGTAGTCGAGGTCCTCGGAGGTCACGCGCTGCGCCGCCGAGTCGCCATCGGCAGTGCGCAGCACGAGATCGGTGAGCTTGGTGGTGACGAACGTGAGCGGCGCGAAGGCCTTGCCGAACACCTGCAGCGCGGTCAGTGCGGGCAGTGCGACGCGATGCGCGTACAGCTTGCCGACGGCCTTGGGCAGGATCTCGCCGAACACGATGGTCAGCCCCGCGGCCACGAACACCGCCAGCGGGACGCTGTAGCGCGACAGCTCACCGCCGCCGACGTGGCGGATCACGGTCGCGGTCGTGACCGCGCCGATCAGCGTGTTCACGAGGTTGTTGCCGACCAGGATGGTCGACAGCACCCGCACCGGGCGCTCGACCCACTCGCGCGCGACCCGGGCCGGACGGCCGCCGTCCTCGACCAGCTTGCGCCACTGGTGATCGCCGAAGCTCGTGATCGCGGTCTCGCTGCCCGAGAAGAACATGCTGCCGCCGAGGCACAGCACCATCACCAGCGCCGCCAGCAGATCCGCGTCGGTCACGTGCGTTCCAGCTCCTGCGCCAGCACCAGCGCGAGCGCCTGCGTACGACGCCGCAGGCTGGTCAACGAGCTGTACTCGCTGGTCTGATGGAAGTTCTTCCCCCACGGCCCGAGGCCGTCGATGCTGGGCACGCCGAACGCCGCCAGCAGGTTGCCGTCGGAGCCGCCGCCCTGGCGCGGCGCCTCGCCGACGCCGAGGCCGACCGCGGCCGCGCAGGTCTCGTAGCGCAGGCGCAGCGCTTGGCTCGCCGGCGAGGGCTCCATCGGGGGCCGCGTCATGGCGCCGCCGAGGCTCGCGCGGACGGTTCGTAGCTTGTCGGGCACGTCGTCGTCGGGACCGAACGGCTGCGCCGCCCAGGCCTGCAGCTGCGCGATGACCCGCTGGGCGTCCGCGAGCGTGTCGAAGCGGGTGTCGAGCAGACACCGCGCGCGCTCGGGCACGGTGTTCTTCGAGCTACCACCCTCGATCACGCCGACGTTCACGGTCACGCCACGGGCGTAGTCGGTGAGCCCCTCGAAGCGGGGTACCAGCAGTGCGAGTGCATGGATCGCATTCACGCCAGCGGCGTGGTCGTTGCCGGCATGGGCCGCGCGGCCGTGCACGGTGAACTCGAACATGCCGCCGCCCTTGCGCGAGGTGACGATGCGATCGGCGTCGCGACCGGCCTCGAACACCAGCGCGGCGGTGAGGTGTGGCGCGAGCTCGCGCAGCAACGGCTCGCTCGACGGCGAGCCGACCTCTTCGTCGCTGTTGATGATCATGCGCAGGCACAGCGCCTGCGCGTCGTCGCCGTAGACCCGCCGTACCGCCGCGATGGCGCCGAGCATCGCGGTCAGCCCCGACTTCATGTCGAGCACGCCGGGGCCCCGCACGAGGTCACCGGTGCCGGGGCCGTCGGGACCGTCGTCGCGCGCGAACGCGAGAAAGCCGAGGCTGCGCGGAAACACGGTGTCGATGTGGCCGATCAGCGCGAGGCTGCGGTCACCATCGCCGCACGCCGAGGTGGTGTAGACGCGGTGGTCGGCGTAGACGCCCTGCGGATCCGGGACCCGACGCATGCGCAGGCCGGCGGCGTGGGCGGCCTCGTCGAGCACCGCGGCAGCGGCCTCCACGTCGGCCTTCGCCCCGGTGTGGCTCGGCATCTCCACCAGCCGACGCAGCAGCGGCACCTGCTCGCGCTCGAACGCGTCGTCGACCGCCGCGCAAAGCTCCGCCTGACGAACCGAACCCGTCGCCCCCGGAGGTTCGTTCACGGGTGCCCCCCGTCCTCGACGAGCACCGTGCCGCGGGCACCGGGCGAGCGAACCGCGTCGTGCAGCGCCCCGGCGCCCAGGATGTGCACCGCGCCGATGCCCTGCGCGAGGTTGTCGAGCGCCTCCTCGACCTTGGGAATCATGCCGCCGGCGATGATGCCGTCGGCGATCGCCTGACGTGCAGCGCTGCGCGTCAGCGTCGGGATCACCGAGCTCGGATCCTCGCGATCGCGCAGGACCCCCGGCACGTCGGTGATCAGCAGCAGGTGATCGGCGCGCAATGCCGCGGCGACCGCGGCCGCGACCGTGTCCGCGTTGATGTTGAACACCGCACAGGGCTGGCCCGGCTCGGCCTGCGCCGCGACCCCCAACGAGTTGACCACCGGCACGAAGCCGCCACGCCACAGCTGCTCGAGCAGCTCGGTGCGAATCGTGTCGATGTCGCCGACCAGGCCGAAGTCGACCGGTGCCTCGCCACCGCCACTGACGCGCTTGGGCGGGCGACGGTGCGCGGTCACCAAGCCCGCGCTCACCCCCGAGAGCCCGACAGCGGGCACGCCGGCCGCGAGCGCGGCCGCGACCACGTCGATGCTGACCTCGCCGGCCAGCACGCACTTCATGATCTGCAGCGTCGCAGCGTCGGTGATCCGGCGACCGCCGACCTTCACGGTCTCGACCCCGAGCCGCTGCTGCAGCGCGCTGGCCTGGGGCCCGCCGCCGTGGCAGAGCACCACCGCCGCGCCATCGCGGCGCAGCTTGGCGACCTCGGCCAGCAACCCCGACAGCTCGGCCGGGCGCGCCACGACCTCGCCGCCGAACTTCACCACCACGCGCAGAGCCGACGCGCTCATGGCCACAGCGGCACCGCGTCGATGCCGGTGCCGTCGCGCAGGCCCAACATCACGTTCATCGATTGCACGGCCTGCCCGGCGCCGCCCTTCACGAGGTTGTCGAGCGCCGATGTCACGACCAGGTGCCGAGTGCCGCCGACGCCGATGGGCCCCAGCGTCCACGACAGATCGGCCCACATGCTGCCCTTGACCGCGACGACCTCGGCCTGTCGCTTGCCACCGCCCAGCACCCGTACCAGCGGCGAGTCGGCGTAGCAGCGCGCGAACACGTCCGCGACCGCGGCGTCGTCGACCTCGGCCGGCACGTCGACGAAGCTGTTCGCGAGGATGCCCCGCGACAGCGGCGCGGACACCGGCACGAACAGCAGCTGCACCACTCCCTCGTGCCCGGCGAGGGCGAGCGCGTCACCGAGGGTCTGTTCGATCTCCGGCGTGTGCTGGTGATCGAGGACCTTGTAGGTCTTGAGGTTGTTCACCCGCACCGGGTGGTGCGTGCCCTCGCTGGCGTACGCCCCCGAGCCCGACGAGCCGGTCGCCGCGACGGTCCGGATCGGCCCCCGCAGCCAGCCCGCCCGCACCACCGGCAACACGCCGAGCGCGATGGTGGTCGCGAAGCAGCCCGGCGAAGCGATGCGCCTGGCGCTGCGGATCGACTCGCGGTGCAGCTCGGGCAAGCCGTACACGAAGCTGCCCAGCAGCTCCGGGTGAGGGTGCACCTGGCCGTAGAAGCGCTTGTAGGTCTCGGCATCGCGGAGGCGGAAGTCGCCCGAGAGATCGATGACCCGCGCCTCGGTCTGCTGGATCGCGGGCGCCAGCGCGGCCGTGACCTTGTGGGGCAGCGCGAGGAAGACGACGTCGACGTCGCGCATCGCCTGCTCGGGCGGCGTGTCCTCGAACCGCAGGCCGGTGGGGCCCAGGTTGCGGTGGACGGCCTCGAGCGGCTCGCCGACCGCATCGATGCTCGTGACGCGCACGAGCTCCACGTTGGGGTGCACGTGCAGCAGTCGAATCAGCTCGGCGCCGCCGTAGCCGGTGCCACCGATGATCGCCACACGGACCCGACCAGAGAAGGACGCGTGGTTGGTCACCCGGGACGCTTAGTACACCACGCAGGCCCGGCCGTCCCTACGCGAATGCTCACGGAGGGATCTCGCGCGCCAGCGCTGCGGTCGGCGGGCCCCGCGACAAGCCTGTCACGGTGGCCAGTGCCGCGCGCGCCACTTTCGGACATCCGCGTCATACCTAGCGCGCTCCGCTCCGGAGGCCGCGCGTGCCGTTCTGGCAATTGCGCAGTCATTCCGCGCCACCATGTCGGTTGGCCCACCCCCTGCACATTGGCCCGCCGCAACCTGGCTTGGCTTTCAGGCTCACGCCCACTTGGCTTACGCGACAACTTGACCCTTGGCTTGCTGCCCCTTGGCTTCCCGCTTTTTTCTTCGACTTGGCTTCTTCGGGTTTGGCTTCGACGTCTCGCGCTTCGCTCGCTTGTCTTAGATTTCTTGGCTTCGCTTTCTGCCGCCCTACTTGGCTTCTCGAGCTTGGCTTCGAACCTTCCTTGATCTGACGTCCCTTCGAGCTTGGCCTCCGATCCTCCGTTCCTGCCGGCCTGTTTCCTTTGATCCCGGCCAGGGACGCGGTTTCGCTGCTCTCGCTCGAGCGCGTCGCCCGTTCGGGTGCCCCCTCGCTGCGGTTGTCCGCGACGGGTCGCCGCGAACGAGGTGAAGTACGCCGGCGCTCCTCCCGTGGGGCGTCGCGGGTACCGCTCCGTCGACGCGCGCATGGAATTTCCGGGTGCCCCACGCCTGCTCGGCTTGGGGGGCCCGGGCGGTGAACTTCGGTGCATCCGTGAGAACCTGGGGAGACCCAGGACGGCCTGGTCCGCTGTCCTGGGTCTTCGTTCGTCGTGCGCCCGACGTTCGCGACGGTGCTTCAGTGTCGATGGTCGTCGGGCTCCGCGACGTGGTCCGCCAGCCGCGTGATCCGATCGGGGCGCACGACCGACTGCAGCGTCGCGAGGGTGTCGTCGGCCCCGAGCACGTCGTTGACCAGCAGCCGTGACCGCGACAGCACGACGTGCTCCCGCGTGGCGCACGGGGCCGCCAACGGCAAGCCGTGGTGGGCCGGCACCGCCCCCCGGCGTCGCAGCGCCTCGGGGTCGAAGCCGATCGCCGCACCACAGCGCGGACACGTGATCGCGCCGCCGCTGCCCTCGTCGGCGACGGCGAGCAACGGGTCGCCGCTGCGGGCCGCACCGCGAAGCCCCGCGAACACCCCGGAGAGGTCCGTGGGCAGCACGTGGGCGGCAAGCCACGCGGCCGCGACGTAGTACGCCGGTCGTGCCCCACCCTCCCCGTCGCGCGCCTCGACGAACAGCGCCGGCGCATCGAAGTGGGTGTCGGCCCGCCAGGCCGCGACGAGGCTGGTGTGCCGATCGCCGTCACGGGTGACGAAGCAATGCCCCACGACCACGCGCGTCAATCGATCGGCGAGCACGAACAGGACGTTGTCGAGCTTGCGCCACGGATCGATGTCACCGTCGCAGACCTTGAGCTTGTCGCAGACGAGCCCCGCGCGCGTGCGCCAAACGGTCAGCAGCTTGATCTCGATGCGCCGCTCCCAGTCGGGCTCGGCACGCGCGTCGTGGGGCGACAGCCCGAGGTGCCACTGCAGGGCATTGCCGTGACGACCCCGCGAACGCGGTGAGGCGATCGCGGCCGCGGCCGCCCCGAGCGGCAAGCCACGGGCCGCCGCGGCGAGGCGCGCCAAGTGATCGCAGTTGGCGACCTCGGCCGGGGCCGACGGTGGCGGATGGACGAGCGGCAGACGCATGGGGCCGTCGCGCCGCCCGCGTCACTCCGGGGTCTTGGCCGGGGCGACCTTCGACTCGCCCTTCTTCTCGTCCTTGCCCTCGGCCTTCTTGTCGGCCTTCTTGTCGTCGTCCTTCTTCTTGCCCGGCTGCTCGGCGCAACCGAGGGCCAACGACGCCACCACTGCCAAGATCGTCGCGCGTGCGAACATAGCGGGCGCTAGCGTAGCACCGGCGTGATGGCGTCGGGTCCCGCAGGCTTTGCCGCCGGCGCGCCGCGAGGGCGCGGGCCGCCGCCCACGTCACGGCCGCGGCATCGCGCGCGGGCGTCCCGCGTCGTCGATGTGCACGTAGACCACCTCGGCCTGCGTGACGTCGCGCTCGGGCTCGCCCCGCGCCTGCGCCGTGGGCGACTGCGCGACCACGCGAACGATCGAGGTCACGCTCGTGCGCCCGACCCGGACCACCCGCACCCAGCAGCTGACGAGGTCGCCGACGTGGACCGGCTGCTTGAACTCGACCTCGCGCATGGCCACCGTGACCAGCTTCTCGGCGCCCAGCGCGTGGGCTGCGATCGCCCCCGCCTGGTCGATGAGGCTGAGGATGTGACCACCGAAGATGGTGCCGTGCGCGTTGGTGTCGCGCGGCATGACGGTCACGCGAATCGCGAGGATCTCGGGCTGGACGTCGGTCACGCGACAGCGATGCTGCCCCATCGCCGCGCGCGTCCGCAAGCCTGCGCACCCCGGACCGGCGACGCTGCGCCGGCCCATTGCGACCGCAGGTGTCAGGCCGAGCGACCGACCGCCCGCAGGATGACGGTGCGGATGGTGTTGGCGTCGGCGTAGTCGGGGCAGTAGCCGAGCGCGGGATCCCGCTCGCTCAGGGTCCGGAAGCGGCGCTCCTCCGGCCCGAAGTCGTAGCTCAGGATGACCGGTCCGCTCCAGCCGCTCTCCCGCAGCGCCCGCAGCACGAACAGCCCTTGGTTGTCCTGCTGGAATCGCCGCGCCCGCGCGACGTCGCCGTTGAAGCGCGCGACCAGCTCGACCATGTTGCCCAGCAGCTCGCCCTCGGGCGTGCGATCGAAGCGCATGTCGAGGTACACGAGGTCGGTGTGCTGCTCCGACACCATGCGGCACGCAAGCGCGCCGCTCTTGGCCTGGCGGTAGTGGATGCCCTCCGACACGAAGGTCGAGAGGTTCGTGACGTACTCGTCGCCGTCCTCGACGACCAGCACCTCGACCGGCGCAACGCTCATGCCGCCACCGTCGCGACGCTGGTGCCGTCGTCCTCGAGCATGAAGAATCGTACCACCACGGCCTTGTTCCAGCCGGGCTCGGGCTCGACTGCGATCGAACCGTCGTAGCGCGACAGCAGGTCGACCGTGATGCCCATGCCGCGCTCGACATACCGCCCGCGGAGCATCTCGTTGCTCAGCTGCTCGAAGGAGCGGTCCTTGATGCGGATCGCGAGCGTGCCCAGGCCGGTGATCTCGTCGAGCTCGGTGATCAGCTCCACACCGAGCCCGACCGGTGGCTGTGCGTACGACAGGCTCGAGCGCAGTGAATTGCGGATGACGTTGGCGAGGATGTCCTCGAGATCGGTCCGGAAGATCCGCACCGGTGCCCCGAGGCCCGCGCACTGCAGCGGTGCCAGCGACGAGCTGGCGAACTGCGCCTCACCGGCCACCTGGGCGTAGGTCGCCTCGATGAAGCGCGCATCGACGTTGACGATGCACAGCTCGCGGATGAGCCCGGACAGGCGCTCGAACGCCTGCCGGCCCAGGACCTGCGCGCTGCGGCGCAGCACCTTGGCGAGCTCGAGGCGCCGGCCCGAGCGCAGGCCATGCACCGCTCGCAGCTCGCCCGCGCGCGCGGCGAGCTCGTCGAACGCGCGAATCATGGGGCCGAAGATGGGATCCTTGCGCTGGAGGTTGAGCGTCACGCGGTGGGCGCGGCCGACCTTGTCGAGTTCCTCGACGTAGCCGAGGAAGCGCCCGTAGATGCCGGGCAATCGCGCGGGCTCGCGGGCGCCGACGCGACCGGGGATTTGGTCGCCGAACATTCGCTGCGCGAGCACGGCCGCGCGCGCCTCGGCGTCGGGTGCATCGTGCTCGAGCGCGCGACCGACGTCGCCGAGGAACGCGGTGTTGTGCTTCAGAATCTCGTGCCGGATCAGGCTGAGGATCCGCGCAACCTCGGGGAAGCTCTTGGGATCGCGTTCGAGCAGCTGGCGCAGGCTCTTGCCGCGCAGGCGTCGATAGATGCGCCAGGTCGGCCACGACAGCAGCGCGAAGAGGGCTGCGCCCGCGACCAGGTAGAACTGCAGCAGCCGGCGATCGATGGTCTCGCGCAGCGCCAGCGCGCGTTCGTAGTCGAGGTCGTAATCGCCGGCCACTGCGAGGTAGCGATCGAGCTCGGCCGATGCGCGCCACGGGCTCGGCTGCGCCCACAGCAGCTCGGCGAGCACGTAGCGCGCGGTCAGCGAGCCCAGGTCGGCGGCGCGTTGCAGGTGGGCGATGGCCTCGTCGGGCAGCTGCGAGCGCAGCAGCAGCCCCAGGCGCTCGTGGACCTCGACCTGGTCCTCCTGCAGCGCGAGGCTCTGCTCCCAGTACTGGCGCGCGTCGCCGGTGCGATCCTGCGCGAAGGCCATGTGCGCGAGCTGGTTGTAGACCACCGGCTCGGTCGGGAAGCGGTCCTTGGCCTCGAGCAGGATCTTCTCGGCGTACGCGAGGTCCTGGTACTCGGTGCTGCGCAGGTACGCCTCGTTGATCATCCGCTGCAGGTCGGGCGACACCGAGCGCAGCGACTCCTCGGCGGGTGGGGGAATCGCCGCGGGCTCCTCCTGCCGGATCTCGCGCTCGAGGTCTTCGAGCGCGCGGCGGGCCTTGGCGGCGTCTGGATCGTCGACCGCGCTGGCGCGCAGGAATCGCTCGTAGTGCTCGCGGGCCTTCTCGCGATCGGTGCGGGCGTAGAGCTCGCCCAGCAGCAGGTGCAGCTGCGAGAGATCCGGCCGCAGTCGCAGTGCTGCGGCGAGGTGCTTGATCGCGAGCTGATCCTCCGCGCCGCCGAACTCCTTCTTGTAGAGCAGGCCCAGGGTCATGTGCGCCTGGTGATCGGTCGGCGCCATGTGGATCGCACGCTGCAAGGCCTCGACCGCGAGCCCGAACTCGGCCTTGCGCGCATGGGTCACGCCGAGGGCGTAGTGGGCGCGCGGGAACCACTGCGTGGCCTGGACGGCAGCCTCGAACTCCGCCTGCGCGGCGTCCAGATCGCCGGCGCGCAGCAGCTGCAGCCCGCGACCGTAGGCCTCCAAGGCCTCGTCGTTCGGGCGAATGCCCTGGGTCGCATCGAGGCGCTTGAGCTCGCGCTGCATCTCGAGGTCGCGGAGGATCTTCGTGACGCCGGTGGTCGCGCTGGAGTCCGGGTGCTGCTCGACGAGCTGCTTGTAGATCGGCACCGCGCGCTCGGGCTCGCCCGAGTCGTTGTAGATGTCGGCCTGCAGCCGCAGCGCCGCCGCGGTGGGCGGGCTGTGGAGCTTCTCGCACTCACCACGGTAGCGCTCGAGCTCGAGCAGCGCGGCGGCCCGGGCCGCCGAGGGATCGCTGCGCGGATCGTCGTCGCCGACGCCCTCGATGAGCAGCTGGGCCACCAGCACGCGGATGTCGGAGGCGCGACCGGGCGCCCCGGGCTTCTCGGCGGCGATCTCCTTGGCGAGCAGCAGTCGATCGGCGGCGTAGGTGGGACCGCACGCGGCCATCCAGCCCACCAACGTCGCGCGCTGCTCGAGCCACGCGCCGCGTGGATCGTAGCTCTCGAGCAGGCGCAGGTCGCCGATCGCCTGCGTCGGACACCGATCGGGCGCGGTGCGGGCCTTGCGAGCATTGGCGCGTCCCAGCAACGCCGTCGGATCGCCGGGCTGCAGCCGCAGCGCCGCGGTGTACTCGCGAATGGCTTCGTCGTGGCGCTCGCGGGTGATGGCCGCCTGTGCGCGCTGCAGGTGGCCCTCGAACTCCTCTTGTCGCCGGGCCGCGACGTCCTCGGGGCGCTCGCCTTCGGTGTCGCCATCGGTGTCGGAGCTGGGCGGCGGCGGCAACGTGCCGGTGCCACCGCCGGCGGGCGGGGCCGCGGCGGCCATCGCCGCGAGGCAGCCACCGACCCACAGGCCGGCCAAGCCCGCGCACCAGCGCTCGAGCGTGCCGCTCACGAGGCCTTCCCGCGGCGCTTGAGCTTGCGCAGCTTGATGCCGAGTTGGTTCATGCGCAGCTGGACCTTGCGACCCGCGGCCGGATCGCCGAGCAGCGCCTCGGCCATGCGCCCGAGATCGCCGCCGTAGTTGTCGTAGAGCCGCTCCATGTACTGTCGCTCGACGTCGCAGCTGACCGCGTTGAGCGAGTCACCCGGCTGCACGACGACATGCATGCGCAGGCTGCCGTCGTCCGGCTCGGTGCCGGCCGCACCGGCCTGGTCCTGCGGCAGCTCCATCGGGCGCAGCAGATCACGCACGACTCGCGGTGGGATCGGCACCACGTCGGGACGGCTCGCCTGCCCCGGATCGCCGGGCTCGATCACGTCGGCCTGGTCGACCAGCTCGACCATCGTCAGGGTGATGAGATTCGACAGGAACATCTCGAGCTGGCGGAAGTTGCCGGGCCACGCGAACTCGCGCAGGGCCTTGAACGAGGTCGGGTGCAGCAGCAGGTGCAGGCGTCGCGGGTCGAGCTTCGCCGGCAGCGACCGCGCAATGACGATCGGCATCGGCGCGCCGTCGGCGGGGACCTGCAGGCCGCGCTGCTCGGCGTACTGCAGCACCAGGTCGCGGTTGTAGGGCTCACGCGCCACGCGGATGATGAACGCATCGAGCAGGGCGCCGAAGTCCTCACCGCGCTCGCGCAACGCCGGCAACGTCACCGCCGTCGCGGGGTTGAGCCGCATGTACAGGTCCTCGCGGAAGCGGCCGGCCGCCACCATGCTCGCGAGCTTCTCGTTGGTGGCGACCACCAGCTTGATGTCGACCACGCGCTCGTCGACCGAGCCGACCGGCGAGTAGCGGCCGTCCTGCAGCACCACCAGCAGCTGCTTCTGCAGGTCGAGCGAGAGGTTGCCGATCTCGTCGAGCAGGAGGGTGCCGCCATCGGCGCGGGCGAGCACGCCCTCGCGCGACGCGGTCGCGCCGGTGTATGCGCCCTTGACCACACCGAACAGGTGCGCGCCCATCAGCTCGTGGGGCAGCGTCGAGAGATCCACGGCGACGAACGGCCCCGATCGCTGCGACCTGGCGTGGATGAACTCGCGGGCCAGCAGCGTCTTGCCGGTGCCGGTCTCGCCCAGCAAGATGATCGGCAGGCGCCCGCGCGCGAGGATCGACAGCCGCCGTCGCAGCGCGAGCATGCGTGTGGTCTGCCCCCAGTAGAACGGCTCGTCGGCGGCCGGCGGGCGCGAGCGTCGCGCGAGGATGCCCTCGACCTGCAGCCGCAGCGAGCGGGCATCGAGGTACTCGTCGTCGAGCAGATAGGTGTAGTCCTCGGCGTTGAGTCGCTCGGCGTCGGCGTCGAGCGGCAGGTCGTCGCGCGAGGTCATCACGATCACCGGGAGGTCGGGGTGGGTCCGCCGCAGCCGGTCGAGGATGTGCAGGCCCTGCGAACGTCGCAGGCGCTCCAGGGTGCGGTTGCGATCGCCCTTCGACAGCAGCTCCTGCTTGTCCTCGGGCAACAGCTGCTCCTCGGGGATGTCGAAGTGGACGTCGAGCAGCACCAAGTCGACGTCCCGGTGACGCGCGAGCGCGTCCTGGGCCTCACGGAAGTTGCGGGCCGGCGGCAGGAATTGATGCTCGGGCATGAAGCGCGAGCACAGCTCCCAGTACTTGTTGGTGTCGTCGATGATGAGGATCGAGGACATCGAGCACGCGGCCTCTACGCGAGCGAGCGTACCAGCGCCGCCAGCTGCGTGCGAATGCTGGCCTGCGCGGCGCGGATCTGCGGTCGCGCGGCGGCGATGTCGTCGCGCGCGTCGGCCTCGAACGCGCGCTGCAGGCCTCTTAGTCCATCGATCGCCGTCGCGACCGCCACCAGCGCTGCGGGCCACGGCCGCGGCCAGTCCGCCGCGAGCCGATCGAACAACGCCCACGCGGACTCGTCACCTGATGCAGCGGCGCGGGTCGCCATCAGATCGCAGCGCAGCGCCTCGAAGGTGGTGTCGTCGAGCGGGCCGGCCCAGGCCTGCTCGGGCAGGTTGATGCTGCGCCACGCGACGTACTTGCCGAGGTCGTGCTTGAGCGCGGCCGCCAGCTCGCGCAACGCCTCGTGATCGGGGTCGGACATCATCGGATCGCGTGACCGCCCCCGCGCCTTTCAGGCCGGCGAGTAGCGAGTCGCGCGCGCGCGGCCCGAGCTGGTGACCTTGCCGGCCTTCTTCATCCACGTGAGGTAGCCGCGCAGCTCCTCGGTGTCGACGTCGAGCTTCTTCGAGAGCTGGCCGATGGTCAGCGAGTCGTGCTCGAGCGCGGCGAGAATCTCGCGGAAGACCCGCTCCTCGCGGCTCTCCTCCCACTGCGCGCTGCGGCTCGGCCCGGTGGGCGGAGCGGCGACCCTTCGACGGGCGCCCGCCTCCGCGCGTGCACGCGGCTGATACCCGGCCTGCTGCAGCGCGAGCCCGAGGTCGCGCAGGGTCAGTGCGCGCACGGCTTCGCCAGCGTCACTCTCCAACAGCTCGCGCAGCGTCGTGGACGGCGGCATCTGGGCGAGGGTGTTCATTGCGGCCCGCGAGAGGCTCGCGCGCAACGCCGACTCGAAGAGTTGGGCGATCTCCGTCATTGGAAAACAGTCGCGCGCCGCCTACCACGGTCTTTGCCGCGCGCGTCGGTCCGACTATGCCACCGAGAGGGGGTCACGTCCACCATCGATGGCGCGTTCACCCCGCGACCCGAGGTCGCACCGGCAATGGAGGGGTTCATTCGCAGGCGAGCGGGGCCAACTCGACCGTGTCGGAAGCACACGGCTGGCAGCAATCATCGCATTCCCCACGACCATCGAGTCCGATTCCCCATTGACGATCGCCGGCCTGCGCGCCGAAGCACAGCAGCTCGCCATCGAGACACTCGACGGACTCATAGGACGGCTCGTGCGGCGCCACGCTCGTGAACACCGCGTCGGGACCCGGCCACAGCCAGTCGCGGTCCATCGAGAACACGCGCCATTGGATGGCGAGGCCATCGTCGCAGGCATCTTCGAGGGTCCAGGTCTGCACCGAACCGGCGAAGCACACCATCGGGTCCTCGTCGGATCCATTGACACAGTCGGGCGTGCCGTCGCACAGCTGTCCGATGGGGATGCAGTCCCCGGTGCCACACACCGCCACGAAGCCCTCGGCGCAGCTGCACGCGGTGCCGTCGCAGAAGGCGTTGAGGCCGCAGGTGGTGTCGCACGGCGACAGGCCGTCGACCGGCTGGCAGCCATGCAGCGCGTCGGGATTGCCGACGTAGTTGGGGTCGCAGAAGCAATCGCCAGCGTTGCAGTAGGCGTGCTCCGAGCAGTTCCGGGCCGCGCAGGCCGAGGGCACCGGATCGTCGGTGGGGATGTCGACGAAGCACGCAGCTGCGGCGGACACCGTCAGTGCGAGCGCCGCTGCAGGCCGCGAGGTGCCCCGGATCGAACGCGTCATCGTCGGGTGGTAGCGTAGCGCATCGCGCCGCCGGTGCACGCGCACGGCTGCGGGGGCGCGCACGGCGGGCTGAACCGGCTCGCGGCAGCCGCCGGCGGTGGTGGTATGACGTCTGGCGCAATGGCCGACGAGGCACTGCTCGCGCGCGACCTCGCGTCACTCTGGCACCCCGCCAGTCACTTCGACGATCACGCGCTGCTGCCCCCGGTGCCGATCGCCAGCGCCCACGGGCCTTGGCTGGTGACCACCGCGGGCGCGCGGATCCTCGACGCGATTGCATCGTGGTGGACGTGTGTACACGGTCACTGCGAGCCCGCGATCGTCGAGGCCATCGCCGCCCAGGCCCGCACGCTCGACCACGTGATGTTCGCGGGCTTCACCCACGCGCCCGCGGTCGCGCTCGCCGAACGGCTGCTCGCGCTCGCCGGTCCGCCGCTGTCGCGGGTGTTCTTCGCCGACTCGGGTGCCGATGCGATCGAGATCGCGGTGAAGCTGAGCCTGCAGCACCATCGCCAGGCCGGCGCACCGGCGCGTCGCCGTGTCGCCGCGCTCGCCCACGGCTACCACGGCGAGACCCTCGGTGCGCTGGCGCTGTGCGGCAACGAACCCTACCGGGCGCCGTTCGCTGGGCTGCTGCACGACGCGTTGTTCCTGCCCACGCCCGAGATTTCCCAGCATCGCCACGGCGATCTGCTCACCGACGCCGGCGCCGACGATGCCGCCTGCGAGCAGGCCATCGCGCTGCTCGAACGGCACGCCGACGAGCTGGCGGCGCTGGTGGTGGAGCCGTTGGTGCAGTGCGCCGGGCGCATGCGCATGACCGGCAGCGGCTTCCTACGCCGGATCGCGGACACGGCCCAGTCGCTCGGCATCCACCTCGTCACCGACGAGATCGCGGTCGGGCTGGGCCGCAGCGGCCGCGCCCTGGCGGGGCACTGGTGCGGACTTCGACCCGACATGGTCTGCGTGGGCAAGGGCCTGTCCGGCGGCGCGCTGCCGCTGTCGGCGGTGTTGGTGGCGGCGCCCATCGAAGCCGCGTTCCACGGCGCGCCCGATCGCGCGTTCGCCCACAGCCATACCTTCTGTGGCAACCCCATCGCCACCGCCGCGGCGTGTGCCAGCGTGGAGCTCCTGCGCGCGCGCTCGGGCGCGCAGCTCGAGTCCACCATCGCCGCGCTCGACGACGCCCGCGCCGAGGTCGCGGCGGCGTGTCGCGCCGTGCAGGCCAGCCGGCAAGTCGGCACCATCGTGGCCTTCGACCTCGCGCCCCATACCCGCGCGGCACCGGACGGCCGCACCAGCCTATCGATCCGGCGCGCTGCACTGCGCCACGGCTTGTTGCTGCGCCCGCTGGGTGACACTCTCTACTGGATGCCGCCGCTGTGGATCGATCGCGAGGCCGTCGCGCACCTCACCGCGGGCACGATCGCATCGATCCACGAGGTGCTCGGCGGATGAGAGCGCTACGCACCTGGCCGCTGGTGGCGCTGTCGGGCTGCCAACCGTTCCCGCTCGACCCCATCTCGCTCGACGTGTCGAGCAACTGCGCCGAGGCCGAGGTCATCGTGCAGCGCGAGCAGCTGCACTCGGCCTACGACTGGCACACGGTGGTGGCCGCCGCCGCCGATGCGCCGGGACTCCCGGGCGCGTGGCTGCTCGTGATCGGACAGCCGCCCGGGGGGCTCGACCAGCTCGAGCTGGTCCACCTCGACGACGACGGCGTCGTCGATCATCGGGTGCCACAGGGGGTCTCGCCCGGGTTCGCCGACGAGTTCGAGCTCATCCCCGGCGCCGAACCGGGTGAGGCGTGGTTGTCCCAGCGTAGCCCCGGCATCCACTACGTCGGGCACTACGACGCGCGCGAGCCGTTTCCGCAGCTGGCGAGCTCATCCAACCTCGCGACGCTGGCAGTGCCGTGCGACGCCGACGGCGACGGCGACTACGAGTCCTGCGACGCCTCGGCGTGGTTTCAGGCGCTGGTCTTCATGGCCGACCCCGCACCGCAGCCCTATGTCATCACGTTCCCGCCGAGCAGCGTCGACTTCAGCATCGAGATTGTGCCGACTCGCCTCGACCTCTCCTTGTCGCCGACGTATCCCCTCGATCCCGATCGTACGCTCGACTTCGCGCCGCAATGCGACGAGGGTCTGCCGCCGGAGGAGATCGAAGCCTGCCAGGCCGCCTTCGCCGGTCGGCACTATCCGAGCCTGGCGCCGATGGGCCTGCTCCGCGACGCGCGGTCGAGCTTCAGCTCGTTGGTGATGTACCGCGAGACCGCGCAGGACGATGGCCCGGTGACCACCGCCGACGTGCCGCTCTTCACCTTCGCCATCGGTGGCCTCGATCGGCCCGCGGGGCTGCTGCGCGTCGACCCCACGCTGCCGACGCCGCGCGCCGATGCGCTCGGCGCACTCGCGATCGATCATAACGCGACGTACTTCGCCTACGCAGCCAGCGACGGCGAGCCGGTGCTCGTGCGCGCACCGCATGCGGGTCTCGAGTTCGCCGAGCTGGGCCGCACGCTCGGGCTCGAGGGCGAGGTGACGCTGCTACAGCTCGACGCTGACATTGCGATCGGGCGCATCGTCGACGGCGCGTGGGAGGTGCTGAAGCTGTTCCCGGATTCCCCAGCCCAGTCGCGCACGACCAGCTGGCGCGGCGAGGCCGACGTGATCGCTGTGGATCCCGCCGGCCCCGGTAGCTTCGTCGTGTACGACGCGGACGACGATGCGACGCTGGTCCAGGTCCGTTGCGCCGCACCGTCTTCGCCGTAGCGAACTACTTGCGCACGAGCGTGGTGGTGTCGCTCGGCGGGAACAGGTTCTCCTTGGGGATGGCGACCTTCTCGCCACCGTCCTTGCCCCACATCAGCTGCAGCCCGCGCTCGCCGGCGGCGGCCTGGAAGTACAGCAGGTCGAGCTTGTACTCGCCGGGCTCGATGCTGAGCGTCTCGCACTTGAGCGTGGTGTCGTGCACGCCGTCGTCGTCGACGACGAGACCGTCGTCGAGGTAGAGCTGCGCGCCGTCACCGGCGTTGAGGCACAGATCGTAGGTGCCGGCCTCGGTGACGTTGAGCGAGCCCTGGAAGTGCAGCGCGAACCACTCGCTGACCTTGCCGGCAGGACCCACGAATGCGCCCTTGAACTCGCCCGCCGGCACGTCGAGGTTGTCGACCGCGAAGGTGGCGAACGGCGCCCCCAGATCATCGAACGCCGGCAGCTCGGTGACCGGCTTGCTGATCGCGTAGACGTTGGCGACCAGGCCCAGGTTGACATCGGTGCGCGCGGCCCCGAAGCCACCCTCGACCGGCAGCGCATGGAACGGCGCGGTCGACTTGAGCAGCACGGGCGTGCGCTTGGTGCGGCCGGGTTGGAGCCCGAGGCGCTGCGACAGCACCATCGGGCCCGACGCCCCCTCGCGCACGCGCACGAGCATGTGGCCCTCGCCGACCTCGAGCACCTCCTGCGCCTTGCCACCGATGAGCACGCGGGTGTTGCCCTTCTTGCCAAAGCCGGAGCCGAACACCTCGATGACGCTGCCGGCGGGAGCGTTGGTGGGCAGGAAGCCGTCGAACGCCAGCACCTCGGTGGGCGGCACGGTCGGGCGCGGCTTGGGCTTGGTGCCACCGGGGACCGGCGGCTTGCGGGCCGAGAGCGCCTTGCCCTTGCGGGTCGGCGCGCCGCTGGTCGACGTCATCGTACGCGGCTTCGGACGGCTGGTATCGCCACTGTCAGACTGACCACCGGCATCACCACCAGCGGCGCCGTCGTGCTTCACCTCGCTGTAGTAGCCGTCGTAGTTGCCAGCGTCGGGGTTGGTGCTGGCTGCGTTCTTGGACGTGCAGGCGACCAGCGCAGTGAGGGTCACGATCGCGAGGCGCGGGAGACGAGTCATGGTGAAAATGCGTCCTTGCCGCCCGGAAGGGTGGCGCGCCGGTGTGGACGCGCCCTCGTGGAGTGGGATTCAGGCGACCTCGAGGCGACGCGAGGGGCCATGTGTGGCGCACGAGTGCTCGCGCGCCGCCGCGGAATGATGGGACATCCGACCGCCGGTTCGCAAGTGCGAGCGCGTTGGCGCGAAGCAGCGAGGCGTGGCGACACGCAACGGTGGCGGGGCGAACGGCCACGCGGCCGCACGCGCGAGGGGATCACTGGGTCTGCGCACGGGCGCGCACGCGGACCTTGCTCCCGCGGACCTCGACCTCGAAGCGCAGCGCCCGAGCGCCGTGCTGCTCCGCGAGCTTGGGCGCCTCGCGGTTGAGCTTGCGAAGGAAGGCCTGGAACGTGAGCCCATCGGTGGACTCACCCATCGATTGCTTGGCAGCGACGAGCCGATCGAACACGTCGCGCGCGTGCTCGGGGTCGATGAGCGGCGCGCCGGTGGTGATGCTCGCGGCCGCGGCCGCGGCGAGCGGAGCCGTCGCGGCCTCGCCCACGGAGCTCGGCGTGTCGGGCTTGTCGGCGCCGCGTTGTGCCGCGCGCAGCACGTCGCGTCGAAACACGCCGCGCTCCATCTGATCGAGGATGCGGGTCCAATACTGCGCGTACGAGATGTAGCGCGCCCGCAGACCGCCGAGTCGGAACCGCAGCGCCGTCGAGCTGATGTGCACGCCCTCGAGCCCGCGGATCTTGCGATCGAGGCGCTCGCGCGGGCGCGACGGCGGCACGCGCTCGATGCCGAGGAAGTACTTGTCGTAGAGCACGCGAAGCGCCTCGATGTCGGCCTCGAGCTCGTCGAGCATCGACACCGGATCGGGCGTCGGCGCCTGCGGCTTGCGCGTCGAACTCAAGGCGCCGATGCTAGCGCGATCCGAGCGGTGCGACCACGCCGCGCTGGGCGGGCGGACAACGCCGACGGGCCATTGGCGCCAGCCCTCGCGGCACGACGGCGGGGCGCGCGATCGCACCCTCGGCCCGGCCCGGCCTGCTATGCTGGGCCGCGATGGGCAACCTCTGGGCCTTCATCCTGCTCATCGGGCCGCTGATCTTCGTCCACGAGCTGGGCCATCTGCTGGCCGCCAAGCTGGTCGACGTGAAGGTCATCCGCTTCTCGATCGGCTTCGGCCCCGCGCTGCTCCGGGTTCGCTTCGGCGAGACCGAGTACTGCCTGGCACCGATCCCCCTGGGCGGCTACGTGTCGATGCTCGGGCAGGGCGGCGCCGACGACATCCCCGCCGCCGATCAGGACCGCGCCCTGTCGAACAAGCCACTGTGGGCCCGCTACCTCGTGCTCGGGGCCGGGCCGCTGGCGAACCTGCTGCTGCCGATCCTCGTCTACTTCTTCTTCTTCCTGCAGCACACCACGCTGACGCCGGCGGTGATCGGCACCGTGCTGCACGGCTCCGCGGCCGACCAGGCCGGGCTCGTGCAGGGCGACCGCATCGTCGCCATCGACGGCCACGACATCCGCTCGTGGAAGGAGATGACCAAGACGGTCTCGGAGGCACCGGGCGTCGATCTCGAGATCCAGGTGGAGCGTGACGGCAAGCGGCTCGATCGTACGATCACGCCGACCAAGAAGATGAACCGCAACGCCCTGGGCGTCGCGACGCCGGTCGGGCGCCTGGGCGTGATGACCGGGTTCTATGCGCCGCAGATCGGCATCATCGACGTGCAGTCGCCGGCCTACCTCGAGGGCTTGCGAACCGGCGACACCATCACCTCGATCAACGGCGAGCCGGTGCGCACGGTCGAAGAGCTGCAGCGGATGCTGGAGGGCACCGGCGGCGCGCTGGTGCGGCTGACATTCCTGCGCGCGACGCCGGTGGCGTCGCCGCTGGGCACGCTGCTGTGGTACGAGTCTGCGCACGCGCAGCTGCTACCGGGCAAGGACGGTGGCGGTACCGGCATCCTCCCCGCCAACAACTTCGTGCGTTCGGTCGAGCCCGGCTCGCCGGCGGCGCACGCAGGCATGCGCGCGGGCGACCGCGTGCTGTCCGTCGACGGCACGGCGACGGCTCAGTGGGAGCTGCTCGCCGATACGATCGGGCAGCGACGCGAGGAGCCGATGCAGCTCGAGATCCAGAGCCCGGGCGAGGCGCCGCGCACGATCACGCTGCAGCTCGAGACCCGCACGTGGCGCGACATCTACCAGCAGGACCGCCAGCAGCTGTGGTTCGGCGCCCATCCGTTCGCGAAGCTGTACACCTCGGAGCCGGAGCCGATCCGCGGCCGCTTCACCTACGCACTGGGCTCGGCGGTCGAAGAGACCGGCGCGGTCATCTCGATGATGTGGACCACGCTCGTGCAGATGGTGACCTTCGAGCGCGGCGTGGAGGACCTCTCGAGCGTGGTCGGCCTGTTCAAGGTCGCCGGCACCGCCGCCGAGCAGGGGCCGGGTCAGTTCCTGCTGCTGGTCGCACTGCTCAGCGTGAACCTCGGCTTCGTGAACCTGCTGCCGATCCCGATCCTCGACGGCGGTCACCTGCTGTTCTTCACGATCGAAGCCGTGCGACGCCGGCCGCTGGGCCAGCGCGCCCGCGAGATCGCCAGCGCCGTGGGGCTGGTGGTCATCCTGTTGCTGCTGCTGGTGGCGGCGCGCAACGACATCCTGCGGTACTGGATGTGACGGTGACCAGCGACTCGCCGTGGCTGCTGGCGCTCGACGCCTCGACCTCGCACTCGGTGCTCGTGCTCGGGCGCCGTCGTGAGGGCGCGGACGCGGCACTGCTCACCGATGTGCACGACGACCGCGCTGGCTCGGCGTCGACGCGCCTGCACGAGCGCATCGCCGCGCTGCTGGTCGCCGCAGGCCTCGACGACGCGCGAGCGCTGGGTACGCTCGCGTGCGGACGCGGCCCCGGGACCTTCACGGGCACGCGGGTCGCGGTCGCGACCGCCAAGGGGCTCGCGCTGGGCCTCGAGCTCGGCGTGGTGCCGTGCTCGACGCTGGCGGCGATCGCCGCCACGCACGACACCGACGACGAGGTGCTGGCCGTGATGGACGCGCGGCGTGGCGATGTCTATGCGGCGCGCTACCGGCTCCACGATGGATTGCCGCACGCGCTCACCGAGGAGTGCTGCGTCGCCGCGGCCGAGCTCGCGCCGCTGTCGGAGGGCGTGGCGATCGCGGCGGGACCAGGACTCGTGGCCGCCACGGCCGGCCTGCCCGACACGTTGCCGCGCCTGTCGGTGGCGGGTCCTTCACCGCGGGGTCTGTGGCGGGCAGCGCTCGCCGCCGGAGCGCCGCGGCCGGCCGGCGAGCTGCAGGCGGTGTACCTGCGCGAGAGCTACGCCGAGCTCGGGCTCAACACCCCGCGGCGGCCGCCGTTTCGCAACCCGCTGCTGCCGCCCGCGGACACGGGTTCGACATGAGCGTCCGCAGCGAGCGCAGCGGCGCGGTCACGACCGTCGTGCTCTCGCGGCCGGCGGTACGCAACGCCGTCGACCGCGAGACCGCCGACGCGCTCGCCGCGGCGTTCCGTGCGTTCGAGGCCGACGACGACGCCCATGTTGCGGTGTTGTGGGGCGAGCACGGCCACTTCTGTGCCGGTGCCGACCTGCACGCGATCGCCGAGGGTCGCGGCAACCGGCTCGATCCCAGCGGCGACGGGCCGATGGGTCCCTCGCGCATGGTGCTGCGCAAGCCGGTGGTGGCGGCGATCGCCGGCCATGCGGTCGCCGGCGGACTCGAGCTGGCGGCGTGGTGCGATCTACGGGTGGCCGAGCGCGACGCGACGCTCGGGGTGTTCTGCCGCCGTTTTGGCGTGCCGCTCATCGATGGCGGCACCGTGCGACTGCCCCGCATCATCGGGCTCGGACGCGCGCTCGACCTCGTGCTCACCGGCCGGGCCATCGGCGCTGCCGAGGCCCTCGCGATCGGGCTGGTCGATCGCGTGGTCGAGCCAGGCTGCGCCCGCACGGCCGCGGAGGCACTCGCCGCGGAGATCGCCGTGCTGCCGCAGGCATGCCTGCGCAGCGATCGCGACAGCGTGTACGACGGGCTGGACCTCTCGCTGTCGCAGGCGTTGGCGCGGGAGTTCGAGCTCGGCCGCGCGACGCTCGAGCGCGCCGAGTTTCTCGACGGCCCACGGCGCTTCCACGGCGGCGCCGGTCGGCACGGCGAACCCACCTGACGTCGGCGAGCGTCGTCACCGGCGCGCGCAACCTCGCCGATCTCCACCGTCAGCCGCCCCAGCGCTCCGTCAGCACGTCGAGCTCGAGCCAAGGTCCGAAATCATCGTCGTCGAACGACAGCAAGCGGTCGAGGCGGTGGCCGCCGCCGATGGCGGGCCACGGCGGCGGCGGCTGCAGCCACGTGCCGTCGGGTGCTCGCATGTGCCGTCGATCCGAGGCGAACTCGCGCCGGTAGAACTCGGCGGGGATGCAGCGAAGGCGCGGCGCAGGCACCCCCGGCAGGGCGCGCAGCGTGGCGCGGGCCCACGCCGATGCGGCACACGGGAACGCCAGCGTGGTGTCGAGATCCCAGATCCAGTGCGCGCCCTCGGCATCGCGGGAGCTGACCAGCACATGGTAGTCCCACAGCACCGGGCGAGAGGGCGCGCTCGCAGCACGCTGGTGCCACAACGCGACGCAGCGATCGGGGTTGCTGATCACCACGACCGCGCAGGCGTGCCCGTCGAGGCGCGCGTCGGCGCAGAGGTGCCAGGCGTTCTCCTCGCACCAAAACGGCGCGTCGTGGGCCGCGCGCGGGCTCACGCGCCGCCGAGGTGCTCCGCGATCGCGGCCGCGACCGGCTCGGGGTGCTCGAGGTGCAGGTGGTGGCGGCCCGGCAGCGTGACCATGCGGAGCCCGCTCACCAGGGCTGCGCGCCGATCGACGCGTTCCCCGTCGGGGAAGAAGCCCGATGCGCCGCGCACGAACAGCGTCGGTGCAGTGATGGCCCGCAGCAGCGACTCGACCTGGGCTTCGACCAGCCGCAGCCGCGATTGCCAGCGCAGCCGTGGATCGGCCCGCCACGTCACACCACCTTCGACCTCGATCAGGCCGCGCTCGCACAGCACCGCAGCGGCCTCGCGCGACAAGCCCATCACGCCGGCGACCAGGCGCTCGATCGCCTCGTCACGCGTGGCGTACACCGGCGCGCGACGGCCTCGCTTCTCGCGGGCCTCGGCGAGCGCGCGGCCGAGCGTCGCGGCGGCCTGCTCGGGCGCGTCGGTGAGCGGGCCGAGGCCTTCGACGAGCACCAGCGACGACACCCGTTCGGGCTGCGCGCCAGCGAGCGCCAGCGCGAGCGCGGCGCCCAGCGAGTGGCCGATGACCGCCACGCGCGACCACGCTCGTGCATCGCAGGCCGCGGCGACGTCGGCGACCGCGTCGATGAAGGCGTACCCGAAGCCCTCGCCGCGGTGCGCCGAGTGGCCGTGGCCGGGCAGATCGAGCGCGACGAAGCGGTGCTGCGGCAGCCGCTGGGCCAGCGCCGGCACCACCGTCGCGAAGCTGGCGGCGTTGTCGAGCCAGCCGTGCAGGCACAGCACCGGCGCGCCGTCCTCGGGGCCGAACGCCCGCGCGGCCAGGCGCAAGCCGGGGATGTCGATGCTCAGCTCGCGCCAGCCCATCTCGCAGGCCCGAGCATGCCCGCCCCGCCGCGGCGCTGCAAAGCCCGCGATTCCCGAGGCTCGCGAGGGCCAGGGTTGGTGTCCTCGCGTCCGGGCGCTTCACTTCGGGCTGCTCGAGGCGCGCTCCGGCGCGGACGACGACGCCGCGGCCGCGCGGGGCAGTCGCACCACGAAGCGCGCGCCGCCGAGCGGACTCGATGCGACCCACACCTCGCCGCCGTGATCGAGCACGACCTTCTTCACGATCGCCAGGCCCAACCCGGTGCCCTGCGCGCGCGTGGTCTGGTAGGGCTCGAACACCCGCTCGCGGAGCTCGTCGGGCACGCCGGGGCCGTTGTCGTCGACGCGGATCTCGACGTGATCGGCGGCGACCCCCACCGTCAGCTCGACGCGGACCGGATCACGACCCGCCTCGCGTGCCGAAAGCACCGCGTTCTCGACCAGGTTGACCAGCACCTGCTTGAGCAGCTGCCGATCGGCGAGCACGATCACCGCGGGCTCGGGTGCGACGACCACCAACACGTCGTCGGCGCGCTCGGTGAGGTGGCCGTAGGCCCGCTCGAACTCCTCGATCACCCGCGCGAGCTCGACCGCGGCGGTGCGCACCTCGGGGACCTTCGCGAACTGCGAGAAGCTGGTGACCATCCGCCGCAGCGCCTCGATCTCGTCCTCGACGATCTCGACCGCGCTGCGCAGGGTCCGCGTGAACGCCGGCGACAGGCCCGGGTCCTTGTCGCGCAGCTGCTGCACCGCCAGCTGGATCGGCGTCAGCGGGTTCTTGATCTCGTGCGCGATGCGGCGCGCCATCTCCTGCCACGCGCCGATGCGCTGCAGGTACGCCACCCGCAGCTGCGCGTGGGCCAGCTCATCGAGCATGCGGTTGAAGGCCGCGGCCAGCCGCGCGATCTCGTCGTTGCCGTGCACGCCCGCGCGGGCCTCGAGCTGCCCGCCGGCGACCCGCGTCATCACGCCCGACAGCTGACCGAGCTTGCGCGTGATCGTGCGCGCCAACAGCAGGCCCAGCGTCAACGCCACCAGCAACACCAGCACCGAGGCGATGCCGATGACGCGGATCACCGCCGACTCGACCTCCTGGGTGTCGCGGCGCTCGCGATCGATCTCGCGACGACGGACGCCGACGTCCTGGTACCGGGCGTCGATCTCCGGATCGATGCGATAGATCGCGCGCAGCTGGCCGCGGTCTTCGCTGGCGCGGATCGACAACGGCGCGGTGACATCGAACCACTCGAAGCGGTCCTCCGGGAACTCCTCGCTGCGATCGACCTCGGTGGCACCGCCGCCCGGCCGTACCAACGACAGCCCCACGAGGTCGGGCTGCGCCGCGAGCATCGCGTCGAGGCGCGCGCGATCGTCGAGGCCGTCGCGCTCGCGATCGCCGAGTGCCAGCTCGAGGGCGTCGGCGCGGGTACGGGCCTGGTACTCGCCGATCTTGGCCGCGACCAGCTGGCGATGGAATTCGCCGGCGTGGGCGGTGCCCTCGTGGGCGCGGGCCAGGGCGTCGCCCCAGCGGCCGTCGAAGTACGCCACGGTGAGCTGCACGAGGTACGCCGAGCTACCCACACACAGGGTGCCGATCAGCACCAGCGCCGCGATCACCCGCGATTCCAGCCGGCCCCACCACGGCAAGCGTCGCGCCGGCGTGCTCATCGCGACACCAGGTAGAAGGCGTTGGTGCGCACGTGCACGGTCTCCTCGGCCTCGGGGCGCTCGCCGGCCAGCACGTTCACGAGCTGCCCGAACCACTCGAGGTCGCGGCCCTGCGGCCGCGTGGCGCCGCCGAAGTCGGCCGGCGGATCCAGCGGGTTGCGCAGCGCCAGCACGGTCACGAAGTAGTAGGGCCCGTCCTCGCCGCGGGCGAGCTCCGCGGCTGCGGCCACCCGCACGCGGTCGAGCTTCACGGCCGCTGCCACGGCGGCATCGCGCTCGCTGAAGGTGCGCTTCGACCAGCGACCGTCCTCGCGGGTCGCCACCACGTAGCGCTGCTTCCACGGGTCCCAACGGATGCGGACCAACAGCTCGCGGGTGCCGATCAGCTTGCGGGTGCCGTGCTGCCACAGCTTGAGGGTGAAGTGCAGCGAGGTGTCGAAGCCGGAGTCGATCGACTCGAGCGCGTCGCGATCGTAGCGTCGGATGAGCGCCGGGAGGTTGAGGCTCATCAACACCGCGTCGCCGACCTCCTCGAAGCTGGCGCGCTTGATCGGCAGCGCGTCGGGTCGCACGCTCATCGCGACCGGCAGCACCACCGCCCCGCGCAGGAACTCGCGGCGCCTCACAGCGGGGTCCTCCGCAGCAGGTTGCCGATCGAGAGGTTGAAGGTGCCGGCGGCGGTGTCGATGCGCAGACCGAGGTTGGCGGCGAAGCCCGCGGGCGCGACCTGCTCGCGCGCCGCACGGTGCTCGCGACGCTCGGCGGCATCACCCACCAGCGTGAACACGCCCGCGTTGATGAACAGATCACCGCCGTAGATGCCACGCGTTCGCAGGCGACGGAACAGCGGGATGGCGTACTCGAGATCGAAGCGGCCGAACAGCGTGCCGTAGGTCCGGGTGTCGATACCGGTGCCGAAGACGTCGATGGGGTTGCGCGTGGAGTAGCGGACGCCGAGCTCGCGACCGGGGGTCCACGGGCTCAGATCCCCGCTGTAGAACCGCTCGAAGACCGGCGCACGGCCAGCGATCTGCCCGCCGCTGGCGCTGGGCGTGAGCCAGTGCCGCCACGGCAGGCGGAAGCTGTAGCCGCCCGCGATCGTGAGCTTGACGTACTCGTACTGCGAACCGGTCGCGGGTGACGACAGCTGGAGATCGAACGCCACGCGGGCGCCCTTGCCGGCGAGGATGACCTCGTCGCGGGCATCCCACACCAGGCCGAAGTGCGCCGAGGTCAGCCGCCGCTGGCCGTCGACCAAGCCGAGCTCCACCGGCTTGGCGACGCCGTCGGGCCGCACCCACGTCGGCGCGCTCGAGACCACCGCATCGACGCGCTCGAAGCGATAGTCGACGCCGAGCGTGAGGGTCGGCAGCACCGGGAACACCAGCCCGACCGCACCGCCGATGCGGCCGACGTCGATCGCACGGAAGTTGGCGGGATCGGGATCATCGGCGGCCCCCGACGCGCGGTAGGGCTCGGCGGCCGAGATGACGTAGCCCGACGCGCGCACGCCGAGCGGCGCATTGCCCAGTCGCGGCGCCTCGACGAAGACCTGATACGCCTGCTGGCGGCGGCTCTGCTCGATGCGCGGCAGCGTGCCCCACACCAGCGCGCCGCCGAGATGGATCGCGCGACCGAGGAAGTTGCGCTCGGCCACCGCGAAGCCGCCGTGGAACGGCGTCATGCGCGAGCTGCCGGCGTAGAGCTCGGTCAAGGTCAGGGAGCTACGCTCGACCAGCTTGAGTTCGAGCGCGACGGCATCGTCGCGATCGGCCAGCGGTACCACCCGCACGCTCACCGACTTGAAGTATCCGGTCGCCCGTAGTCGATCGCGGGCCCGCGCGATGCGGACATCGGAGGGCCACAGCACGTCGGCGCCCGCGATCAGGCCCTCGCCGCGCAGGATCGCGTCGATCTGGCGCGCCGAGACCTGCTCGCGACCGATGATCCGCACCGAGGCGATCTGCAGCGCGCGGGCCTCGGTCGGCTCCACCTCGTCGTCGGCCGGGCGCGGTGCGGCACGGGCCGCGGGGGTCGCCAGCGGCGGCGGCACGCGATGCCGCACCGGGCGCGCGACCGTCGGCGTCGCATCACCCCGGACCCGCGGCCGCGCCTGGGCGCTCGACGTGGTGCCCGTGAGCGACCCGGCAAGCGGGAGCACGACCGGGAGCACGGCCCAGAGCACGGCCCAGAGCACGGCCCGGTGCAGCGCACACCTGCGATGACGAACGAAGGACACGGGCGGGGTTGCATGGCCGCTGCGGCGGCCCCCGAAGTGTACCGTCTCCGCTGCGCCGCCCCACCCGCGCGCACGCAGGGGCGCTCGCGGGCCCCGGCCCCCTCGTCCGCTGCCACACCGCCTGGGCCGGCGTCGTGGACCGCGGCTCGCCGCGCAGGTACTCTGCTTGCGCCCCGGAGATGACGCGCACGCGCATCCTCTACGTCGAGGACAATGCCGCCAACCTCGCATTGGTGCGCAAGGTGCTGGAGCACGGCGGACGCCATGAGGTCATCGGTGTCGCGACCGGCGAAGAGGGCCTGCAGTCGGCGCGGCGCGAGCCGCCGGCGCTCGCACTCGTCGATCTGGATCTGCCGGGGATCGACGGCTTCGAGTTCGCGCGGCAGATGCAGGCCGATCCGCAGCTCGCCGCGATCCCGCTGGTCGCGATCAGTGCCAGCGTGATGAAGCACGAGCGCGAGGCCGCGATCGCGGCTGGCTGCGCCCGCTTCATCGAGAAGCCGTTCGACATCGCGGAGCTGCGCGCGGTGGTCGAGCAGATGCTGCAGCGGGCGCCCTGACGGCCGCGCGAGCGCTTCAGCGCCCGAGCGCGATCGCCTCGAGTGCGCTCAGCTCCTCCGGCGTGTTGATGCCGGCGGCCTCGTGCTCGGGAATGGCGACGGTGGCCAGCCCGCGACCGGCGAGCGCCGCAATCACGTCGGTCAGGTAGATCTCGCCCTGCACGTTGTTGCTGCCGACCCGCGGCAGCGTCTCGCGCAGCACCGCGGCGTCGAAGCAGTAGAGCCCAGCGTTGCACTCGCGGATCGCGAGCTCCCGGGCATCCGCATCGCGGTGCTCGCGGATCGCCTGCACGTGGCCGGCCGGGTCGCGCACGATGCGGCCATAGCCGCTGGGGTCGGCGGGCGTGAACACGCCGAGCGCGACCGTGCCCGACACGAGGCAGCCGTCGACCAGCGCTTGCAACCGTTCGGGGGTCACCAGCGGCACGTCACCGGAGCACACCAACACCGGTCCCTGCACGTCGTCCATGCACGACAGCGCGCACAGCACCGCGTGGCCGGTGCCGCGCTGCTCGGCCTGCACCGCGAAGCGCAGCTCGGGATCACCGTCGCGCCCGTGCGCCCGCACGGCCTGCTCGACCGCCTGTGCGCCGTGACCGACGACCACCACCACGAGCGTCGCGCCGGCGCGACGCACCGCCCGCAGCGGATGCAGCAGCAGCGGCTCGCCGCGGAACGGATGCAGCACCTTGGGCAACGTCGAGCGCATGCGCGTGCCCTTGCCGGCGGCGAGGAGGATGGCGGCGGTTGCTGTCACGGTCACTCGAACGCTACGCGAGCGCCACAGCCCCCGCAAAGCCGAAGCTCGGCCTCGGCGTCGTGCCGGTCGGGCCGCCATCGCGGACCACGCGCGCGCCCGCGGGTGCGCCAGGGGTCTTGGCGCCGTCGTTCCCCGCCACGGGGCCCCAGGGTCGCCCCCTGCCCGGCCCCGGCCGTCCACGTCCGCTTGGTCGCTCCGAGCGCGCGGACCCGAGGCCGGCGACCACGAGGGCGCGTCCGGCAATTTGAAGCGCCCCCTGCCCCCTGGTCGCTTCCAAATTCGCGACCGATTTGCGTACGATGATGCTGCGAACGAAGCGGTCGGCGGCCGACCGCTTCGTCCCGCGCAGACCGCATCCGATGGCGACGGCGCAGGCGACCCCCGAACCGCAGCTCGGTTTTCCGACCAAGGGATCGTTGCGTCGCTTCGCGTTCCCGCGGCTCATCCGCGAGATCGCCCGCGCGAACCTCACCGGCAGCCTCTACCTGCTCTCGGGGCAGAGCAAGAAGGTCGTCTTCTTCGAGGGCGGTCAGCCGGTGTTCGTACGTAGCAACGTGCTGTCGGAGTGCCTCGGCCAGGTGCTCGCCCACGAGGGCCTCATCACGCAGGAGCAGTGCGAGCAGACCCTCGAGGCCATCCGTCGCACCGGCAAGAAGCAGGGCGAGCTGCTGGTCGAGATGGGCATCCTCTCGGAGGGCAACCTCCGCTACGGCCTGCAGGCGCAGCTGCGCGCCAAGCTCTTCGACATCTTCTCGTGGGAGGACGGCCGCTACCAGTTCAAGTCCGAGAGCGAGGGCCAGACCTTCGGCGTGCGGCTCGACACCTCGGCCGAGGGCGTGATCCTGGCGGCGATCCAAGATCGCTACACCGAGGACCGCGCGCGCGCTGCCCTGACCGATCAGCTCGGGCTCTACCCGACCCTGCGCGGCCACCCGGCGGAGTTCGCCCGCGAGCTCGGGCTCGAGCTCTCGCTCGAGGAGGGCTTCTTCGTGGCCTGCCTCGACGGCAGCCGCATGCTGAAGACCGTCGTCGCGCCCGGCAGCGATCCCGGCATCCCCAACCCCGCGGCGCTGCTGTACGGCTTGGTACAGGCCGGCGTGGTGGCGCTCGTCGACGAGCCCCAGCCGCCGCGCACGACCCCGGCGCGCCCGAGCTTCATGGGGTCGGACCAGGACGACGACGCCTTCGCGCCCGGCTTCGAGGCGCAGGACGTCGTCACCGAGTACGAGGACACGCCCCTGCCCGGCGAGCTGCCGAAGGTGCGCGCACTGCTCGGCGACCACGAGGCCGAGTTCGCCGGCGTCGAGGACGAGGACGGCCAGGGTCCGACGCTGCACTCGGTGTCGGCGATGCGACCCAAGCCTGAGCTACCAGAGTCGCTGGTGGCGGCGGAGCCGGCCGGCGTGGTGGAGGCGTTCGAAGAAGCGATCGACTTCGGCGAGGACGAGAGCTTCGAGGGCCTGATGGACGGCCCGCTGATCCCGACCGCGCCGTCGGAGATGGACGCCGCGCCGGTGCCCGCGGTCGCGCCCGCGCCCGAGGCCGCCGCGTCGCCGACCACGACCGAGCCCGCGGCGCTCGAGGCCGTCTCGGTCGAGCCCGCGTCGGTCGAGCCGGACTTCGCCGAGACCCTGCAGCCCGGCGCCATCGAGGCCATCGACGAGCTCGTCGACGACGCCGTCAACGAGCCGCCGAGCGAGCCTGCGCTCGCGCCCGGTGACTTCGGTGACCCCTCGGTCTACGACATCCTGCCGCACGACCTCGAGACCGTCGCCGAGCCCAGCTCACCGCGCCCGGTGCCGCGCGACGGTACGCGATCCGACCCCGACGCGACCGTGCTCGAGGGTGGCCTCGCGCCCATCTCGACCGACGCGATCGGCCACGACCTGCTCGGCGTCGACGAGCTCGACGGCGTCCAGCTCGACGACGCCGACCTCGCGGGCCTCGAGCTCGATCCCGACGACGAACTCGATCCGCTCGTGGGCGGCGACGCGCTCGAGCCGCTCGATGCCGACACCGGCGAGGACATCCCCGAAGCGCCGTCGGCCCTGCTCGAGACCGCGACCCACGAGCTCTCGCCCGAGCTCCTCGGCATCACGCCGGACGCCATCGACGACGACCTCGCGCTCGACGAAGAGCCACCCTCGCTGACCGGCGCCAACGACCTCATGGGCTTCGACGAGCTCGACGGCATCGAGCTCGGACCCGGCGGCAGCCCACTCGACGGCCCCGCGCGCCACGCCGGCGCGGAGTCGACGATGGAGCAGGACGCCAACCCCGAGATGATCGGCGCCGTGCGCTTCAACGAGGCCGAGATCGCGATGGCAGGCGCCGACTGGGCGCAGGCGGTCGGGCTGCTCGAGGAGGCCTACGACAGCGGCTTCGACGTCGCCGAGCTGCACGCGATGTTGGCCTACGCGCGCTTCCAGGCCTCCGGTGGCGATCGCGAGACCGCCGACCACGCGCTCGAGCTACTGGACTACGCGCAGACCATGGACCCGAGCCTCGACCTCGTGCACGCGTACCGCGGCGCAATCTACAGCGCGCTGCGCCAGCCGGACCGTGCACGCGAGGCCCTCGATCGCGCGCTCGAGCTGAATCCGTACTGCGAGCTCGCGATGCAGATCATGGACACGCTGTAGCGTCGCTGCTACGCGGCCTTGATCAAGCGCGGCCGCGCGACGTGCTTCAGCTTCGAGCGGGCGGCCCGCTCGACCTCGAGGATCTCCTCGTCGCGGAACCGCAGCGCGCCGGCGACGTTGCGCACGTCGCGACATAGCCGACGCATGCCATCGGGCTCGAGCGAGGCCGCGTGGTCGGTGCCCTTCCACGTGCGATCGAGGGTGAAGTGCCGCTCCACCCACGCCGCGCCCAGCGTGATGGCGGCGATGTCGGCCGCGATGCCGAGGTGATGACCGGAGAACCCGATCGCCGCCACACGATCGCCGTAGTCGTCGGCGAGCCGCGAAATCTCCAGCAGACACAGGTCTTCCATCGCGACCGGATAGCCCGACGTGCACGAGTACAGCACGGTGTCGCCGAGCCGGCCGTGGGCCTCGAGCAGCTCCATCAGCGCGCGCTCTTCGGGCTTGGTGGTCATGCCGAGGCTGACGTGCAGACCGCCGGCGTAGTGCTCACACAGCCAACCGAGCATCGCGTAGTCGGTGTTGCACGCGCTCGGGATCTTGATCCACGACGGTTGCAGCGACGCGATCTCCTTGGCCGACGTCAGGTCCCACGCGCTGCTCGAGTAGTCGATGCCGAGCGACTCGCAGAGCGTCTTGAGCTCGGCGTGTTGGTCGACGTCGAGCTCGAGGAACTCGCGGTGCTCGCCGTAGGTGCGACCGTAGGCGTGCGCGGGATCGGGGTGCGGCGCGTCGTACTGCTCCGGCGACAGCAGCTCCCGCGGCGTGCGCTTCTGGAACTTCACCGCGTCGACGCGACAGAACTGTGCTGCGGTCTGCACCAACTCCTTCGCCAGCGCGAAGTCGCCCTTGTGGTTGCAGCCGATCTCGGCGATGACGAGGGGAACCGCATCGGGTCCGGTGTGCATGATGTGGCCGTAAAGGTGGCCGCGGGGCGCCGCAAGCCTTCGGCCCAAGTTGGAGGTGCGCCGGCGGAGCACCGCGATGCAGCGCGTCCGCGATCGGAACCACGGACGCGAGGACATCGAGGCGGGCGGGCCCGCGTGATCAGGGCGCGACCGGGGCGGGCGCGCCGGCGGGCGGCTCGGGCACCGCGGGCTGCTCCGGCTGCACGGCCTGCGCCGGCGCGGGCTGCTCGCCGGTGGCTCCGTTGGCGGCGGCGACCAGCTCGGGTGTGACGCCCATCTCGAGCAGCAAGTGATCACCGTCGTCGACCGCGTCCAGCACCCACTGCACGAAGCGGATGTCGACGTGGATCGAGCGCGTGATGCCGGGGATGAACAACCAGTTCGAGGCGATCGACTCGTAGTTGCCGTCGAACGCCAGCCCGACCAGCTCGCCCTTGGCATTGAGGGTGGCCGAGCCGGAGTTGCCACCGGTGATGTCGAGATCGGCGAGGAAGTCGAGCGGCACGTCGCCGAGCTCGGGCACGAGGTAGCGGCCCTTGGCGGCCTTGGCCGCCGCGAGCAGGGTCGGCGGCGCGTCGAAGGGCTCGGTGCCGGTGTGCTTCGCGACCATCTGCGACAGCGTGGTGAAGGGCTCGTAGGCGGCCGCCTCGGCGGTCGGCTTGTAGCCCTTCACGGTGCCGTAGGTGATGCGCAGCGTGCTGTTCGCGTCGGGCGCGAGCGGTACCTTGCTCCACTCGCGCAGTGCGGCCACGAACTGCGGACGCAGCCGCGACATGTTCCCGAGCCGTGCCTCGTCGCGGCTGCGTGCGTCGGCGTAGGCGGTGCGCACCGCGACCGCGGCCTTCACGAATGGATCGGGCAGCTTCGCCATCGCGGCGGCGTCCTTGGCCGCCGCCAGCTTGGTGCGGAAGCGCGGATCGGTGAGCTTGGTCTTGGCGTACAGCTTCGCCACGCCGGACTCGATCCACGCCTGCGTGGTCTGCTTGCCCTTGCGGGGGCCGAGCAGTGCGACCATCACGTCGTCGGGCCGGCTGTCGTCGGGCAGTCGCGCGGCGCGGGTGAGCGCGAGCTGCAGCAGCGGGCGGTCGAGCTCGGGCTCGAGCGAGTTCGCGGCGGCGTCGACGTTGGCCTGCAGCTCGGCGCGCGGCACCTCGGACGTGTCGAGCATCACCGCGAGGCCGAGCACCGCACCGAACAGCCCGCTGGACTCGACGATCTCGCGCAGCGCGGCGTCGTGATCCCGCGTCTTGCGGTACTCGGCGTCCATCGCCGCGAGCTCGTCGAGCACGGTGCCCCACTTGGCCTTGCGCGTGGCGTCGGCCTCGATCCAGGTGCGCAGCTCGGCCTCGTGGGTGGCCTTGCGCTCGGCGAGTCCGCCCTTCTCGAGCCCCTCGAGCATGCCCTTGAAGTTGGTGTAGTAGTTCGCGAGTCGGCGGGTGCGACCGGCGGCCTTGATCGCGAGCTCGGGCTTGCGCTTGCCGATCGACTCGAGCAACGCGATGGTCTCGCCGTAGCGCTCGATGTCCCGGGGGTAGCGCCACTGCATGGCGTCCTTGACCTCGTCGGCGGTGCTCAATCGGTTGGTACGGCCGGGGTAGCCCGCGACCATCACGAAGTCGCCGGCGCCCAGCGGCGTGGTGGCGATCTTCAGGTGGTGCGGAGGCACGTAGGGGACGTTGTCGGGCGACGGCGCGGCGGGCTGGCCGTCCTTGCCGACGTAGGCGCGCAGCATCGAGAAGTCGCCGGTGTGTCGGGGCCAGCGCCAGTTGTCGACCTCGCCACCGAACACGCCGATGCCGGCGTGGGGGGCATAGACCAGCCGCACGTCGCGGATCTCGAGCGCATCGACGAGGTAGTACTGCGCGCCCTCGAAGAACGACCGCACCGCGCAGGCGTGGCCGGGGTGAGCCGACTCGCAGCGCTCCTGGATCGCGCGCGTGCGCGACTGCAGCTCCACGTAGCGCCCCTTGGGCTCGGTGATCGCATCGAGCCCCTGGGTCATCTCGCCGGTGACGTCGGTGATCGCCTCGGTCACGTAGATGTGCTGGTGATCGCCGGCGGGCTTCTCGTCGGCCTTGGTCTTGGCCACGTAGCCATCGACCAGCAGGTTGTGCTGCGGGGTCGAGTTGTGCTGCAGCGCTCCGATCACGCAGTGGTGGTTGGTGATGACCAGGCCCTGGTTCGACACGAACGAGCCCGAGCACCCGCCGAGGCTGACGATCGCGCCCAGCGGGAACGAGGTCGGGTCCTGCAGCGTCTTGGGGTCGAACGCGAGCCCCAGTGACTTCAACGTGTCCTGCTGATCGGCGAGCTGGGCCGGCATCCACATGCCGCCGGGGTTCTCGAACGCGGGCGTCGTCGCGGCGCCGTCGTTGGCCGGTGGCGGGGTCGTGGCGGCGGGCTTGCACGACGTCGCGCACAGGGCGAGGCCGAGCGCGAACGACAGGACGCGGGCGGTGGACATCGGCGCCATGCCTAGCAGATCCCGCCGCGGCCGCGTCGGTTTCGCGCGGCCTTCGCGGGGGCCCCGGGTGGGCGCTGACGCACGTGCGGAAGGGGTCGCGGCGACGAAACCAACGCCGCGGCCGCGTGGTCGAGGGGGCCGGCGGCGGCCGTCCCGCGAGCCCACGGCCGAGGGCGGCGCCCGCGTCGATCGATCACGCACGCGCCGGCGGCTTCGCATACGCTGTCCGTCGCCTTGGTGCGCGAACGCGACCGCGTGACCCTGCTGGTCGCGAACCCGACCGCCAGAAGCGGCAAGGCCAAGCGCTTCATCGACGACGCGATGGCGGTGCTCGACGACGCCGGCCTGCGCCCCGAGTTCTTCGCGACGCTACCCCAGGGCGCGACCGTGCCGGCGCTGGCCGAACGCATCGAGCGCGAGGACGCGGCGCGCGTGGTCTACATGGGCGGCGATGGCACCTTCGCCGAGGCCGCCAAGGCCATCATCCTCGCACGCGAGCGCAGCGGCATCGACATCCCGCTGGGCATGCTGCCGATGGGCACCGCCAACGATCAAGGCCGCAGCTTCGGCATCGTCGCGGGGGTCCGCGCGCTGCGTCACAACGTCGAGGTCATCCGCAACGGCGTCGAGCAGTGGCTCGACGTCGGCCGCATCGAGGCGTTCGGCGCCGACGGCGAGCCGGTCGCGCGCGATCTCTGGTTCGACAGCTGCGGCATGGGCTTCTCGGCGCGGGTGCTGGCCAAGCGCAACCGCGAGCGCGAGTGGGTCGAGCGGGTGCCGCTGTTGCGGGCGGTCTACCGCGACAAGCTCGTGTACACCTCGGCGACCCTGCGCACGCTGGTGTTCGGCGCCCTGGGCGGGGCCAACTTCGACGCCGAGATCCTCGTCGACGGCGTGGCGTCGCAGTACGCCAAGGTCACCGACATCCTCGTGCAGGGCACCATCGTCTACGCGGGCGACTGGATCTTCGATCCGGGCGCCAAGCCCGACGACGGCAGGTTCGAGCTGGTGGTGCTGCGTGGCCATGCCGACTGGGCGGCGGCGGCGATCGGCGGCCACAAGCGCAACCCCGTCACGGGCGACGACCTCGCGGTGCTGGGGCTGCCGCGGCGCGAGGTCCCGCGGGGCCAGGTCTTCGAGATCGCAATCGAGCCCCGCAAGCGCTCGCGCATCCACGCGCAGATCGACGGCGAGGAGTTCGTGATCGCCAGCCGCTATCGCATCGAGAACCTGTTCCACCACCTGCGCATCGTGGTGCCCGAGGATCCCCACTGGGTGTGACGTCGTTGCGACGCGCCGCCGCGCGTGGCAGCCTTCTCGCCGACGGTGTGCGTGCGATGAGCGGCCCTACCCCGCGATGGCCCGTGTTGCTGCTGGCGGTGGTCGGCTGCGATCGGCTGGGCGCGGCGGTCTCCGAGCGGGTGCAGGCCGAGCTCGAGGAGCGCATCGCCGCGGTCGGCACCGAGATGCCCGGCACGCTGCCGCCGCCGGCGCTCGACGAGCAGCAGCGCCTGGCCGACAAGCTCGCGCTCTACCACGAGTGCCTGCGGCGCTCGCGGGGTCGCGTGGTCGAGAGCTGGCGGCGCTGGCAGGCCGGCATCGATCCCAAGACCAACGTCGCACGTCGCGGCGGGCCCAAGCCGTTGGTCTACCCGGTCACGCGCGAGCTGCAGCCGTGCGCGCGCGCCCGCGACGAGGGGCCCGGGTTGTCGCCGACGCTACCGACCGTCGAGCACGCACTGTCGCGCTACGACGAGGCCGCTCGCGAGTTCGCGGGCGTGGCCGACGAGCTCGACACGTATCTCTCCGACGAGGCCTACCGCAGCGACGCCTGGGCCAAGGGCAAGGAGCTGGGGCCGCGGCTCGGTGAGGCGTTCACCGCCTTCGACACCGCCGAGACCGCGCTCTCGGCCGAGCTGACGCGCATCGACGATGGCCTCGACGAGCTCCGACTCGCGCAGGTCGAGGCCCGTCACGGACGCCGACTGGAGTGGCACTGCCATCGCGTCGAGCTGGCGGCCAAGACCTACGCCGCGTGCGTGCGGGGCGATCCCACCGAGGCCGGTACCTGCGCCGACCCGCTGGCGGATCTCGAGCGCCACGCCGAAGCCCTGCGCAGCTACGCCGAGGCCCACGCCGACGAGCGGGCCGACGCGTTCTGGTTGCTGAGCTTCGACGCCGCGCTCGGCAACTTCCTGGCCGACGCGACCGCGTTCGAGGCCTCGCTCGGCGTCAAGAAGGCCAACACCGAGCGCGAGCGTCTGCGCGAGGCCCTGCGCGACCGCTTCGAGGAGCTGCGCTCGGCGTTCGACAACCTGCGCTTCGACCTGCCCTGAGCGCGTGGGGCCGGCGGCGTCGCGCGCGACGAAGCACCTCCTCGTTGGGGGTGCCCGCAGCCCAAGGCGAAGCCGGGCTTCGAGGGCGGTGCGTTCGCGTCGCGGAGTCTCACCGCGGGCTGCTAGGGTGCGCTCGATGGCTCCCCGACGTCAGCCCCGCCGTTGCATGGTCCTCCCCGCGCTGCTGCTCGTGCTCGGCTGCGCCGACCCCTTCGCCGACGACGGCAGCACCGGCTGCGCCGACACCGATCACGACGTGTCGACGATCGAGGTGAGCGGCGACGCGTTCGCGTTCACGCTACCCGGCACGCCGTACGGCCTCATCGCTGGCGCGACCATCTCGATCGTCGAGCAACCCGGCATCACGACCACCACCGACGAGGCCGGTCACTTCGTGCTGCCCGAGGTCCCCGCCGGCAGCCTCGCGACCTTCGAGATGGTCGCCGACGGCTTCCCGCGCGCGCGCACGAAGACCTTCACCCTGCCCGACGACGGGTCGCTCGAGCGCGTGACGTTCCAGATCCCCGGCGACGATCTGTTCGCGCTGCTCGCCGACCTGCTGTCGGTCGAGGTCGACCCGGGTGCGTGCCAGATCGTCAGCACGGTGACGCGCGTCGGAAAGTCGATCTACGACGACGGCGCCCACGGTGAGGCGGGCGCCACGGTCACGCTCGAGCCGTCGATCGATCCCGCCCGCGGCCCGGTGTACTTCGGCGCCGACGTGGTGCCGGACCCGATGCTGACCGAGACCACCGAGGACGGCGGCGTGCTGTTCAGCAACGTGCCCGCCGGCAGCTACGTGCTGCGCGCGATGAAGGACGGCGTCAGCTTCGAATCGGTGACGTTGAACTGCGAGGGTGGCACGCTGGTCAACGCATCACCGCCCTACGGCCTGCAGGCGCTGTAGCGCCGCGCCGCCGCCGTCGACGCAATCGTCACCGGCGACGCGGATCACGCCGCGCTCGCGCGCATCGGGCCCGGGCATCCCTGGACGCATGGTAGCCGTGGGCGCCCACGGCAGCGTCATCGCCGGGCTCGCCACCGACCATGGTGGGTCGATGAAGCGGTGGTTGTCGTTCTGCGGACTCGTGGCGGTCGCCCTCGGCTGCCGCGCGGTTCCGTCGACGCAGGCGACGCACGCCCGAGCTTCGGGGCCGTTGCCCGCGACCGAGGTCACGGGCGACGCACCGGCCCCGCGGGCCGACCGGGCCACCGCTGCGGCCGGTGGCGCGCCCGCGCTCGACGGCCGCGGCGAGCTCGAGCGACGCAGGCCGAGCGGCGCGGGGCCCTCGCAGCCGCCGCGCTACGACGTGACCCACGCCGCCTTCGCGGAGCGATGGTAGTGCGGCGGGGCGGCGCGTGCGATCACGGCATCGAGAGATACTCGGCCACGCCATCGAAGCGCGCTGCGATCGCGTCGAACGCCGCGGTCGCATCGCGGCACTGCAGCGTCTCCTCGAAGGCCGCCGTCGTGGCGTAGTCGATGATCGCCCACGCGTCGGCGTCGGCGATGAGATCGGGCGAGCACTGGAACAGCAGCCCGGCGAACTGGGCCCCGCACACGCCGGCCGCAGTCGCGACCTCGAGCAGGTCGTCGCCCGCCGCATTCGCCAGCGAGCAGATCTCGGAGAAGCCGAGGTGTCCGCCCTCGGCGATGCCGACCAGGCGCTTGGGCGACGGCGACGTCCCGTAGCCATCCTGCTGTGCACCGTAGTCGACCACGGAGTCCGCGGTGCCACCCATCACGAGTGTCGAGCGCAGCGTCGCGCCGGCTTGGGTGCCACCCGCCGCCAGCGGCACCAACACCGCCGCCCGGTCCCCCCACGACGCGATCGCGGCTCCGCCGGCGCTGTGACCGGCCATGCCCACGCGCGTGCCATCCTGCCGATCGCCCAGGAACGCGAGCGCGTCGCCGCGCCCCTGCACGGCCGCCAACACGCGCTCGAGATCGCCGTCGAGGTCCTGCGCGACGTTGCCCGCACCACAGGCACTACCGAGCAGATCGCCGAGCTTCAGGCCCGGGTGATCGGCAGCCACGACCACGAAGCCGCGGCTGGCCCAGTGCACCATCTGCGGCAGCGACTGCGTGCGGAAGCTGGCGGTGCCGTGCACGAAGACGATCACGGGGTATGGGCCGTACTCGAGGTCCGGCGCGAGCTCGCGGTAGCACTCGCACGGCTGCCACGGGTTGTCGGCGTCGCTGATCTTGCCTTGCTCGCTGGCGGGGAGCTGCTCGCGGATGTCGTAGATCGCCTTGGTCGCGCCGCGCTCGCTGCCAGGCTGCGCCGGGTACCACACCTCGACGGTGAGACCGTCGAGGTCGATCGTGCGGGCGCCGACCGGCCACGGGCCCAGCGTGCCGGGATCCTCGGGCAGCGCGCGCAGCTGCTGATCGGCGCACGCGCCGGGCTCTCCGGTGGTGCCGCCGCCGGAGCCACTGCTGTCGGCGGTGGTGCTCGCGACGTCGGTGGTGCCGCCGCTGCTGCCGACGGGCGTGGTGCTGCCGTCCTCGTCGCTGGCGCCGGTGGACGACGACGTGGGCTCGGCCGTCGCGTGGCCACACGCGAGCAGCGACGCCAACGAAGAAACCAGGCTCGGCTTGCGGATCATCCGGATCATGGTCGCGGCTCCGACCGGGAGCATCGCACGACCACCGCGCGATGGCTCGGCCGTCGCCGCGGCGTCGATCAGGCGGCCTCGGCCATGGTGCCCTCGGGCGCGAGGTCGGCCAGGCTGCGGCGCAGCTTGGTCTTCACGCGCTGCTCGAGCTGGCGCACGCGCTCGCGGGAGAGCCCGAGCTGCTTGCCGATCTCCGACAGCGTCTGACGCTCGCCGCCGATGAGGCGGTGGTGCACGATGATCTGCTCGCGGGCGTCGAGCCGGGTGAGCGCATCCTCGACGCGCTCCTGCACGAGCGCATGGACCTCGTCGGAGAGCAGCGCGTTCTCCTGGTCGGTCTCGCCGTCGGCGAGCGTGTCCATGATGGTCGAGGTGCCGTCGCGGAAGGCCTTCGCATCGAGCGAGAGGTCGCGACCGTCGATGCGCTGCTCCATCGAGCGGATGCGCTCCTCGCTGGTCTGGAAGGTCTCCGCGAGCTTCGCCGTGAGGTGCTCGCCGGTGCCCAACCGCGCCGCGAGCTTGGCCTTCTCGCGGTGGAGGCGGAAGAACAGCTTGCTCTGCATCGGGCCGGTGCCCACACCCACCAAGCTCCAGTGCTTGAGGATGTACGACAGCACGTGGGCGCGGACCCAGTACGAAGCGTAGGTCATGAACCGCAGGCCGCGCTCGGGCTCGAAGCGGCGCACCGCCTGCAACAGCCCGAGGTTGCCCTCGGCGACGAGTTCGTTGATGCGAAAGCCGTAGCCGCGGTAGCCCTGCGCGATCTTGACGACGTAGCGCAGGTTGCAGCACACGAGCAGGTCGCCAGCGGCCTTGTCACCCGCGAGGAACGACCGCGAGAGCGTGAGCTCACGGTCGCGATCCAACACCGGGTAACGCTCGATGGCGGTGAGGTAGCGGGAGAGGCCTTGATCGGTGGCGAGCGCGTCGAACATCTGGGTATCTCCATCGTCGGCGGACAAACGACCTGAACTCGGTCGTATGCGCCCCTCGCGGTCCCGGTTCGGGACAGCGCCTTCGCGGACACCGGGCCGGCGGCCCAGCAGTGTCGATCCGCGAGATCGATGGGAACCCTGCAACGAACACCGGCGATGGACGTCGGCGGACCAGTCGTGCGAACCCCCCGGCGCGCACGTCTCGTCTCCACCCTTATGCGGGGGTCCGGCGCGCGCGGCAAGGCCGATGTCGAGGTCGCTGCAATTTCGGTGGTACCGTCGCACACACCGGTCGCGGCCGCGTCGCCGGTGCGATGATCGAAGGATCGTCCGAGCGCGGGATCAAGCCATGCGTGCCATCACGTTCGAACGTCACGGTGACCCCTCGGTGCTGAACGTCGCGACCTTGCCAGAGCCGCAGGCGGGGCCCGGCGAGGTCGTGATCGAGGTCGCGGCCTGTGCCCTCAACCGCCTCGACCTGTGGGTCCGCGCGGGTCTGCCCGGCGTCCGGATTGCCCTGCCCCACGTGCTCGGCAGCGACATCGCCGGCCGCGTCGTCGCGTGCGGCGAAGGGGTGGACACCGCGTGGCGCGACCAGGCGGTGGTGGTCAACCCCGGCCTCAGCTGTGGTCACTGCGAGTCGTGCCTGTCGGGCTGGGACAACCTGTGTCGGCACTATCACATCCTCGGGGAGACCGCGCCGGGCGGCTACTGCGAGCGCATCGCGGTGCCGGTCGCGAACCTGCTGCGCAAGCCCGACGGGCTCGACATGGCCGCCGCCGCCGCGGTGCCGCTGACGTTCCTGACCGCGTGGCAGATGCTGGTGGTGCGCGCCGCGGTGCGCCCCGGCGACGTCGTGCTCGTGCACGCGGCCGGCAGCGGCGTGGGCGTGGCCGCGGTGCAGATCGCCAAGCTGCACGGCGCGAGCGTGATCGCCCTGGCCAGCAGCGAGGCCAAGTGTGCGCGCGCGCTCGAGCTCGGCGCCGACGCGAGCGTGTGCACCAGCGATCCGCAGTGGCCACAGGCGGTGCGGGCCCACCCCGGCGTCGGCAAGCGCGGCGTCGACATCGTCGTCGAGCACACCGGCAAGGACACCTGGCCGCACAGCCTCGCGCTCGCGCGCAAGGGCGGCGTCGTGGTCACCTGCGGCGCGTCGTCGGGCTACGACGCCAGCACCGACCTGCGGCAGGTGTTCTTCCGCCAGCTGCAGATCCTCGGCAGCACCATGGGCAGCAAGGCGCTGCTGCATCGGATCCTGCCGTTGGTGGAATCGGGCGCGCTGCGACCCGTGGTCGATCGCGTGTTCCCGCTCGCGCAGGCCGAGCTCGCCCATCGCCACCTCGACACGCGCACGCAGTTCGGCAAGGTCGTGCTGCAGGTGGGATCGGACGCTTGAGTCGCACACCCGCCCCGCTGCCCGAGGCCGGCATCGCGGTGCCGGTGGCCCTGCTGGCGCTGCTGCTGGCCGCGATGGTGAGCCTGCCCTGCGAGGACTTCGCCCTCGACGACGCTTGGATCCACCTCGACTACGCCAAGAGCCTCGAGCTCGGCGAGGGTTGGAGCTACAACCCCGGCGATCACGAGGCCGGCTGCTCGAGCCCGCTGTGGGTGCTGCTGCTGTGGGCGTGGCCGACCGCCGGCGCGACCGTGCCGCGGGTGTTCACGCTCGCGATGCTGCTGCATGCGCTCACGGCCTGGTGCGCCGCCGGTCTGACCATCGCGATCGCTCAGCGGCGCGCGAGCGAGCCCGCCCCGCTGCCGCTGCGATCGATCGCGTGGCTGACCGGCGCGCTCGTGGCCAGCGCACCGCTGTCACTGCACGGCGTCGCGAGCGGGATGGAGGTCTCGCTGGCGTCGGCGCTGGCGCTGGCGCTGACGTGGGCGATCGTCGACGGCCGGGCGCGCGCCGCCGCGGTACTCGGCGCACTGGCGGTGTGGGCCCGCCCCGAGCTCGCTGCGCTGCCGTTCGTCGCGTTCGCGGTCGCGTGGCCGCTGCGGGCCCGGCTGCCGCCGTCGCTGCGACGGGCAATCCTCGCGGCCGCGCTCGGTGCGACGATCGCCGCCGCGGCGTGGAGCGCATGGCTGCTGGCGACCGTGGGCGCCCCGCTGCCCAACGCGTTCTACGTGAAGGGTCGCGGCGGTGGAGCGTCGGGCCTGGCCTACCTCGCCGAGCAGGTGCTGCCGTGGCAGCCGTGGTTGGTGGGCCTGGGCGGGGTCGTGCTCGCCGCGGCAGCGCTGCGCCACGAGTGGCGGGCAGGCGCGGCCATGCTGGCGTGGCTGGGCGGCACCACCTTTGCGATGGTGCTGCTGGTCGCCGGCACGCGTCCATTGCACGCCGGCGTGCAGTTCTTCGAGGCCCGCTACTTCGTACCGTTGCTGACGCCGGCGGCGATCGTGGTCGCCTTCGGCCTCGCCGCGCTGCCGCGGCGCTTGGCCGCGTTGGCGGTGGCGCCCGTCGCGGTCATGGTCGGCCTGCAGGCGCGGGACACCGTCGCGCGGGCCCGCGCCGCCAGCGAGGACACCCACGTACTGCACACCCAGCCCGCGCGCTGGGTCGCCGCCGAGCTGCCGCGGGATGCCGTGGTCGCGACTGAGGGCGCAGGCGCCTTGCGCTGGGGCACGGCGCGGACGATGACGATCGTCGACCTCGTGGGTCTGAACGATCATGTCGCGGCCCATCGCCACTTCGATCGCGCCGCGAAGATCTGCCGCTGGGTCGCGCGCGCGCCGACCCACGCGGTGGTTCCCGCGCACTGGCTGCCGGTGCTCGCCGAGGTGTTCCCGCTGCAGCCGCTGGCCAGCTTCGACGACGCCGCGTACACGCAGGTCGAGCCGGTCGGGCCCATGCGCGTGGTCGTCGTCGCGCTCGGGCCCGCCCGCCGCGCCTGCGACGACGGCGACTGAAGCCGGCCCCGCGAGCGGGCGCGCCGGTGACCCCGCGGCCCCGGGATCACCGGCGGCCCACGCGGGGACGGCGGTGATAGGCTCCCGCGCGCACGAGGCCCCCTTGATCGAGTTCACGCTCATCCACGACTTCGACCTCACGCCCGCGCGCTTCTGGCAGCTGTTCTTCGATCCCGGCTTCACCCGCGAGATGCTGCTCGACGGGCTCGGCTTCGGGGTCTGCGACATCGACCCGGTGATCGAGGCCGGCGGCAAGCGCTCGCGGATCATGCGGGTCCAACCCAAGCTGGACCTGCCGGCGGCGGTCGCCAAGCTGCTGGGCCCCAAGCTGGGCTACACCGAGCACGGCCGCCAGGACGTCGCCACCGGCGAGTGGTCCTACGAGATTTCGATGTCGGTGCTGACCGAACGCATCCGCATCGGCGGCCGCATGACCGTGGAGGCGCTCGGCGCCGAGCGCTGCCGCCGGACTTCGCATCTGTGGAACGAGGTCCGCATCCTCGGCGTCGGGGGCCTGGTCGAGAAGGCCGCCGAGCGGAACATGCGGGATGGCTGGGAGAAGGCCGCGACGTGGATGCGGGGCTGGATCCGCCAGCACCCCGGCTGAGCGCGGAGCCGGGGCCGGGCCGCGGTCACCCGGCGAATCTTTCGCAGTGGACGGCTGCGAACGAGCTTGCACACTGGGGCCGGCGATCCCATGGTTGCAAAGATGCCTGCGCTGGACGAAGCCACCACCACCCGGCTCTCGCGCGGCCCGTGGTCGCTCGTGCGACAGACCATGGGCGACCGTCGCGCCTTCCGCCAGAAGCTGCGCGCATTGTCGAGCGCCCTGCACGGCTACGGCGACAACGATCGGGTCGAAGGCCGGCTGCGTCGGCTGCAGCAGCTCGGCCACATCGACATCATCCCCACGAGGATCCAGCGCATGGTCGGGGCCCTCGACATGCTGCGCTTCTTCATCGTGCCCTGCGCGGCCGACTACTACCGCAGCAAGGGGCTCGACTTCCGCTTCCACACGCTGCTGCGATTCCTCGACGATCCCGCCTCGCTGATCGATCCCACCGGCTTCAACAGCACCCGCGACGCCATCATCGGTCACGTGATGCAGGTGGTGCACGCCAACCCGCAATACGACTTCCAGCTGCTCGAGTCCTTCAACGACGGGCTCGACGAGATGGAGCAGCAGGTGCTCGATCTGCTGGCCCGTCGTCACCCGCGGACCGCGTCGATCCTCGCGATCGTGGAGGACCCGGCGTACCACGAGCGCCTGCTCGAGCACATCCGTGCATTCCGGCAAGACCCGACGGTGGCGCCGCTGCTGCGTGAGAACGTCGCGAGCAACCCCCACTTCGCGGCGATCGAGCGCACCTTCGGCACCGTGCCGGGCGCGATGCGCTACTTCGCGAAGATGCCGCGCACGCCGCTGGCCGCCGCACGGCACCTGCTGACGGTGCACGAGTTCCCGGGCGCCTGACGCCACAGCACCGCGTGGTGGCGATCCTCAACGGGCGGTCGTCGCGGTCGCAGCGTCGGGCCTGCGATCGGCCAGCCGACGCAGCCACCACTCGGCGCCGTAGCGGAAGTCGACCCGAGCCCACGCGCGTGCGACCCACAGGCACAGCAGCGTGAAGCCGACCACGAAGGCCAGCGTCGGCGCCGGCGCCAGCGCGCTCCACAGGCCGAGCGGCCGGCTGAGCTCGCGGAACAGCGGCGCGTGCACGATGAAGACCGTCAGTGACATGCGGCCCATCGCGACCAACGGGTGATCGGCGCGCAGCGGTCGACGCCGATCGCGACGCACGACCGCCGCGATGATCCACAGCGTCGGCGCCAGCAGGCCCATCACGATGACGACCGGCGCCGGGAACCAGCCCACCTTGAAGCGGTAGCCGTACCACAGCACGCTGCCCTCGGCCGCCGCGGTCAGGCGCAGCGCGAGGTGACCGAGCACGGTCGCCGCCGCGAGCACGAGCCCGACGCGCACCAGCGCTGCCAGGCGATCCTGCAGGATCATGCGGCCGGCCCAGTAGCCCAGCAGGTAGGTCGAGAGCCACGGCAGCAGCGAGTACTGGCTGCCCGCGAGCCACAGCCGCAGCACGCCGCCCGGCAGGCTGGTGTCGCGCATCTCGGGGTTGCTCAACTCGCCCGGCAGCGCGAGCGCGGCCTGCACCCACGGCGTGATCGCGAGCACCGCGAACGCGAGCCCGAGCAGCGCGCGATCGGACAGTCGTCGCCACAGCGGCGCGCACGCGATCGACACGCCCATCAGGTGCAGCGCGAAGAACGAGCCCCACGAGAACCAGCTCGGGGTCAGCAAGTTCACCAGCAGGCCGTAGCCCACCAGCATCGCGCCGCGGCGCAGCAGCGTGGCGTCGAGTCCGGGCCGGTCGGCGCGGCGAGCCAGCATCGCGGTGCCAAGCCCGGACAGCACGAAGAACATCGGCGCACCGATCACCACCATGGTGTTGAGCAGCACGAGGCCGGGGTAGTCGAAGTTGGTGCGGCCGGGGTCGGGGCCCCGCCACAACCAGATGCTGACGTGCTGGTGGATCATCGCGAACACCGCGAGGCCACGCAGCGCATCGAGGGCCGCCAGCCGCGGGCCGCCGCGATCGTGCGATGGATGCTCGGGCGTGCTCACGCGCGACGGCGGCGACGCCAGGCCGCGAGCGCGAGCAGCAACAGCAACGCCGGCGCGTCGCCGTCGCTGCGCGAGACGGCACAACCCTTCTTGGTCGCGCCCGGCTCGCCCTCGACCGGCGGCGGACCCGAGACGTCGGTCGGCAGCTGCGCCTCGGGCTGCGGTTGCGCGGTACCGCCGTCGCCGGAGCCGGTCGCACCGCCGTCGCCTTCGGTGTCGGTGCCCGGCGGCGTCGACTCGCCGGCGCTCGCCTCACCGCCGCCGCCGCTGCGACGCTCCTCGCGGTACTTGGCCCACTGCGGCGGCAGGGCCGGCAACGTGAAGCCGACTGGCTTGGGCCGCGCGCCCGAGAGCTTGGCCCAACGCGACGGCACCTGGCCGCCACCCGGCGGGGTCTCGACGCCGATGAGGTAGAGCGCGCGACGGTTGCGGACCTCGTCGACGTTGTCGGCGGTCTCGACCCGCAGCGCGCGCTCGCCCATGCCCTCGTAGTAGATCTCGGCCCAGAAGCCCTTGTCGAAGAAGTACTTGGCGATGGCCTTGGCGCGGTTGCGCGACAGCTCGTCGTTCTTGGGGCCGGGCCCGACGGTGTCGGTGTAGCCGACGATGTAGAGCCGCGGCGTGATGTTGGCCTGCACGGCCTCGTTGACCTTCTCCAGCGCGTCGAGCTCGTGGAAGGCCACCGCGACCGCTTCGTCGAGCTTGGCGGACTCGTCGCTCTTCACGTCGAACTTGCCGGAGTCGAAGTTGATCTCGGTGTGCGGGATCTCGACCGACCACGGCACCAGCTTGAACTCCGTGAAGCGGCCGTGCTCGTCCTCGCCGCGCACGTAGATCATGAAGACCTCGGCGTTGCTGCTCCACTTCACGGTGAACGTGCCGCCGGCGGGCACGGGATTGTCGGCCACCACGGCCTGCGCGATGATGTCGCCGTCGCTGTCGTAGACCTTGTACTCGTAGTTGGTCAGCGCGAACGAGGTCTCGTAGGTGGCGTTGTGCCGCTTGACGACGTCCTCGCGGCTGCTCTTGACCTTGAGCTTGCCGACCTTGCCGGCCGCGACCGGCTTGACCATCTCGAACGCGAAGTCGGCACTCACCTCGCCGCCGTCGATCACCAGCTGGTACTTCGCGGTGCCCGACTTCTGCTTCCACGTCAGCTTGTGCTTGGCGCCGGCCTTGAGCGCCGGCACGCTCTTCTTGATGGTCTGGCCGTCGCCCGAGATGCTGACCTGGAAGGCCGGCAGGTCGTCGTTGGCGACGATGACCAGGTAGGTCGCGCCGGAGGCGTCGGTCTGCCCCGGATACTCGAACGAGAACGGGTCGGCCGCGTGGGCGTACGAGGCGATGGCTGCGACGACGACGGGGATCATGGCGCGGGGGGCTCCTTCGGTCGGCGGGGGCCGATGGGCGCTAGGGCACCCACGTGGCCTGTAGGTTCCGCCGCGCCGGTTTTAGCATCATCGATGGCGGCCCGGCGCCCGTTCGGCGCGGCTATGGTCCTCGATCGGGCGCCCGCGCCGGGGCCACCTGCGCCGACCACGCCCCGGCCGCAAAGGCGGCCTCGGCCCCCGGCCGCAGCCACGGCGCCAGCTCGGCGAGCCCGAGCATGTCGACCAGCTCCGTCGGCTGTCGCATCGTGACGGCGACCGCGGCGACCGGGCGGCTCGCGACCGCGAACACGGCCGCGCGCGACAGCGGCAGCGCGGCGGCGGCCTCGGGCAACGCATCGCGCAGCGCCGCGTGCACGCGGCCGTGCACGTCGTCGCGGCGCAGCGCGGCCTCGATCGCCGTGAACGCGTCGTGCAGCGCGGTGCCGTAGCGCTGCCACCAGTGCGCGAACTCTGCCCGCGCGTCGCCCTCGAGTGCGGACAGCAGCGCCGCGGCGGCGCGACCGACCTGCGGCGCGATCACATCGCGACGCAGCGACTCCCACTGCGCCCACGGCAGCGCGGCGTCGGGCCCGGCCCAGGTGCGCGCGAGCTGCTGCCCCCAGCGGAACAGATCGCGCGCATCGTCGCTGCCGTCGCCGGTCTTGATCGCGCGCCCGAGGCCCGCGACCCACTCGGCCTCGAGCTTGCGCACCGCCGCCAGCGCGTGCAGGACCGCGGGATCGGGAGCGCCCGACACCAGCTTCGTGAGCGCGGCGCCGCGCGGAGCGAGCGGCCGCGTGGCAATCACGGCGACACCGGCCGCGGCCGCGGCCGCCAACGCGACGTCGTCGCGCAGGCTCGCGGTCTCGAAGAGGTTCATCGCCACGCGCACCACCGCGATCGCGTGTCCGGAGGCGGCGAGTTGCTGGGCGATCACGAGCGCACGCGCGAGCGGACTGGCATCGCCGATCACCAGGTCGTCGGCGTCGAGCGCGAGCCCGAGCGCGCCGAAGCGGCCTTGCGCCCGCGCCGACGCCAACGCCTCGGCCTCGCGTCGCAGCCCCGCCACATCGGCGCCATCCGTGACACGCAGCAGCACCACGTCGACGTGGGCGAGCCCGAGGCGCGCGAGCGCGTCGGGCAGCGCCGAGGCGCTCGCCACCGTCAACAGCACGATCACCGCCTCGCGCGTCACGCCGCCGTCGGCGATCGTCCGCGCGAGCACCCGACCCACCAGCCGCTGCGCCTGCGGCTGCATGTCGGCGTCGCCGCAGTCGACCAGGCCAAGCCCGCGAAGGAGCCCGCCCTGCAGCACGCGCGCGTGGGCGGGGTCGTCGTCACGCAGGCGTGCGGCCGCGATCGCGATCGGTGCGGTGCAGAGGCCACTGGCGCCCAGCGGACGCGTGCAATCACCGAAGCGGCGCGCGTGCTCGAGGGTCGCCGCCGCGCTCGCGCGGCCGGGCAGCGGCGCGCCGTTCATCGGCCAATGCCCGGCCCGTGCCGGCACTCGACCACGGTGCGGATGCCGCCGCGCACGAGGAAGTCACCCTCGACGACCATCCGCAACGGCTGCACCGCGGCCACGAGGTCGTCGAGGATGCCGTTGACCACCGCCTCGTGGAACGCCCCCTCGTTGCGGTAGGACCACAGATACAGCTTGAGGCTCTTGAGCTCGACGCAGGTGTCCGCCGGCGTGTAGCGGATGCGGATGGTCGCGAAGTCGGGCTGGCCGGTCTTCGGACACAGGCAGGTGAACTCGGGGCACTCGAAGCGGATCTCGTAGTCACGCCCCGGGCGAGGGTTGGCAAAGGTCTCGAGGGAGCGGGACGGCGCGGACGACATGGGCGGCGCTCGAACTTGTCACGCCCGCGTCGGCGCGACAAGACCCCGGTCGTCGCGAGGTCGACGGCGCCGATCGCCGTCGACCCCCGCGAGCGGCCGATCACTTCGGCACGGTGTAGTAGATGCTGTTGTAGGAGTCGAGCACGACGATGGTGTCGACCACGCCGTCACCGTTGGTGTCGATCGCGACCTCGTTCCAGCCGTGCGTCATCGAGCCGGTCGCGGTGTTGCCGTAGCCCATCTTCTTGAGCACCTTGTAGAGCGAGCCCATGTGATGGCGGCAGACCTTGTCGCCGCTCGCGTCGGCCGTGCCATCGACCGCCACGTCGACGGCCTTTGCCACGCACAAGAGCTTCTCGATCTCGGTCGGCTTGCCCTTGCAGTTGTCGATGATCTGATCGACCTGCGCGTCGGTGAGATCGTTGAACGTCAGCGGTGCATTGACCCACGGGTTGCTGCACGTCGCGGTGCGGAACTGCTCCATCCAGCGGATGCTGATGAGCTTGGTGCCATCGAGCGGATTGGCGCCCGCCGGCAGCGGCGGGTAGCAGTTGCCCTTCTTCTTGTCGGCGCTCGGGCGTAGCGGTGAGGTGAAGCCGAGTTCGTCGTCCTGCTCGAGGCCGACGCCACCGGTGCCCCACGGCCCCTCGGGCGTGTCGGGCTCGGGCAGCGGCAGGCCGCCGTCGCTGCCCGCACCAGGTTCGGGTTCGGGCTCGGGCTCGGGCGCCGGCGGCACCTCGCCGGTGTCGTCGTCGATCTCGTCGACGCCGCACTCGGGCACGTCGAAGGCCGGCTCGACGAAGCCGCAGCCGTCGCAGGTCTCGCCACCGCAGTCGATCGGGCACACGGCGTCGTCGACCGCCGGCTCGAGGCCGTCGGAGCCACCCTCGAGGCCACCCTCGGAGCCGCCGAGATCGGGAATCTGCTCGCGATCGACGGCCTGCGCTTCGACGTCACGCGGACCGAAGCTCGGATCGCACGCGGTCAGTCCGAGCAGCGCGCCGAGGCTGAGGGGGAACAGGAGAGTACGCAGTCGCTGGTGTGGTTGGGTCATGGACTCCTCGAAGGGCCCTACCCGCGCACGCCCGTGCGGTTGCATCGCGCCAGAAATTTTTTTTCGAGGTCGCCGCAACGCCCCAGCGCGGACGAGTACCTCGACACACTAGCCCGCAGGCGCGTCGTGCAGCAACGCGTGCAGCTGTGCCCGCGCCCGGAACAGTCGCGCCTTGATGGTGCCCTCGGGCACGCCCAGCGCGTCGCCGATCTCTCGCACGCTCAGGTGCTCCCAGTAGTGCAGCTCGAGCGCGATCTGGGCGTCGAGCGGCAGCGACTGCAGCGCGGCGTGGAGGCGTCGTCGATCCTCGCGCACCGCGAGCTGGCTGCTGGTCCCGCCGGTGAGCTGCGCCACGGTGGTGACCAATGGATCGAAGCGATCGGCGTGGCGCTGCTGGTCGCGATAGAAGTTGAACAGACGATTGCGGGCGGCCGCGAACAGATAGCTGGCGAAGCTGCGGCGTCCGCCGTCGTCGTCGATGCGATCGCGGGCCTCGATGCACGACGCCCAGGTCTGCTGGCAGAGGTCCTCGGCGCCGGCACCGACCTTGTTGGCGAAGAAGCGCAGCAATCGCGCGCTGTGGCGTCGCACCAGCTGCTCGCCGGCCCGCGCATCGCCGCCGCGCCAGCGCTCGAGCAACCACAGGTCGGACGGATGCTCGGCCATCGGCGGGGCGCCGATCCTACCAGGGTCGCGACGCGTAGCTGCCCTCGAGCCGGCGCGGTGGTTGCAGCATCCCGCGTCGATCGCCCACGGATCACGGGGAATCGAGCCATGGCCTTGCGCGAGTTGAGCACGACATCGCCCTTGTCGGGCACGGTTGGGATCTCGGCGCTCTTCGCCCGCTGTGGCGGCGACGATCCCAGCCCCTCCGACACCTGGATTCAGCAGGTGGCCGCCGCCGCCCGGGGCGAGCGCCGGCAGATCGGCCGCTACCTCGTGGGTGAGCGCCTGGGCGCGGGGGGCTTCGGGGTCGTGTACGCCGCCTTCGACCCGCTGCTGGATCGCGAGGTCGCGATCAAGCTGGTCCGACGCCGTCGCGCCGGCGACCACGCGGCGCTCGACCTGCGCAGCGAGGCGCAGGCGCTCGCGAGCGTGCAGCACCCCAACGTGGTGCCGGTGTTCGACGTGGGCTGCTGCGGCGAGCGTGCGTTCATCGTCATGCAACGCATGCACGGCGCGACGCTGGCGACGTGGCTCGCCGAGGGACGCGCGCGCGAGCGCGTGCTCGCCGTGATGATGGCGGCCGGCCGCGGGCTCGCGGCCGCCCACGCCGCGGGCCTCATCCACTGCGACTTCAAGCCCGGCAACGTCATCGTCGGCACCGACGATCAGCCGGCGATCCTCGACTTCGGACTCGCGCGCTGGGCCGCACAGGACGACACCGGCGACGATCTCGACACCGACGACGACGACCGCCGCGATGCCGACACCCCCGCGGGGATGGGCGGTACGCCGCAGTACATGGCCCCCGAGCAGCACCGCGGCGAGCCGGTCGACGCGCGCACCGACGTCTACGCCTACGCGCTCACGCTGCTGGAGGCGCTGCTCGGCACGCGCGCGCTGGCCGGCAGCTCGAGTGCCGCGCTCTACCGCGCCAAGATGGCGCAGTCGTGGATCGATCCCCACGCGGTGCCCGGGCTCGCGCCCGAGATCGCCGACGCGATCGTGCGGGGACTGTCGCCGCATCCCCGCGACCGCTTCCGCGATCTCGCTGCGATGCTGCGCGCGATGCAACGACCGCGGGGCCGCTGGCGCGGGCGATCGGCGGCGGTCGTGATGGGCCTGGGCGCGGTGCTCGTGCTGGGTGGCGGACCGCGGGCCGATGCCTCGAGCTGCGACGGCGTCGGCGCGGCCGCCGACGGTCATCACCGCGACTGGTCGCACCACCGCGACGCGCTCGCGGCCGAACTCGCCGCGGCCGAGGTCGTGGCACCGGTGCGGGCGACGCTGACCACGCTCGCCGATCGTCATGCGGAGGGCTGGCGGGCCGCGGCCGCGGGCGTGTGCGACGTCCCCACGCCGCGGCGCGCTGCGGTGGCGCGCTGCCTTGCGGCCGACTTCGCCGACTTCACCGCGGTGCTGCGGGCGTTGCCGCAGCAGGGCGGTGACGAAGCGCTCGCGGCGGTCTCGGATCTCGCCGATCCGGCCCACTGCGCCACCCAGGCCAGCCCGCGCGGCGCCACGCGCAGCGACGACGTGCTCGCGCACCTGCACGCGGCCACCGTGCACACGCTGACGCTCGAGTTCGACGCGCTCGAACACGACCTCGCGTGGCTCGATGAGAACGCCGACGGCGACGATCTCGAGCTGCAGGCCCGCGTGGCGCTGTGGCGACACGGCTCGGCGCGCCACCGCGGCGACTGGGCGTCGGGCCGGCGTGATCTCGAGGCTGCCTTCGCGCTGGCCCGTGGCGTGCGGGCGGATGCCTTGGCGCACCGCGTCGCGCTCGACCTCGCCGAGGAGACGGCGCTGCTCCACGGCGACCTCGACGGTGCGGCCGACTGGCTGCGCACCGCCGACGCCGTGCTCGGCGATCCCGTCGATCCGATGGCACGCGCGCGCCGTCGTGCCGCCGACGCGAGGATCGCCGTGCGGGCGTTCGACCCCGCCACCACCATCGCGCAGGCCCAGCTGGCGCTCGCCGAGCTCGAGCGTGCCGGCCTCGAGACCAGCGCGCTGTCCCTGCGCATGCAGGTGCTCGCGGCCGAGGCCCGCCTGGTCGCCGGCGAGCTCACCGGCTTCGAGGCGTGGGCCAAGGGGTTCATCGCGCTCGCCGGTACGGCCGCGGGACCCCGCAGTCGTGCGGTCGCCGATGGTCACCGGCTGCTCGGGCAGTACTACGTCAACCTCGATCGCGCCCGTGAGGCCACCGCCGAGCTGGTGGTGGCGCGCGAGCTGCTGGAGGTGCACGGGGAGCGCTTGTTGCTCGCGCAGGTGCACAACTCGCTGGCCCACGTCGCCGCGCTCGAGGGCGACATCGATCGCGCGGTGGCGAGCTACCGCGAGGCGATCGCGGCGACGCCGGCCGACGGCGAGGCCGACCGCGGCGCCACGCTGCTGAACCTCGCCAATGCCGAGCTCGCAGCCGGTCGCAGCGACGACGGCGAGCGCGACCTGCTGGCGGCCGAGGTGGTGTTCGCGCGGGTCTATGATCGCGACCATGCCAGCTGGGCCTACGTCGCCGATGCCCACGCCGAGCTCGCTGCCCTGCGCGGACGGTGGCACGACGCCGCCACGCACGCCCGCGAGGCCGCAGGGCGCTTCGAGACCGCGTTCGGCGACGGCAACTGGTTGGCGGCCGACTCGTGGCTCGCGGCCGCCGAAGCCGAACTCGCGCGCGGCCGATTCGCGGCGGCCGCGGATGCACTGCGCCACGCCGATGGCGTGCGCGATGCGGCGGCCACATTGTTGGTGCGCCGCGATCTGATCCGGGCCGACGTCGCGCTGGCGGGTGCTCGTGGCCAGCCCGCGCTTGCCCGCGCGTCGCTGTTGGCCGCGCAGATCCGACTCGCGGCGCTCCACGACGCGGAGCACGACGAGCTCAGCCGCCACTGCGCGACGAAACTCGCCGCGCTCGACGATCGATCACCACGTCGCCGCGTCGGCGTCCCCGCGCGCTCGGCCGATCCTCGGGCGCACAGCCAGGCCGCCGCCGGCTAGGCCGGACCGCCGCCGGTGCCCGAGCTGGTGCCGGAGTCACTTCCCGTACTGCCCGAGTCGCTACCCGAGTCGCTGCCCGAGTCGCTGCCCGAACCACTGCCCGAGTCACTGCCCGAGTCGCTGCCCGAACCACTGCCCGAGTCACTGCCCGAGTCACTGCTCGAACCGCTGCCGGAGTCGCCGATGCCCGAGGTCTCGCCGCCTGCGCTGGTGTCGGCCGCCGTCAGCCCGCTGGTGCTGGGATCGGCGCTGGTGTTGTCGGTCGTCGCTCCGCCGTCGCTCGCGGTCGCGCTCGCGGAGGCCCCGCCGGTGCTGCCGCCGTCGTTCTGCGAGCCAGTGCTGACCTCGGTGCCCTCGATGCCGGCACAGGCCGCGCTCAACCACGCCATCGCCACGACCAACGCGCTACGCATAACCAAGGCAGCGTAGCGCCCGCACCGACCAAGTGCCACCAATCCGGCGAATCCGGGCGCGCTCGGCCGCCTCCGGCCCATGCAACGATCGCGCGCGCAGGGCGTGGCGTCGCCGCATCCGCCACCGCACGGGCACGGGCCGCCGGAGCGGGCGCGCATCCGAGGCGGCGCTGTCATAGGATCCCAGAGACCGGACCCCCGCCCCAGGTGTCGCAACCCTCGCCACACACGCCGGCCGAGACCACCCCCGGCCTGGCGCCGGCCCTCGAGGCGCCCACGCCGGGTCGGAGCGCGCCGGCGTTCCTGTTGCGCGGCGACATCGTCGGCCGCTACGTGGTGCTCGACAAGATCGGCACCGGCGGCATGGGCATCGTCTACGCCGCCTACGATCCCGAACTCGACCGCAAGATCGCGCTCAAGCTGCTGCGTCCGGGCGCCCGCGGTCGCGCCGAGATTGCACGGGCACGGCTGCTGCGCGAAGCCCAGGCGCTCGCGCGGCTCAACCACCCCAGCGTGATCGCGGTGCACGACGTCGGCACCTTCGAGGATCAGGTCTTCGTCGCGATGGAGTTCGTCGACGGCATCGACGCGGCGAAGTGGCTGCAGAGCGAGCGACGCACGTGGCGCGAGGTGCTGCCGGTGTGGCGACAGGCCGCCGAGGGCCTCGCTGCGGCCCACGCCGCAGGCGTCGTCCACCGCGACTTCAAGCCCGAGAACATGCTGGTCGGCAACGATGCCCGCGTGCGCGTGCTCGACTTCGGGCTCGCCCGCACGGCCGGCACCGACCCCACCGTCGAGCGCAACGTCGACGAGGTGCCCGCGGAACGACTCACGCAGAGCTCGGCGTCGGTGCAGCTCACCCAGGCCGGTGCGGTCATGGGCACGCCCGCGTACATGGCCCCGGAGCAGCACACCGGCGCGCCCCTGGACGCGCGCACCGATCAGTTCTCGTTCTGCGTCTCGCTGTACGAGGCGCTCTACGGCGAGCGACCGTTCGCGGGCGAGCGCGTGCCCGAGATCGCCTTCAACGTCGTGCGGGGCCGCGTGCGCGAGCCGTCGCGCGAGGGCCCGACGGTGCCGGCGTGGCTGCGCAAGGTGGTGCTGCGCGGGCTCGCCACCGACCCCGATCAGCGCTGGCCCGACATGCGCGCGCTGCTGGCCGCGCTGGCGGCCGACCCCGCCGCCAGGCAGCGTCGCTTCGCGCTGATCGCCGTCGCCGGCGGCGTGCTCGGGGCCGGTGCGCTGATGCTGTCGAGCCTGCGGCCCGACGAGGCGGTCTGTCGCGGGGCCGAGCGCAAGCTCGAGGGCATCTGGGATCCCACCGTCCGCGCCGCGCTCGAGCAGGGCTTCGCCGGCAGCACGCTGCCGTTCGCCACCGACGCGCTGGCGTCGACCACCGCGCTGCTCGACGAACACGCGGCGCGCTTCGTCGCCCTGCACACCGACGCGTGCGAGGCCACCGCGATCCGCAAGGAGCAGTCGCAGGACATGCTCGACCGTCAGGTCGCGTGCCTCGAGCGGCGACTCAAGGACGTCCGCGCGCTCACGCGGCTGCTCGCCCACGCCGACGACGACGCGGTCGCGCAGGCCGTGACCGCGACCTCGTCGCTGCCGTCGTTCGAGCCGTGCGCCGATCGACAGGCGTTGCTCTCGCGCGAGCCGGTGCCGAGCGGCGAGCAGGCCGCGGCGCTGGCCGAGGTCGACGATCAGCTGGCCGCGGGCCTGCAGCAGCTGCGCCTGGCCCACTACCGCGAGGCGCTGCAGACCGCCGAGGCCGCCGTGACCGCGGCCCGCAGCACCGCCGACCCCGGCACCATCGCGCAGGCGCTGGTGCTGCTCGGCCGCACCCAGCTCGCGCTCGATGACGGCGAGGCCGCCGAACGCAGCCTGCGCGAGGCGGCGTGGACCGCCGACGAGGGCGGTGCGGATCTGGTCCGCGCCGAGGCCGACAAGGACCTGGTGTGGGTGGTCTCGGCGATGCCCGGGCGCGCGCGCGAGGCCGAGGACCTCGCGGCCTCGACCACCCACACGCTCAAGCGCATCGGTGGTGACGCGCTGGTCGAGGCCGACCTGCACGAGAACCTCGGCGTCGCGGCGCGGCGCCGCGGCGCGATCGAGCAGGCGGTCGCCGAGCACGAGCGCGCGCTGGCGCTGCGGCGCGAGCACCTGCCCACCGGCGACCCACGCATCGCCGACAGCCTGCTCAACCTCGGCACCGCGCTCACCGACGCCGGCACGTACGACGCCGCCGATGCGGCGCTCGGCGAGGCCGAGCAGATCGTTCGCGCGCGCTATGGTGGCAGGCACCCGCGGGTCGCCAACGCGCTGCACTCGCGCGGCATCGTGTTGTTGCGCCGTGGCGACCCCGCCGGGGCCGCCGCGCTGCTGCGACAGGCCACCGAGATCCGCGAGGCCGCGCTGCCGCAGGGCCACGCGGTGATCGCCGGCTCGCACCACGATCTCGGCGAGGTGTTCGCGGTCGCGAAGGACTGGGCGCAGGCCCGCACGCAGTTCGATCTCGCGGTGCGACTGCGCGAGGCCGGCAAGGCGACCCACCCCGCCCACCTGGCGAACTCGCTGCGCGGCCGCGGCCTCGCGGAGCTCGAGCTGGGCCAGATCGAGCCCGCTCGCGCCACCCTCGAGCGCGCGTGGCTGCTGCTCGAACACAGCCAGGACGCGGCTGCGCGCGCGGAGATCGACTTCGCCTACGCGCGAGCGCTGGTGGCCAGCGACGCGCGCACGGCGATCGCCCTGGCCCGCACCGCGCGCGGGGCCTATCTCGCGATCGACGCCCAGCGCCCGGGCGCCGTCGGGCGGGCCGCCGCGGTGCAGGAGATCGAGGCCTGGCTACGGCAGCACGATCCCGATCGCGCGCCCCGGCCGTGACGGGACGAGGCACCGTCACCGCCCCGCGTGCACCCAGCCCATGGCCACGCGCCAGCGGGCGCAAGCGGCCCCAAGCCCCAGACACCCCCTGCAGCCCCATCACGAGCGCGATCACCCGCGGGCACGCGCTGGGGTCGAAAACCAGGGCTGGCGCCAGCCGCGTCGGCTGTGCTAGACAGTCGCCCCCGCACGGCGAGCATAGCTCAGTTGGTTAGAGCGCTGGATTGTGATTCCAGAGGTCACGGGTTCGATTCCCGTTGCTCGCCCCGCCGTGACAGGACTTGCAGTAGCGTTGGCCACGTCGATGCGTCGCCCACGCTTGAGCCCGTCGCGGTTGCTGTCGTTCCTGCTGATGTCGTCGGCGTGCACGGTCACGCCGCGCGACGAGCAGACCACCGGCATCGCGACGCTGTCGACCACGATCGGCGCCGGCTCCGAGTCGAGCAGCGGCGACGACGGTGACCCGACCGGCATGAAGCTCGACGCCGCCGGTGACAGCGGCGGCGTGTCGGAGATCGCCGAGGTCTTCGGCCACAGCGCGACCACGCTGTACCGGCTCGATCCCACCACCAAGCAAGTCACCGTGGTGGGTGACTTCGTCGGCTGCGACGCGTCGATCATCGACATCGCGCTGGATGCCGACTCGAACATGTACGGCGCCGCGTTCGGCTCGCTGTGGTCGATCGATCGCACCACCGCCGCCTGCACGCACATCGCCGACGGCGAGTATCCGACCTCGCTGTCGTTCGTGCCCGCCGGCACCGTCGACCCCGATCGTGAGGCGCTGGTCGGCTTCGTCGATGCCGACTACATCCGCATCGACACCCAGAGCGGCGCGGTCACGCCGCTCGGTACCCTCGCCGGTGGGCTGGCGTCGAGTGGCGACCTGGTCGCGGTCGCCGGCGGCGGCACCTATCTCACCGTCACCGGCGGCGACCTGTGCGGTACGCTCGACTGCGTGATCGAGCTCGACCCCAGCGACGGCACGCTGCTGGCGAACTTCGGCACGGTGCCCTACCCCGAGGTGTTCGGGCTGGCGTTCTGGGCCGGCCGCGCCTACGGCTTCGCGCGCGCGGGCGACCTGTTCGAGATCGACTTCGTCGACAACCAGGTCACGACCACCGCGATCCAGATCCCCGGCGCGCCCGCGAGTCTCGAGTTCTTCGGCGCTGGCTCGACCACCTCGGCACCGCCCGCCGAGGGCTGAGCTGCCGGCACGATCGCTCACGCCTCAGCTCGCGGCGCGCTGCGGCGCCTCGCCGACGAGATCCAGCGAGCGCGCGTGGCGACGCACGCGGTAGCGCCACGCCGTGACCGCCCCCGTGGTCATGCCCAGCGCTCGGGCCACGTCCTCGACCGCGTGCTCGCCTGCAAACAACAGCTCGAACAGCCGCGCGTCGCGGCTGTTCGGTTGCACGCGCAAGCGTTGGAGCAGCAGCTCGAGCTCGCGGCGCACGGCCAGCTGCGCCGCGGGGTCGACGAGCTCGTCGGCATCGCCCGGGGCCGCGACCACGTGCAGGCGCGGTCGACCCAGCCGACGATGCACGCGGCGACGCGCCAGCAGGCGCACGAAGCTGTCGAGCGAGCGGCCGCGCGCGGGGTCCCAGCGCAGCAGCTCCTGCCCGTCGCGCTCGAAGAGGTACAGCATCACGTCCTGCACGAGATCCTGCGGCAGCTCGTCGGCCTCGCCGTAGCCGTGACGATGGCGCAGCGCGAGCTGACACGCGACCTCGCGCCGGATCGCGAGGTAGAGCCGATGGGCGAGCGCACGACGGGCGGCGGGTTCGTCGTCGAGGGCGCGCAGGAGCTGTTCGCGGTCGGTGTCGTGGATCGACATGGGCGGTGTTGGCGGCGGGTCACCGAAGCGGGCGCCGCCACCTCCTTCGCCTGCGTTGGAGGCCCGTCGGGCCGCTCGGATCACGGACGCGTGCCCGAACCCGCGATCGAGGTGCCAGCGCCCCAAAGCGCGCCGCGGTCGTCGACGCGCCGCACGGATCGGCGGTATCAACGGGGGGTGAGCGACGACGCCAACCCCGGGGACACCCAGCCCAGCTCGAGCACCGCGAACCGCACGCTCAAGCTGCTGTCGTCGAGTCCGACCTTCGGGCTGCGCAGCCTCGCGGACGCCAGCGCGATCGCGGCCAACCCCGCGGTCGTCGCCGAGGTGTTCGGCGCGACCGATGTCGGTCGCGTGCGCAAGAACAACCAGGATCAGTTCCTGGTCGCAGCGCTCGAGCGATCGTTGCTCATCGAGGGCTCGAGCCTGCCCGCGCAGGCCGGCACGCGCCTGGTCGACACGCCCCAGGGTCGCATCCTCGTGGTCGCCGATGGCATCGGTGGCCACGGCGGTGGCGAGGTCGCGAGCGCGGTGACCATCGATGCGATGGCCCACTACTGCTTCGAGGCGATGCCGTGGGTGCAGCGGCGCAGCGAGTGCAGCAGCGACGAGCTGGCGCAGGGGCTACAGGACGCGGTGCGCACCGCACAGCAACGCGTGCGTCGGGTGGCGGAGCGCAAGGCGCTCGACAAGTCCCTCGGCACCACGCTGACCATGGCCTACGTGGCCTGGCCCGAGCTGCTGCTGGTGCACGTCGGGGACAGTCGCGCGTACCTCATGCGCGACGACGAGCTGCATCGGCTGACCATCGACCACACGCTCGCGCAGCAGATGGTCGACGGCAACCTGCTGACGCCCCAGGAGGCCGCCCACTCGCGACTATCGCACGTGCTCGTCAACGCGGTCGGCGGCAAGACCGACGATCTCGACATCGAGCTGCGCCGCATCGAGCTGCGCATCGACGATCAGCTGCTGCTGTGCACCGACGGGCTCTACGACATGCTCGACGACGACGCGCTCACGGCCGCGCTGCGGGCGACCCACCTGCCGGTGGAGGCCGTGGTGCTGCGGCTCATCGAGCAGGCCAACGCGGCCGGCGGGCGCGACAACGTCACCGCGGTGCTGGCCCGCTTCTAGTAGCTCGATCACCTCAGCGCGCCGGCGCCGACGACTCGCCGCCCTGCGGCGCGCGACCGATCGGCCGCACTCGCTGGGCGCGGCGGTACTGCTCGATCAGTGCCTCGGCGACGCCGATGGCGATCTCGTGGCGCTGCGGACCGTCGACCAGCACGCGGTGGTCCGCGTCGTGATCGAGGAATCCGGCCTCGAACAGCACCGCCGGCATGTGCACCCCGAGCAGCACGTCGAAGCTGGCCTGGCGCACGCCCCGGTTGGCGCGGCCGGGGAAGCGCTCCGCCTGGCCCTGTTGGATCGCGGCCGCGAGCGCGACCGCGGCGTTGCGGTGGGCGGCGGCCCGCAGCTGCTCGACCATCGCCTGGGCCTGCGGCGTGGCCCCGCCGGCGACCGGTGCGGTGCCCTCGCCGGCGTTCTCGCGCCGCGCAGTGATGGCCGCGTCGAGGCTGCTGGCCTTGGCGTCGAGCACGTAGGTCTCGAAGCCGCTCTGGTCGTGGCGCGGCGACGCATTGGCGTGGATGCTGACGAACACATCCGCGCCGTCCTCATTGGCCAGCGCGACGCGATCGGCCAGCGCGAGCGTGCGGTCGTCGTCGCGGGTCAGCACCACCTTTGCGTGGGGCAGCCGCTCCTCGAGGATCGCGCGGACCTCCCGCACGAGCGCGAGGCTGACGTCCTTCTCGTGCACGTCGCCGCGGCCGTTCGCGCAGCCGGAGTTGGTGCCGCCGTGCCCGGCATCGAGCACGATCGTGTAGGCGTGCTCGAGCACGGGCCGCGGCCCGACCGGCGCGGCCGTGGGGCTCGCCGCCGCCAGGACCCCCGCGAGGATCGCCGCCATCGCCCCTGAGATCAGCCCGGATCCGAACATGTGCCTACATGTAGGACAACTCGAGCCCGGGGGCCAAGAAACCGGCGCCAAGCGGGCACCCGAGGCCGAAAGCGTGCGCTCGTTCGTGCTACACCAGGCTCTTCCGAGCGACCGTGGACGCACGATCGACCGCAGCCACGCTCACCGCGTTCGCCCTCGTCGGTGGCCTGCTGCAGGTCCTCGCGAGCGCCGTGCTCGGGATGGAGCGGCTCGACCAGCTCACGTTGGCCTCGCAGGAGGGCCCCTGGGTCTACCTCGCGGCGGCGACCGGGGTCACCGTGGGGCTCGCGGCCCTGTGGGTGCTGCGCCGGCGGGTGCTGGTCGCCGCGGCGGTGTTCCTGACCTGGCAGGTGTCGATCCTGTGGCCGCTGTCGCGGCGCATGACCAGCGTCGGGCTGGCGCTGCACGGTGAGTTCCTGCTGCATCACTTCGTCGCGATGCTGTGCGTGCTGGCCTGCGCCGTGATCGCGGTCGGGCTCGCCCGCGATCGATCGCGACCGTGGTGGCGTTGGCCGATCGCGGCAACCATCGCGGTCGCGGTGTCGGCCGCGAGCTGGGGTCATCTCGCGCAGCTGCGCGAGGCGCCGCGCGAGGTGATGCTCGCCCACGGCATCACGGTGATCGCGGTGCTGCTCGCCACCTTCGCGCTGGCGCTGCTCGAGCTGGTGAGCGAGCCACGCTCGCGCATCCGCTGGGCCGCGGTGGTGCTGTGGCTGCCGCTCGGTGTGCGCGCGCTAGCGTCGGGTCCGTTCGCGCTCGGTCAGGCCGCGGTGCCGCCGGGCCTGCGCGCGGTGTTCCTCGGCCTGCTCGTGGCCGCCGCCGCCGCCCTCACCGTGCTACTGCGCCCGCGCCCGCCGCGGGGCATCGCGATCGTGATGACCGGCCTGTCGGCGCTGTCGGTGGCCACGCTCTACCTCGTCTACCGCGGCAGCTTCGGCAAGCTCGAGGACGGGCTCGGGCCGCTCGCCCAGTCGATGCTGGGCTTCACGCCGCCGTACCCCGAGTACGTGTCGACGCCGGTGCTGCTGGTGGTCATGGTCGGCGCGTTCCTGGCGCTGCAGACCGCCGGCGGCTCGCTGGGCTCGGACGACGCGCGCGACCGCGGCATCGGCTTCGCGTTGGTGTTGGTGGCGGGCGTGGGTTGGTCGAGTCCGCAGCTGGTGATGATGTCTGCCGCCGGCCTCCTCCTGTTCCTCGTCGATCTGGACGGCGTGCGCGCCCCGGCCCGACCGCCGACGCGCCCGATCGCAGCGGTGTTCGACACCATCGCGGCCACGCTCGCGCTCGAGCACACCACCGTCGCCGGCGACGGCCGTCGCGCGCCGCTGCTCCACGCGGTGCGCGGCCAGCTGCGTGGCCTGCCGCTCGAGCTCAAGGCCCACGTCCGCGGCGAGCGGATCCACGTCGGCGCGCGGCTCGGCGGGGCCACACACGGCCGCGCCGACGTGGTGCTGTGCCCGGGCGAGGGCAACGTACGACCCAACCATCCACTGGCGCGGACGCATCGCGTGCAGGGCTCGGTCCGCGCGCTCGAGCAGCACGGCGAGGGCTTGCTCGACGCGTGCCTGCCGTTCCCCACCCTACAGCTGTCGCTCGCGCCGACCGGTGCCACGCTCGAGTTCGGCGACGATCTGCATGGCTTCGACGACGGCTCGGTGGTCGCGCTGCTGCGGGCGCTCGCCCGCAGCTACGGCGACTAGTACCTCGACACAGCGATAGTGATGGGTCAGAACGCCGTCATGGCCGCGACTCCGCAAGGCGCCGTGCCGCCGGAATACCGGGCGTATTTCAAGGTGCGGCAACGCAGCGAGGCGCGGTCAGGGCGGTGTTATGGCCCGTCACTATCGCTGTGTCGAGGTACTAGGCTGTGTCCGGTTTCCCCGAAACCGTCAAGTCCTTGGGCGGATCGGGGATCCGTGATCCAAGGGGGCATGACCACGACGGGCATGCCTCGCCACCGCCTTACCGACGCGCAGTGGGAGCTGATCGGGGACCTGTTCCCGACGAACAACTTCAAGACCGGTCGGCGGCCGCGGGATCGTCGTCTCATGCTCGACGCGATCTTCTGGGTGTTGCGAACTGGGGCTCCGTGGCGAGACCTACCGGAGTGCTTCGGCCCATGGTCGACCGCCTGGGACTTCTTCGACAAGTGGACGAAGGACGAGACGTTCGACCGCGTACTTCGGCGATTGCGGAGCATCGCCGTCCCGCACGACGCGGACCCCTCCGAGTTGTGGTGCATCGACGGGACATCGATTCGAGCTGCGCGCTGCAGCAGCGGCGGGGGGAAAAAGATCCGATCCGCAGGAGCCAGCGGATCACGCTCTGGGGCGCTCCGCGGGGCTGGGGCACGAAGATCCACATCCTGTGTGACGTTGAGGGCCACCCACTCCACTTCGAGCTCAGCGCCGGACAAGCCCACGACGGACCGATGCTCGCGCCGGTCCTTCAAGGTGCTGACGAAGCACTGCATGATGATCGAGGTGTCGTCATGGAGTGGCCGTTGGCACTCGCAGGCGACAAGGGCTACCGCGCGGAGTGGATCGATAGGTATCTCCTCGCCCTGGGGATCACACCAGTGATCCCCACGAAGCCCAACGAGACTCGAGCGCTGCGCCCGGTCGCCTTCAACAAGCGCCTCTACAGGCGCCGCAGCATCGTCGAGTGCCTCATCGGCTGGCTCAAGGAGTCGCGACGCGTGGTGACCCGCTTCGAGAAGACCGCCATCAACTTCGGCGGGATGGTCCGGCTTGCCTTCATCCACCGCTATCTACGCATCTTCGGGGCTTGATGGGAAACCGGACACAGCCTAGTACCTCGCTAGCGCGGCGGTGGGCCGCCGCTGGCGCTCACGCACCGGCGAACAGGCGGCGCAGCGCCTCGAAGAAGCCCGGCTTCCCGGCGAGCTCCTCGAGCTCGCCGTCGTCCAGCCAGACGCCGCCGCAGGCGAAGCACTTGTCGACCTTCACACCGCGGAACGTGATCTCGCTCAGCTCCATGCCGCACTTGGGGCAGTGCATGAGATGCAGCTTCCGCAGCGCCTCGCGCTCGGCGGGGCTCAGCTGCGCCGAGCGACGCGCCTGGGCCTCGCGTTGCGTCTGCAGGTCATCCCAACTCAATCCGTCGTCGTTGTCCGCCTCGCCCACGCGCCCCCTCCCAGTCAGCCCGTTTCGCCGGCATCGCCGGCCCCATCCGCCTCGCCCGCGTGCGCGTCGACGTACGCGCGGGCCTGCGCGTGCGACGGATCGTGCTCGAGCAATCGCTTGTAGTACCCGACCGCCTTGGCCGTGCGTCCGAGCTTGGCCGCGGCCTTACCCGCGCCCTGCAGCCCCGACATCATGTTGGGCGAGCGCTCGAGTAGCTTGGCGTAGGACTTGAGCGCGTTGTCGTAGGCGCCGCTGCGGCTGTACGCGTCGCCGAGACACAGGAGCCCGTCGAGATCACCGGGCTTCTTCTCCAGCGCCTTGCGCAGCAGCGCGATGGCCCCCGGTGCGTCACCGGACTCCGACTTGCGGCACCCGCGATCGATGAGGCGATCGGGTGACTCGCCGACCGCCTCGGGCGCGGTGCCCTGGCCAGCGGTCGGCTCGACCACCGTCGTGGCGACGGGAGCGACCGCCTCGGGCGTGGCCTGGGCCACGGTCGCCGGCAGCTCGAGCGCCCGCACGATGGCACGCGCGACGGGTTGTCCGGGCGCCTGCGCAAGCACTGCCTCGGCGATCGCACGCGCGCGCTCACGGTCACCGGCGTGCAGCCGATCGAGCGCGAGCACCAGCCGCGCCAGCGTCGTCGGCCGCGCGAGCGACTGCAGGGCGTCGCGTGCCGGCCCGGCGAGCTCGGCCTTGGCGTCGCGCAGCAGCGGCGCGGCTGCCAGCAGTGCCGACAGCTCGGGCTGATCGGTGAGCGCGAGGCCGTCGGCGTCGCTGCGCCCCTGCGCGACCCGCAGCAGCACCGCAGCGCGCATGCGTCGCGAGGTGCCATCGCCGGCGGCGGCATCGAGCAGACCTGCGGCCCGGCCCGCGTCCTCCTGCGCCCAGAAGCGGGCGTCGGCACGCATCGCCGGATCGACCGCGCCCCATAGCTCGTGCACGAGTGCGCGCGTCGCCAACACCTCGGCCTGGGCGTCGCCGAGCGCCGATGCACCGCCGGCGATCGCAACCTCGAGCGCCGCGTCGGCGCGGGCCAGCGCAGTCGGATCGGCGGCGACGATCGCCGCGTCGGCGTCGGCGAGCAACGGCGCATCGTCGCGCACCGGCTCGGCGATCACGGCCTCGGTCGGCAGCGGCGTCCCGAACACGCGCGCGCGCACCTGCGGGATGCCGAACACCACCGCGGCGCCCGCGAGGATGCCGAGCGCGGCCCACACCGGCCACGCGCCCCGCCGACGCCGCGGCTCGCTGGGCTCGAGGTGCAACGCGGGCGCGGCCACCGGCTCGCTGCGCGGCACCGTCGCGGCCTCGCCCGCAGCAGCGGCGGGCGGCGGTGCGACCGGCGGTGGCGGGGGCGCGGGCGCGGCGGGCCTGCGCGCGCCCTCGGGCGACGGCCCGGTGATGGGCCGAACGTGGTGCGTGACGACGTCGAGCATCGACAGCGCGCGACCGCTGCGATCGTCGTGCACGGCGGTCGGGGTCGCGCCGCTGCGCGGGGGCGCGAGGGTGCCGCTGCGCGGAGCCGGCGGCGGCGCGGGTGCGGCCCGCTCGCGCTCGACCGCCGCGACACTCGACGCGGAGGCCGAGCTGCGCTCGATCTCCTTCGCCGGCGCGCGCATGGTCGGGATCGCGATCTCACCGGTGCCTTCGACCGCCTCGCCGAGCACCGGGTGGGCCGACGCCGAGCTGGCCGCCGCGCGCGAGACCACCTGCTCGAGCGCCGACGAGCGATCGGTCGCTGCGGGCTCGGGCACACCGGCCAGCGCGGCGCTGTCGTCCTCGCCCGCGTGGGTGCCGAACGCCGGCGGCGGCCCCAGCAGGTCGAGCGCCGAGCGCTCGCTCGGCGGTCGATCGCGGGGCTCGACGAGGCTCGGCAGCCCGGGAAAGCCGGCGAACGCGGTGGCGAATTCGGGCATCTCGCCCAGCCGCACGAAGTGACGACCGGAGCGCGAGACACGGTCGTCGGGGTGGAGACGCCCCTCGAGGATCCACGCCCGCAGCGTCGCGAGGTCGGGCGCGGTGAACAGCAGGTCGTCGATCGTGCGCACCTGCCACGGCGGCTGCGCTGCGACGTCGGAGGCGCTCACGCGGAACACCGCGGCGCACGACAGACAACGCACCGACGCGCCATCTGGACCGACCTGGCGGTCATCGAGCGCGAACTCGGTGTTGCAACTCGCGCAGCGGACGATCAATGGCCTCGGGCTCGGCCCACGAGACTATCAGATGGCACCGCAGCGCGCGAACGTTCGGACGCCCCGACCGCCCCGGGCGCCCATGGGGCGAAGCGCCGGCGTCATCGCGATGAGGGCGTCGCGCCGCGCTCGTGACCCATGACGAAGCCGAGCACCCCACCGACCGCGCTCGCCACCAACACCGCGCCCAGCAGCAGCCCGAACAGCTTCATCGGCGGCGCGGGTGCGTGGTGCCGCTCGAGTCCGGCCTCGACGTGACACCGCGGGCACTCACCCGGCGACGCATCGGCCTCGAACGCATGATGGCAGGCGCTGCATCGGTACTGCACGGCGAGCGCAGCGTAGCAGCCCGCCGCGCGGCGGGGCAACGAGCGGCCCGGCCCGCCGGTGCGCAGGGTCGCCGGCGGCGGCGTGCGTGGCCTTCACCGCGGCTTTACGGCCCTGCCGGTGCTCGCCGGGGCATGGAGGTGGCAGACTCCCGATCACACCGTGCGAGTCCTGCTCATCGAAGACGTGAAGCTGGCGGATCGCACCGCCGAGTACCTCCAAGGCCATGGCGCCGAGGTCGAGATCATCGCCGACGGCGCCGCGGGGCTCGAGCGCGCGCGGGCCGGCGAGCACGAGATCGTGCTGCTCGACCTGATGCTGCCGGGCATGGACGGCCTCGCACTGTGCCAACAGCTGCGACAGAGCAGCGACGTGCCGATCATCATGCTGACCGCGCGCGGCGAGGAGGTCGACCGCATCGTCGGCCTCGAGCTCGGCGCCGACGACTACATGCCCAAGCCCTTCAGCCCCCGCGAGCTGCTCGCGCGCATGCGCGCGGTGCTGCGCCGCGGCGGTCCGCCGGCACCGGGGGAGCCCGCGCAGCTGATCGAGTTCGGCGCGCTGGTGATCGATCGCGATCGCCACACCGCCAGCTTCGAGGGCCACGCCATCGAGTTGACCGCGTTCCAGTTCGACCTGCTGTGGGTGCTCGCGCGCTCGGCCGGCAAGGTGCTGCCTCGCGAACAGATCTACAACGACGTCCGGCGGCTGCGCGGCGAGCCGCCGGTCGATTTCGACCCGGCGGTCGATCGCTCGGTCGACGTGCACATGTCGAAGATCCGCGCCGCCCTCGGTGCGGCGTCGCCGAGCGGGACGACGTTGGTGCGGACCATCCGCGGCGTGGGCTACGTGCTGGGCGGCGGAGACGACGGATGAGCCGCTCAGCGCCGCAGCGGCGCTCGAGCCTGTTCCGGCGCATCTACGGCACGTTCGTGCTGACGTTCGTGGTCGCGGCGGTGCTGGTCGGCAGCGGTGGCTGGCTGCTGGCCCGGGCGCTCGGCAACGAGTGGGTCTCGGAGGCGCTCGAGTTGCTCGAGACCGACAACGACGGCTGGGTCGCCCAGCTCGCCGACCCCGCCGCGCTCACGACCACGCTGCGACGCTTCGATGACCGGCTCGGCACGCGCACGGCCATCTACACCCCCGACGGCGACCGCGTGGCGGGCCAGGGTCCCGAGCACGTCCCGGGGCGCTTCATGCAGCGCGAGCGTCGACTCCGACGCGGGCGCCCCATCGTGCATCGCCAGGGCGAGCACCCGATCGTGGTGTTCCCCCTGACCGACGCCGAGGGCGAGATCGTCGCGCTGGCCCACGTCGTGGCCGCGCCGCCGCAGCTGCTCGGCATCGGTGCCGCGATCACGCTGCTGTTCGCCGCCGCGTTCGGGCTCGGGGCCAGGCGGCTATCGCGATCGCTGACCTCCCGCATCGCCACGCTCGAGACCAGCGTGGGCCGCATCGCCGACGGCGAGCTCGCCCACCGCGTTGCGGTGCCGTCACGCATCGCCGACGAGATCGACGAGCTCGGCGGCGCCGTGAACCACATGGCCGAGCGACTCGAGCGGCTGGTGGCGGGGCAGCGCACGCTGCTGGCCAACGTCTCCCACGAGCTGCGCACGCCCATCGCTCGCACCAAGGTCCTGCTCGAGATCCTGCAGGAGCGGCTGGCCCAGGTCACCGCCAACGGCACGCCCGCGCCGGTGGCCACACCCGCCAAGCCGGGCTCCAAGCCGATCATCGATCCCATCACCCGCGTGCAGCAGGGCCTGCTCGAGATGGCGCAGGACATCGTCGAGGTGGAGTCGCTCATCGGCGATCTGCTCACCGGCGCCCGGCTCGAGCTGCGTGCCGGCGAAGGCGCCGTGATCGACGCGACGGCGCTACCGCTGGCGCCGCTGCTGCAGCGCTGCGCGGGCAAGGTCCACGCCCAGGTCGACGCCGCCGCCACGCTCACGGTCGCCGGCGACGAGTTCCTGCTCGAGCGTCTGTTCAGCAACCTGCTCGCCAACGCACGCCGCGCCTGCCCGGACGGCACCATCGAGCTGGCCGCCGCACGGCACGGCGATCGCATCGTCGTGCGGGTCCAGGACGAGGGCCCCGGAATCGCCCCCGAGCACCGCGAGATCGTGTTCGAGCCGTTTCGCCGCCTCGACGACGCGCGCTCGCGCGACCGCGGCGGCGTGGGGCTCGGCCTCTACCTGTGCCGCCAGATCGCGCACGCGCACGACGGCTCGCTGGTCGCGCGCGAGCGCCCGGACGGTCGCCGCGGCGCGTGCCTCGAGCTCGAGCTGCCGGCCGCGACGGGCTGACGCGACCCCGCCGCGATCGCGCGTCGGAAGCGGGCGCGCGGGCGGTGATATGCTGGCGCCCGCGATGCTCCCGCACCAGGCTGCCTTCCTCGAGCTGCTGCTCCGCTTCGAAGTCCTGCGCTTCGGCGATTTCACGCTGAAGTCGGGCCGCCGCTCGCCCTACTTCGTCAACGCCGGTCAGCTCCGTACCGGCGCTGCGATCGCGGCGCTCGGCCAGGCCTACGCGGCCCACGCACGCCACCACGGGCTGCGCTGCGACCTCGTGTTCGGGCCCTCGTACAAGGGCGTGCCGCTGGCGGTCGCCACCGCGATGGCGTTGTCGGATGGCGCACGCGACGTCGGCTACGCCTTCGACCGCAAGCAGGCCAAGGACCACGGCGAAGGCGGCGTGTTCGTCGGCATGGCGCCGGCCTCGGGCATGCACGTGCTCGTGGTCGACGACGTCGTGACCTCGGGCCAGTCGATCCGCGAGGCGGTCGCGTTGGTCCGCGAGGCGGCCCCCGACGTGGTCGTGAGCGGCGTCGTCGTGGCGATCGATCGACAGGAGCGCGGCCGCGGATCCAAGACCTGCGCCGACGAGCTGCGCGACGAGCTGGGCCTGCCGATCCTCCCGCTGCTGGGCATCGAAGAGACCGTCGCCCACCTCCACGGTCGCGACATCGACGGTCGCGTGCTGGTCGACGACACCCGCGCGCAGGCGATCCGCGAGCACCTCGCCGCGTTCGGGGCCACCGCGTGAGACGCCCCCCGGCCGCGCTCGCGCTCGCGCTCGCCACGATGGGCGCCGCGGTGGGTGGCTGCGCCGACCCGATCGGTGATCTCGATCGCGAGCGCCTGCGCGAGCTGGCGCGCACGCCTGGAGACGCCGTCGGTGACCTGCACTCGGGCAGCTGGACCACGCTGTTCGAGCTCGAGCGATGCACCTGCCTCGAGCTCGCGCAGTCGTTCTCGCCCTGCGTGCCGTCGGAGCCGCCGGTGCCGCTGGTCGGCACGCTGGCGCTGGTCGAGGCCGACGGCCTGCTGGCGAGCTCGTTCTCCCTGCAGCTCTCCAACGGCAACCGCTTGGGCGCAACGTTCTCGGGGGGCGTCGACGCCGACGGCGGCTTCGTGCTCGCAGCGGTCCGCCACGACAGCACCGTCGGCGTCACCAGCGACCTGCTGAGCCGCATCGACGGCGCGTTCGACGAGGACGGCGGCGCGAGCTTCGAGGCGACGCTGGCCGTGCGGCTCGCCACGTCGTTGGCGGTCGAGGTCGAAGGGCTGCCGCAGCACCTCGATTGCCGCGGCGACTACAGCCTCACCGGCACGCGCTGATCACAGCCCGCGCGACCGCTCTGGCCGCAGCGGGATGCGGCCCTCGAGCGCGGCATCGATGACCTCGACGATGCGCTCGCGATCGGCCGGCAGCCGCCCGCCCAGCGGCAGGTAGTTCGAGGCGTGGTTGGTGCGGAACATGGCGTTGCTCGGCCGCGCGTGGAGCACGATGCCACGCAGCTCCCGCAGCAGCTCGGGCACCGCCGGCACCGCGAACTTGTCGCGCGCGGCCAGCTTCGCGAGCGGTGTGCCCGGCACCACCGTCACCGTCAGCGCAGCGACGAACTCCGGATCCATCGCCGTGATGAGCTCGCCGGTGGCGCGGGCGTGCTCCTCGCTGCGCTCGCCGGCGATGCCCAGCAGCGTGATGACGCTCAGCTCCATGCCGGCGGCATGGGCCCGCGTCGCCGCCTCGACGTGGGCGGCCGCGTCGTCGCCCTTGGCAATGCGCCGCAGCGTGGCGTCATCGCCCGACTCGGGGCCGATGTACAGCCGCGACAACCCCGGCGCCCGCAGCTGTGCGAGCTCGTCGTCGGTCTTCCCGATCACGTTGCGCGCCATCGCGTAGCACGACACACGCCGCAGCCGGGGCAGCCGCGCCCGCGCGCGCTCGAGGATCGGTCGCCACTGCGCCAGCGGCATCACCAGCGCGTCGCCGTCGGCGACGAACAGCTTGTCGATGTGCGCGCCGGCCTGCGCCGCCGCGGTGTCGAGATCCGCCAGCGTCGGCTCGAGCGCACGCACGCGGAACTGCTTGTCGCTGTACATGTCGCAGTACGTGCAGTGGTTCCACGAGCAGCCGATCGTGGCCTGCAGGATGAGCGCGTCGGCCTCCGACGGCGGACGGTAGATGCGGCCCTCGTAGCGCATGGTGGTGGCTGGTCGGCGTGCTCGGTCCCCGCGCGCGGGGCCGAGCGCGCTACGGCTCGGCCGCGACCATGCGCGCGGCGGTCACGACCCACTTGCTGCGCGGCAGCTCGACGCGGGTCTCGAACACCACGTGCTTGCCGTCGGCGGTGAACAGCGGGCTGCTGTCGCGCAGCTCGTTGCGCGTCAGCACGCGCATCGACGCGCGGTTGGTGTCGACCACCGCGATCTCGGCGTCGTCGTCGTGGTCGGGGTCGGTGTCGCCGCCGCGGACCACGAAGGCTGCGTGGTGGCCGTCGGGCGACACCACCACGTCGGTGATCTGCGCGGTGCTGGCCAGCAGGGTCGCGCTGAACAGCGTCGGATCGAGCTCGTACACCGTCGGTCGCGCGTCGGCGACGATCGGCGTCTTCTCGGGCGCCAGCGGCGGCTCGGCGAACATGCCCGCCAGCGGCCGCGACATCGACACCCGGAACAGCCGATCCTCGGCACCACCGAGCACGGCGAGCAACGCCGGCTCGCCGGGCACCGCCACCACGTCGCGCAGCGACATCGCGCCCTCGACCACGCTGGTCGAGACCACCAGCACCTTCAGGCTCTCGCTGCGGCTGAAGAACATCAGCCAGCGGCTGCCGTCGAGTTCGTAGGTGCCGATCGCGACCAGCCGGTCGTCGTCGATCCACCGCAGGTCCGACAGCGACGTCGACTCGAGCATGCCGAGCAGCTGCTCGGGCTCGCCGGGTGCGACCACCGAGATCACACCGAGCCCGCCGAGACTGCCGGTGCGCGCGACCATGCCCTTGCCGTTGACGTGCGGGTCGCCCTCGATGCCGGCCCGCGCCGGCGCCACCGCGCCGAGCGCGGTCCAGCTGCAGCCGGGCGTCGTGGCGTCGAAGCGCCACAGCGTGTCGCCGTGCTCGTGTGAGCCCGACAGCAGCGCGGCGCCGTCGGGCGACCACCAGAAGCCCCGCCAGTCGCCGACGTGGGCGGTGCCACCGAGCAGCGCGCTGCATGGCGTGCGCTGCCCCGGCTCGGCCCCGACCGCGCCCGCCAACAGCGATTCTTCGGGTGCGAGATCGAGATCGGCGCGCACCGCATCGCGGGTGACGATCTCGAACGCACGGCTGGTCGACAGCAGCGTGTTGTCGGGCAGCGGGTGCGCCACGACGCTCTCGAGCGGCTCGCCGATCAAGCTCGGCATCGCACCGCGCTCGCCCTCGGTGAGCATCTCGCGGATGTCGTCGACGACCTTGTTGGCCATGCGCTCGGCCTCGGGCACGTCGTCGAGCTTGCGCAGCGCCTCGCGCAGCTTGTCACGCAGCTGCAATTGCGCGACCGGCAGCGCGTCGGGCTCCCGCAGGGCCGCGAGCTGCTCCTGCTCGAACAACGCCTGCAGAAGCGACACGGTGCCGTCCTTCAGGACCTTGCTGGGCTCGGGGTTGACGGTGAGGTGGTGGGGGAACGCGAAGTCGCCGGCCGAGACCGCGGCCCAGCGCACGTGCTCGGGGAAGCTCGGCACGCCGCCCTCGAGGTCGAGCTTCGAGAAGTCGACCTCGCCGGGCTGCTCGAACACCACGAAGCCCCAGCCGAAGCGATCGGCGAGCGCCATGATCGCCTCGGTGCCGTCGACCTTCAGGTCGGGGACCTCGTCCTTGGCCTTGTTCACCCACGCCTCGAACGAGCCCTCGGCGGCCTCGAAGCCGACCCGCTCGAGCACCACCGAGTAGCCGACGTGCGTACCGCGCGTGACGACCAGGACCTTGCCGGCCTCCTCGGGGTTGCCGGTGCCACCCTTCTTCAGGAACGAGTAGCCGGCGGCCCCGAGCGCGCCCGCGATCAGCACGCCGAGGACGATGAACTTACCCCGCCCGCTGCGGCGCAGCGTCTCGAGATCGGTGCTCGATCCGAACTCCGTCATGGCAGGCACATTGACATGGTTTGGCGCGCCCGATCTGCATGCCCGGCCCTGGGCCCGCTGCGTGTGTGAGCCATCGCCGGCCCCCCGGCCGGCGCGAGGTCCAGCGTGCAACCATGTCGACGGTCGACACGTCGCCGGGCCGCGCGGCGCTGCCCGCGTGCGGCATGTCGGCCCATCGGACGCGCGTCAGCGCAGGACGGAGCGCAGGCCGCTGGCGAGGACACCGAGCCCGTCGCCGTGCACCGGTGCGTGACCGCGCGCGCGCCAGCGGGTGAAGTCGGGATGGGCCTCCGGATAGAGGAAGGCCTCGGGGTGCGGCATCACGCCGAAGACGCGACCGCTGCGATCGCACAGCGCGGCGGCGGCGTCGGTCGAACCGTTGGGGTTGTCGGGCCAGTGCTGGGTCGGGCGGCCCTGCGCGTCGACATAGCGCAGCGGCACCAGGTGGTCGGCCAGCGCGCGATCGCACGTGGCCTCGTCGGCGAAGATCAGCTTGCCCTCGCCGTGTCGCGCCGGCACCTCGAGCACCGCGCCCGAGCCGTCGCGGGTGAACGCGCACGGGCTCGCGGGATCGAAGCCCAGCCGCACCCACGCGTTGCGATAGCCGAGGCGGTCGTTGTCGACGATGGAGATCTGCTGCGGCGCGAGTCCGTCGCCGGGTCGGCGATCGAAGGCCGGCAGCAGCCCCAGCTTGGCGATGGTCTGGAAGCCGTTGCAGATGCCGATCACGTGGCCGCCGTCGTCGACGAAGCGGGCCAGCGCGTCGCCCATCCGGAAGCGCAGACGATTGGCCAGCACGCGCCCCGAGGCGATGTGGTCACCGAACGAGAAGCCGCCGCAGAACGCCAGCATGTGCACGCCCTGCAGCGCGGCCGCGCCGGCCTCGAGCAGTGCCCCGGTGTGGATGATCTCCGCGCGGGCGCCGAGCATGGCGAAGCCGGCGGCGGTCTCGGCCTCGCAGTTGAGGCCATAGCCCGAGAGCACCAGCACGCGCACCGCGGCCGCGCCCGCGACCGGTCCCAGCTCGAAGGACCATGCACTGCGCGGCGGTGCCGACGACGGCGACGCGGCGGTGATCGGAGCGGACGACGACATGGCGAACCCCAGCGGCGGACGCCTGTTAGCCCGAGCTGCCCGAGCCGCCCGAGCCGCTGCCGTCGGTGCCGTCGGTGCCACCGACCGGACCCGACGGGCACGCGTAGAGCACCTCGGTCGGCAGCGCGTCCATGCCGGTCACGCGCTGGGCGGCGAAGGTCGAGCCCATCAGATCGAGCATCAGCGGCTGCGTGACCATGCCCGTCACGGTGCCACAGAAGACGTCCTCGGTCTGGATCACGCCGGTCAGCTCGAGGGTCGCGACGATGTCACCGCCGGTGATCGGGTTGGCCGCACCGGTGACCATCACGGGGTTCTCGATCACGAAGCCGAACGCACCCGCGGCGTCGACCGGCGTCGCCGGCAGGCTCAAGATCTCGCCGACCGGCATGCGCGGCGCGGTGGTGCTGCCGACGTCGAGGCTGAGCGGCTGCAGCTCCATCGCCAACGTGCCGCCGTCGCCCCCGGGGGTGAAGGTGGCGGTGGTGTAGAACTGCATCGGGTGCGTGGGGTCGATGACGGCCGACAGCGCGAACAGGAACGTGCCGCTGACGTCCGCCAGCGCGCCGCCCATGTCCATCTTGGTGTTGGCCGCATCCTCGCGCTCCTCCTTGGTCTGGTCCAAGAAGGCGTCGTACTTCTCCTGCGGCTCCGGGGACGGGCAGCCGGCGGCCAGCCACAGCGGCGCCGCCACGGCGAGCCGACGCAGGTGCGATCGCGATCGAGCGAGCGTAGCGACGTGGAGGGGATCGAAGGCCTGCGTCATGTCGGATCCGGGCGGGCACGTCGGGGCGAAGTCCGACGGGTGGTCGCCGCCGAAGCATGCCGCAATCTCCCGCCCCGGGGAAGCCGCCGCCGTTGTAGAGTCGCCCGCGGGGCACCCTCCCTCGTGCTCCACAGTCCGCAACCGACGAGACCAGCGATGGCCCACGCGAGATCGAACCACGCGACCCGAACGACCCTCCCGACGATCGCCGCGCTGGGCCTGCTGACGGCGGCCGCGGCCTGGCCCACGCAGGCGCACGCCTCGGGCATCGCCGCCGCGCGTTTCGGCGGCGAGCACGGCCATCCCACCACCGACAACCCGACGGCGCTCTACTACAACCCCGCCGGCATCGCGCTGTCGAAGGGCACGCACATCTTCGTCGACGGCACCATCGCGCTGCGCTTCGCCAGCTACACGCGACCGGCCTCCGAGGTGAACAGCCCGCAATCCACCGACATCGCACCGGGCGCCAACGACGGCAAGGCCACGCTGTTCAACGCCGTCGCCGCGCCGTTCTTCGGCGTGACCTCGGACTTCGGCACCGACTTCATCTACGGCGGCCTCGCGCTGTACTTCCCGTTCGGCGGCTCCGCCGTGTGGGACAAGAACAAGACCTACCAGGGCAGCTCGCAGTTCCCGGGCGCCGCCGACGGCGTGCAGCGGTGGTACTCGATCGACGGCACCATCCGCTCGATGTACGTGACCGGCGGGCTGGGCTTCAACATCCGCAAGATCGGCCTCTCGCTCGGCGTCACCGGCAGCGCCATCAAGTCGAACGTCGTCACGATCCGCGCGCGCAATGCCGACGGCACCGACGACCTCGTCAACGGCATGCCGCCGGACACCTCGCTCAAGGAGGGCCGCAGCTACATCAACGTCGACGGCTGGCAGGGCGGCTTCGGCATCGGTGCGATCTACGACGTGCTGAAGCAGGGCAAGTACTTCATCGGGCTGTCGTACACCAGCCAGCCCAACGTCGCCGGCGGCATGACGCTCAAGGGCACGCTCGACAACACCCTCGCGCTCGGCGAGCCCTCGCAGAGCCAGGTCGAGCTCACCCAGACCATGCCCGACATCCTGCGCCTGGGCTTTCGCGCGCGCCCGACCGCGAAGTACGAGATCCGCGTGTTCGCCGACTACACCCGCTGGTCGGTGTTCAAGAACCAGTGCGTGCTCGATCGCTCGGTCGCGGATCGCAACTGCGACTTCGCCAACATCGACAACGCACTCGACGATCCGACCAACTTCGGCGGCAACGCCAACCCGGCGGTGGTGCAGCACCTGCCGCGGTTCTGGAAGGACGCCGGTGGCGTGCGCGTGGGCGCCAGCTACTGGTTCGTGCCACAGGTCGAGGGCTACGTCGGCGTGGGCTACGACAGCACCGCGGTGCCGCTGCAGACGCTCGACCCTGCGCTCATGGACGCGCACAAGATGAGCATCTCGGCCGGCGTGCGTTGGCAGATCATCAAGAACTTCGCGCTCGCGTTCACCGCCACCGAGCTGGCGTTCTTCCGCACCAGCACCAAGGGCAAGAGCGCGCTCAACCAGTTCCAGTCGCCGACCAAGCAGCCCTCGGCCAACGGCGTCTACCGGCAGTTCTTCCAGCTGTTCAACATCTACGTCGACGTCTCGTTCGGCTACGGCGGTCGCAAGAACAAGGACAAGGGCAGCAGTCGCAAGCGCACCAAGCAGGATCCCGAGGTCGCCGCACCGGTCGCGACCCCGGACGCGAGCGTGGGTGTGGACGCCAGCGTCGGCGCGGAGCCGGCCCCAGAGCCGACCCCAGAGCCGACCCCGCCGGCCGACGAGCCCGCGGCGCCCGAGGGCGACCCGCCGGCCGACGCCACCGCCGAGGACGCGCCGCCGCAGCCCTGAGGCTGCGACGCCGGCGTTAGTCGGTCGCGCCGCGCTTGCCCGCGCCCTCGGTGCGCACGGGGCTGTCGGCCGCCGGCTTCGCGAGGTGGGTGTCCAACCACTCGATCTCCTCGGCGAGCAGCTGCAACAGGTTCTCGCGCGCGGTGTAGCCGTGGGCCTCGTGGGGCAGCACCACCAGTTTCGCGACGCCACCGTTGCCTCGGATGGCCTGGAACAGCCGCTGCGACTGCAGTGGAAAGGTGCCGGAGTTGTCGTCGAGCTCGCCGTGCACGAGCAGCAGCGGCTCGTCGATGGCCTCGGCGTGCATCAGCGGCGAGACCTCGACGTAGGTGGCCTTGGCCTCCCACAGCGTGCGTCGCTCGCTCTGGTAGCCGAACGGGGTCAGCGTGCGGTTGTACGCGCCCGAGCGCGCGATGCCGGCGGCGAACAGGTCGGTGTGCGCGAGCAGGTTGGCGGTCATGAACGCGCCGTAGGAGTGGCCGCCAACGGCGACGCGTCGACGGTCGATGTCACCGGTGGCGACCGCCGCGTCGATCGCCGCCGCGGCCGACCACGTGAGCTGCTGCAGCAACGTGTCGTTCATGGTCTCGGGATCACCGACCACCGGCATCGCCGCGTCGTCGAGCACGGCATAGCCGGCCGCGAGCAGTGCCAGCGGCGAGCCGCCGGTGACGCGCAGGAATCGGTTCGGTGAGGCCCGTACCTGACCGGCGGTGTCCTTGTCGTTGTACTCGAGCGGGTAGGCCCACAGCAGCATCGGCCAACCACCCGCGGGCGCCTCCCCCGGGGGTCGCCACAGCGTCGCCGACAGCTCCACCCCGTCTTGCCGACGGTACTTGAGCAACGTGCGGGTGACCCCCGCCAGCTGCGGATGGGGGTCGGGCCATGCCGTCAGCGCGCGGGTCGCATCGACCTCGCGCAGGTGCAGGTTGGGCGGCACACGCTGGGACTGCTCGCGCACGATCATGCGCGCGCCCGCGGGCCCGGCGGCGAAGCCGACCAGCTCGCGCGAGGCGTCCGCCGGCGACTCGAGCACGCGCGTGCGCGTGCCGGTGGCGAGCTCGAAGCGATCGACGAACGGCCGATCGCCCTCCGGCGTGGCGCCTTCACCGGCGAGGAACATGGCACCGTCTTGCACGATCACTGCGTGCCCACCGTCGGGCAGCGCGCGCTCGACCGGCTCACCGGGATCGCCGTAGGCGTCGTTGCTCGAGCGATCGAACAGCTTCGATGGCGGTGTGGCGCCGTCGAGCGCGATCATCCAGGTGGTCAGCCACCGGCGATCGCGGTCGTACTCGGTGGCCAGCACGCTCGCGCGATCCTCGAGGTGACGTAGGCCGCGTGCGCGATGGCGCAGGCGGGTGACCTCGACCGGTGCATCGAACGGCGGCAGCGCTCGCAGCAAGCGATCACGGTCCTCGGCGGGTCGTCGGGGATCACCGCCGTCGGTGGCCTCGAACCACACCAGCGTGGCCGGCTCGCTCGGTGCCCACTGCACCTGGCGCGGCCCCGTGCGCACGCCGTCGATGGGGATGGTCTCGGCGGGGCCATCGTCGGCGAGCGTCGCGACCACGTGGCCGCCGGCGTCGCGGACCTCGATGACGCGCGCGAACCTCGAGCTCGGCACCGCGTACGAGAACGGCCGACGGATGCGCTCGATCAAGACGTAGCGCCCATCGGGCGAAGCCTCGACGTCGGTGAACATGCCGACCTCGGACAGCGAGGTCTTGGCGCCCGTCAGCGACACGCGCGAGAGCCCCGAGCTCGCGAAGTATTCGAACAGATCGGCGTCGTGGGCGTTGCGCAGCAGGTCCTGCCAGGTCCGGTTCTGCGCACGCTCGCCGTTGGCGAGCTCGATCATCGGCCCCGCCGGTACCCGCGGCGCCGGCGGTGCAGCGCCCTCGCGGCGGGCCTCGAGCACCAGCAGTGCATCGTGACCGACCCAGCGGTACGCCGGCGCCAGCACGTCGACGACGTCGAGCAAGCGCCGCGCACCGCTGCCGTCCTTCGCCGCGACCCACAGCTCCACGTGGTCGTCGGCCAGCGACAACCACGCGACGTGGGCACCATCGGGCGACCAGCTCGGTGCGGCGATCTGGGCATCGCCGATCGGCACGACCCAGCGCTCGTCGCCACCATCGATGCTCAGCACCGAGAGCCCGTGCAGGCTCCGCACGCGTCGCGTCGAGCCACGGCGGCTGTCGATGCGCTCGCCCGCGAGCGCCGCGAACGGACGAGCGACCTCGGACAGCGGCGGCATCGCGGGCGCGTGCCCGAGCAGGATCGATCGCCCCTGCGGATCGACCCACGGGATCGGCGTGGGCGGCGACGAGACCAGATCGCGGACCGCCGCGGTGGGCTCGCGCCACTGCGCCTGGGTCGGCCCGTCGGCGGTCGCGGGCGGCGGCGACACCTCGACGCCGAGCGTCGTGCCCGGGGGCCCGGGCTCGACGGCGGCGTCGGCCGCCGCGGGTGGGCAATCGGCGGCGTCCGGATCGCTGCGCTGCGCGCAGCCGGTGAACACCAACCACGGGAGCGCTGCAATCCACCCACGTCGCGTCACGGCCGCGCAAGCGTAGCAGTCGATCGACGACTACGGCGCGTCGGGGATCTCCGGGACCTCCTGATCGCAGGCGCCGTCGGGGTAGCCGTAGCCGTACGGGTTGCAGAAGCCCTCGCCCGGCCGAGGGATGTCGCAGAACACGTAGTCGTCGGGCAGCCCGCGTCCGCGACAGTCGCCGTCGTTCTCGCACGACACCTGGCAGTAGGTGACGTGGCCCTCGCAGACCCATTGGCAGACGTCGTAGCGATCGTCGGCCTCCATGCAGGCCTCGTCGGTGGTGCACTGCGAGACCGGCACGAGCGCCCGTACGTCGTCCGCGCTGCAGGCCGCGACCCAACACCCCCAGGCCGCGACCAGCAGCCGCACTCCCACCCCCGCCGTCCGGCGCCCCACGACATCCATCGATCGCCCTCATCCCCGGCCATGGCCGCATCCGTCACGGACCGTGGCCGTCGTCGGCGCCCCTGGGATGATCGACGTGGGCGAGACGACGTTTCTCAGTCGACGACCCAGCGCGCCCGCAGCTGCGTCGTCGAGAGATCGACGATCGCTCGACCGCCACGCTCGATGCGCAGCCCCGCGCGACCACGGCGTGCATGGCCGAGCGCGACGAGGCCATGGCGACCCAGCGCGGCCTGCACCGCACCGCGGCGCTCGGGCGCGACGCCCAGCAGCACCCGCGAGGTCGACTCCGAGAACAACGCGACGAAGCCCGAGGCCACCGCCAGCTCGTCGACGCCGACCTCGATGGACAGCTCGCTCGCGAGCGCGGTGTGGGCCAGCGCGAGCGCGAGCCCGCCCCGCGACAGCGGCAACGCGCTGCGGAGCTGCCCGTCGGCGACGAGCTGCGCGAGCGCTCGATGGCGCGCCGCCGCGGCCGCGAGATCGGTCTGAGGCACGGCGCCGGCGAGGCCGTGACCGAGCAGGCGATGGATGCTGCTGCCGCCCAGCTCGTCGGCCGTGGGCCCGAGCAGCCACAGCTCGGTGTCCTCGATGACAACCGGATCGAGCGCGCCACCGACGTCGTCGATCTGCGCCATCACGCTGACCAGCAAGGTCGGCGGGATCGAGATCTTCACGCCGCCGATCGAGGCGTCGTTCTTCATCGAGTCCTTGCCGCTCACCAGCGGCACACCGAACGCGACGCAGGCCTCGCGCAAGCCCTCGCAACACGCGACCAGCTGCGCCAGCTTGTGGGCGCCGTCGGGCGTGCGGTCGCTCTGCACCGGATCGGGCCAGCAGAAATTGTCGAGTGCGGCGATGCGATCGACCCGCGCGCCGGCGGCGACGACCCGGCGCACGGCCTCGTCGACGCAGGCGTGGGCCATCGCGCGGGCGTCGAGGTCGGCGTAGAACGGGTGCACGCCCTCGCCCAGCACCACGCCCTCGCGGCGACCATGCCGTGCGCGCATGACGGTCGCGCCGGCGGGCACGTCGCGATGGACCCCGACGTGGGGCTTGATCACCGACAGCCCCTTGACCTCGTGGTCGTAGCGTCGCGTCAGCGCGTCGTTGCATGCGTGCTCGGGCATCGCCAGCAGCGCGAGCACGAGCTCGGGCAGCTGCGCGTCGGCGGTGCGCGACGGATCGGGCGCGGCGGCCACCTTCGCCGCCGCCAGCTCGGCGCGCAGCGGCGGCAGCGGCACGCCGTCGTGGAGGAACGACAGCGGCAGATCGACCACCTCGAGCTCGCCGTGACGCACCACCAGGCGGCCGCTGTCGGTGAAGCGACCGAGCACGGTGGCCTCGACCTCGTAGCGTCGGGCGAGCTCGAGGAACGCGGGCAGCTGCGCCGGCGGCACGGCCACCGTCATGCGCTCCTGCGCCTCCGACACCAGGATCTCCCACGGCTGCAGCCCGGGGTACTTGAGCGGGGCGCACGCGAGGTCGAGCTCGGCACCGCCGCTGCTGGTCGCCATCTCGCCGACCGACGACGACAGCCCGCCCGCGCCGTTGTCGGTCATCGAGCTGAACAGCCCGCGATCGCGCGCGACCGTGAGCATGTCGAACATCATCTTCTGCGTGATGGGGTCGCCGATCTGGACCGCCTGCACCGGCGCGTGCTCGTCGAGCCGCTCGCTCGAGAACGTGGCGCCGTGGATGCCGTCCTTGCCGATGCGTCCGCCGACCATGACGATCGCGTCGCCGACCTCGGCGCGCTTCTCGTGGGTCGGTCGCCCGGCGCTGGCAACCGGCATCACGGCCACGGTGCCGCAGAAGACCAACGGCTTGCCGGCGTAGCGTGGGTCGAACAGCTCGAAGCCGCGACTGTACGGGATGCCCGACTGGTTGCCGCCGTCGATGACGCCATGGTGCACGCCCTCGCGGATGCGCTTGGGATGCATGAGCCCGGCCGGCAGCGCATCGGCGTGGTCGGGCGCGCCGAAGCAGTAGCCCCACACGTTGGTCAGCAGGTCGGCGCCGCGCCCGGTGCCGAAGCTGTCTCGGTTGACGCCGACGATGCCGGTCATCGCCCCACCGTAGGGGTCGAGCGCGGACGGCGAGTTGTGGGTCTCGACCTTGTAGACGAGGTGGTCGTCGTCGGTGAAGCGGACGACCCCGGCGTTGTCGTGGAACACCGACACCAAGAACGGCGCGTCGCCGTCGTCGCGCGCGGCCGCGACCGCCTCGGTGGCGCCGCGGATGAAGCTGCGGAACAGCCCTTGCGACAGCATCGTGGTGGTGCCCCCCGCGACCCGCTCGATCGGCGACGCGAAGATCTTGTGCTTGCAGTGCTCGCTCCACGTCTGCGCCAGGCACTCGAGCTCGGCGTCGGTGGGGTCGCGTCCGCGGTCGCGGAAGTGGGCCGCGATCGCGCGCATCTCCGGTAGCGACAGCGCCAGCACGCCCTGCTGCGAGATGCGCTGGAGGGTCGCGTCGTCGGCCACGCGCAGCGGCACCGTCGCGACCCGCGGCGGATCGGCGGCGCCGGCCTTGGGCAGCTCGAGGTCGAGCACCCGTGGCAGCCGGTCGACCCGTGCGCGCTGGATCAGCGGATTGCACAGCAGCCGCCGCGCGGCCTCGAGCATCTCGTCGCGACGCGGGCCCGCGAACGCGTAGGCGTGCGCGCTGTAGGCCGCCCCCGCGAGGGTGCGACCGAGGCAATCCTGCGCGGCGCGCTTGAGCGTGGTGCCGACCGCGTCGGTGACCCCGGGACGGAAGCCGATCGTGAGCACCGCGGTGTCGGCCGGCCACGCCGCGTCGGACAACATGCCGCTCGCGCCGCGCTCCGCGACCGGATCGACGACGGCCGCGAGCACGCGCGCCGCTTCATCGTCGGTCAGCTCGAGATCCAGCAGGTAGACCCGGCGAGTGTGGATGTGGGGGCGCAGCGTGGACGCCAGCGACGTGATCGCGTCGGCCTTCGCACCCGCGCCTGCGAGCTGTGCCGCAACTCGATGCGCGCATTCGGCGGCCAGTGCGTCACGGCCATGCCCGCGTGGCTCGACCTCGAAACGATGGATCGCCACCAATGCCTCGGCCGCCCTTGTCCCCGATGGGCGTGCCGCGGTCAAGCCGCCCGCGGGCATGCGGCGAAGGGGGGTCGCGGTCGCACCGCTCGCGCATCGCGGGCCTTGACAATGTCGGCCGTCGCTCTGCAACATCGTCGTCGTTCGAACGAGATGGTGCGCTTGGGTCGGTGCTCGTGCAGCCACCCATGGCGCGACCTGGACCCGGTGACCGGCCCCTGGTGAAAGGGGGCGGTACGTCGCACCCAACCGACGGCCCTTCGAGATCGAGCCCTGCCCGCCCGTGGCCGGGTCGCTTCGAGAAAGGCCACGAAGGCACCGCGAAGCCCGACTTGGGGCCGCGGGCCGGTCGAGGCTCCACCTCGGCCGAACCTCCCTCCTTCCTCGAGGCAAAGAGATCCGCATGGGGCATCCCGAGCAGCAGCCGGAGGCTGCGCAAGCCACCGATCGAGCCGATGATGCGTGGGCCGAGTCGCTGCGCACCGTGATGCGCGACGTCATCGCCTCACTCCCCGATCACGCGACGTTGGGCGAGCTGGTCGCGGCGACCCGCGCGAGCGCCAACATGTCCGCGGTCCTGGGCCTGTTCACGGTGCAAGAGCTGATCGACGCCGTGCGCAAGCGGCCGCCGCCGGCACCGCGCGCGGCGCCGAAGAACGGTAGCCCCCGTGCACCCGAGGTCCAGCTCGACGCCGACGGCAACCCGGTGATGGACCTGGGCGATCCCAGCGCGCTCGTGATCCGACGACGCGCCGACGTCCCCGACGGCGACATCCGGGTGCTGCGCTGCCTCGCCGAGCGCGGTGGCTTGCGCGAGGGCGAGCTGGGCTCGCTGGTGAAGCTCACCGGTGAGCAGCTCCGCATCATCCTGCGTAGCCTCCGGGCCAAGGGCTTCGTGCATCTCGAGGGCAGCGGCGTGAAGCGTCGCCTCAAGATCACCCGGCACGGCAACGCGTTCCTGCGCAAGCAGTGACGCCCAACGATCGACGGGCGTGGACCCTGGTCGGACCAGGTCCCACGCCCGTACGCGTGCGGCCGCGGCGACGGCACCCGCGGCGCCGCGCCGGATCGCAGGGGCCTCAGCCGGCCGGCGGAATCGCCGACGAGATGGCACCCGTCAGGCAGTTGATGGCGGCGCTGAAGTCGTCATCGCAGATCGACTCGATGCAGCAACGCGCCGACGACTCGTCGATGCTCGGCGTGGCCGGATCGTCGGGCTGGTTGAGGCCCTCGCAGACCTCCTGCACGCGGGTCGGGAAGATCGCGCTGCCGTTCTCGTTGTTGCAGCCCGGCGCGATGTTGCCGAACTCCCACACCTTGTCCTCGACCTCCACGCCGTCGTCGAGGTCGGCCTGGGTGAGATCGGTGTCCTCCCAGACGCGGAACTCGAGCGCAGCGACACCGCCGGCGGTCGGCTCGTACGGTGGGTCGGGGTTGTGCGCGGTGACCTCGGGCACGCCGAGGATGCCCAGCATCACCACCGGCTTCTTGCGGTCCTTCACGAGGTAGTCGAGGTACGCGGTGTAGCGCTCGGTCGGGTGCAGCACGCCGTTGTCGGTCGAGACGCAGTCCGTGTACGCACCGGTCGCGTCGGGACCACTGCACTGCACGCCCGCGTTCCAGCAGATCGCCGACGACGGCGCCGGGCTGCCGGTGTGCGGGTTGACCTCCCAGAACTCGTTCTGCGCCTCGTTGGTGAAGTACGAGAAGCCCTCGGGTGCCGCGACCGAGCAATCGACCTCGTCGGTCACGATCGCGATCGCCAGCACCGCGCCGTCACGCAGGAACGGCTTGCTGAACTGCCCCCACTCCTCCGAGGCGTTGCACTCGTCGGTGTTGGGGTTGTTCCAGCAGGCGGTGGGGTTGATGGCCTGCAGCATGGTCTCGAGCGGAGCCTCGTAGCCGCAGCCGTCGATGCCCTGGGGGCCGATGCACGACAGCGCCTTGGCGGGGTCGTCGGTCGGGACGTTGGTGCCGAGCGCATCGAAGTGCAGGAACTGGTCGGCCGGGGCGATGTCCATCGGACAGCTCGCGGTGCAGGCCTCTTCGATGACGAAGGGGTTGTGGTTGCCCAGGCCGGTGAAGCGGTTGATGCGGGCGTTGCAGCCCTGATAGACCGGTGCGCCGCGGCGCGGCTCGTAGTCGGGCTTCTCGAACGGCGTGCACAACGGGTGACCGAAGTCGGTCGTGGTCACCATGATGTTGACGCTCGGGTAGAGCATGTTGCCCGCGGCGTCGGTCAGGTTGCGCAGCTGGTTGACGAGCAGCGGGAAGTTGGCCGCGAGGTTGAGCTGCTCCTCACCCATGGTGCCGCTGTTGTCGATGACGAACACGAGGTCGATCATCGTGCAGTTGCCGTCGCCCACGCAGTCGCCGGGGCCGCCGGTGGTGTCGACCAGCGAGTCGAGCTTGGGCCCGGTGGTGCCGCTCTCCTCGGCGGTGGTCGAATCGGCACCGACCGTGGTGGTGATGGTCACCGACGACATCGTGGTGTCGTCCGCCGAGGTCAGCATGGGCTCGTCCCGGCCGTCCTGGCAGCTGGTGAGCCCGAACAGGGTGGCGGTCGCCGCCAGCAGTGCAACCTTGCGCGTCTTCATCGAAGGAATCTCCACGTTGTTCGGCCTCGGGCGGCCGCGAAGCCAGAATCTCGTGCGTGCACCGCGGGGGTCGCCGCGGTCGCGCCAAAAGTGTGTCAGAGCGATCGCGTGGTCACAAGATTCGCCGACCCCGCCGCATGGATGGTCGCGTCGCCGTGGGCCCTTCGGCCGGAGCCACCGCGCGCCGCGACCGGTGCGGCGTGCGTCCACCCACACGCCAGAACGACAAACGCGCGTGAACGCCCCCGTCGAGGGGCTTCCACGCGCGCTCGCGTCGATGGACCGCGCCGAGGCGCGCGCCCGATCAGCCGGGCTGCTGGATCGACTCGCCGATGATGCCGGTGAGGCAGTCGATGGCCGGCGAGTAGTCGACGTCGCAGATCGACGTGATGCAGCAGCGGATCTTGTCGCCGGTCGCATCCGAGTAGTCGAGCGCGTGGCAGACCTCCATCACGCGGGTGTTCGGCGTGGCCTGCCCGGTGAAGTTGCCCATCGCGTCCTGGCCGGTGCAGCCGGGCCCGATGCCGAAGTCGAACTGCTTGTCCGCCGCCTCGACGCCGCTCATGAACTCCGCCGGCAGGATGTCACCCGCCGGGTACTGGCCGTCGCGCCAGTCGCGGTACTCGAGCGCGAGCTCGCCGCCGGCGATCGGGTTGTAGGGCGGCATCTCGTTGTAGGCGGTCACCAGCGGCACACCGAGGATGCCGAGCATGATGACCTCCTTGTTCTGGTTCTCGCGCAGGTCGTTGACGAGGTACTGCGTATAGCGCTCGATCGGCTGCAGCTTGCCGTCGTCGAGCGAGGTGCAGTCGCTGTACACGCCGGAGGCGTCGGGGCCGTTGCAGCTGACACCGGCGTTCCAGCAGATCGCCGACGAGGCCTGCTTGTTGCCGTTGTTCGGGTTGATCTCCTGATAGGCCTGGTCCTCCATGATGGAGTAGTCCTTCACGGAGCACTCGACCTCGTCGGTGACGATGGCGATCGCGAGCAGTGCGCCCTGGCGCAGGAACGGCTTCGCACCCTTGTTCCACTCGGCGCCTGGGTTGAGCGCCTGCAGCATCGTCTCGAGCGGGGCCTCGTAGCCGCAGCCGTTGATGCCCTGCGGGCCGATGCAGCCCAGCGCCTGCGCGACCGCGGAGTCGAGCTGGCCGTCGGCGTTGATGTCCTTGGGCGCCACGTCCGGCACGTTCTTGGTGTCGGTCGAGGCGTTGAAGGCGATGAAGGGATCGCTCGGCACGATGTCCGACGCGCACACGTTCGTGCAGGCCTCCGGCACCATCGTCGGGTTGCTGCCCAGGCCGGTGAAGTCGTCGATGCGCGAGTTGCAGCCGGTGACCGTGGGCGCACCCTTGGCCGGCTGGTAGCCCGCGGGCTGGAACGGCGTGCACAACGGATTGCCGAAGTCCGTCGTGGTCACCATGATCTGCACGTCGGGCTGGATCGAGTTGCCCGCCGAGTCCATCAGGTTCTCGAGGCGGTCGACCAGCAGCGGGAAGTTGCGCGCGAGGTTCTGCTGCTCCTCGGCCATCGTGCCCGAGTTGTCGATGACGAACAGCAGGTCGATCTGATCGGTGCAGCCGAGATCGACGCTACCGCAGCCACCACCGGTACCGGCACCGACGTCGAGCTTGTCGCCGCTGTCGGCCTCGCCGATGGTGTCATCGGTGGTCGACGGGTCGGTGCCCCCGCCGGTCAGCGTGGTGATGCTGGTCATCGTCATCGAGTCCGATGCGGTCTCCTGCTGGCGATCCTTGTCGCCACACGAGGCCAGACCGAGCGCCAACACCCCGAGAAGCCCGCCGTACGAAACCAGCTGTCGATTGCGTGTCATGTCTAGATGTCTCCCCTTGCACGAGGCCGTCGCAGCGTGGCCCCTCTTCGGCGCGCCGCCCGTCCGGCGGGTCGCGCTGCGATGTTTCCGCGACGACGAAGGTATCAGAGTCGACGACGCGAGGGCCGGGAATCGGCGCATCGCGATCGTCACTTCGTGCGGGGTCATCGAACCTCGCAGGCGCCCGTGAGCTTGCCACCGACGCGGCCGTCACGATCGCGTGAGCCGAACCGAAGCGGTCGCGTCGTCGGGCTCTGTGGGCGCCGCCGCGGACGGATTCCTGCCGAATCCACCGCGGGGTCGCGCCCACCGTCGGCCGCCGCGGGCGCCCACGCCCACGGTCGTCGTCACAGCACGAAGTTCACCAGGCGCCCGGGCACCACCACCACGCGCTTGGGCTCGGCGCCGCCGAGGTGCCGTGCGACGTCGTCGACGGCGCGGGCGAGCGCCGCGAGCTCGTCCTTGCTCGCCGACTTCGGCGCAGGGATCTCCGCGCGCCACTTGCCGTTGATCTGCACGACCAGCGTGAAGCTGTCGTCGACGAGCCACGCGTCGTCGGCCGCCGGCCACGCCTCGTGGGCGAGCGATCGCGGCTGGCCGATCCGCGACCACAGCTCCTCGGCGAGATGGGGCGCAAAGGGCGCGAGCAGCAGGCAGAACTGCGCCGCGGCGTCGCGCGGCAGCGCCGACTCGTCGCCGTCACCCGCCGCGATCACGTCGCGCACGAACACCATCAACGAGCTGATCGCGGTGTTGAACGCCATGCGATCGATGCGATCGGTGACCTCGGCGATCGTGCGGTGCAGCAGGCGACGCTGTCGCGGCGTGCCCTCGCCCGCCACCAACGCCCGCGCGGCCTCGTCGGTCGCGCCCTCGGGCGCCGGCAGGTGGAACAACTTCCACACCCGCTGCAGGAAGCGGTGGACGCCGGCGAGCCCCTCGGTCTGCCACGGCGCGCTGTGCTCGAGCGGGCCCATGAACATCTCGTAGAGCCGCACCGAGTCGGCGCCGTAGGTCGCCACGACCTCGTCGGGGTTGACGACGTTGCCGCGGCTCTTCGACATCTTGTCCCACTGGATCTCGACCACCTCGCCGGTGGCCTTGACGACCCACTGCTTGGCGCCGGGCCGCTCGGGATCGTCGCGCTCCTCGACCTCGGGCGGCAAGAACACCAGCTTCTTGCCGCTGTCGTCCTTGCGTCGATCGAGCGGCAAGAAGGTCGCACCGAGGATCATGCCCTGGTTGACCAGGCGCTTGAACGGCTCGGGCTCGTGCACGTGGCCGAGGTCGAACAGCACCTTGTGCCAGAAGCGCGAGTACAACAGATGCGTGGCGGCGTGCTCGACCCCGCCGACGTACAGATCGACCGGCATCCAGTACGACTCGGCGTCCTTCGACCACGGCAGGTCGCCGTTGCCGGGATCGCAGAAGCGCAGGTAGTACCAGCAGCTGCCGGCCCACTGCGGCATGGTGTTGGTCTCGCGCAGGGCCCCGTCGGGCAGCTGCTTCCACGCGGTCGCTCGCGCCAGCGGGGGCTCGCCGTCCTCGCTGGGATCGTAGTCGGCGACCTCCGGCAGCTCCACCGGCAACGGGTCGATGGCGTAGATGCTGCCGTCGCTGCGATGCGCCAGCGGGAACGGCTCGCCCCAGTAGCGCTGCCGCGAGAACAACCAGTCGCGCAGCTTGTAGGTCACACGGGCGCGCCCGCAGCCCTGCGCCGCGAGGTGCTCGGTCATCGCCCGCTTGGCGGCGGCGGTGGCCTGCCCTTCGATGTGCGGCGAGTTGACGGCGATGCCCTCGCCGACGAACGCCGCGACCGCGACGTCGACCGGCGCGCCGCCCTCGGGTGCCACCACCTGCACGATCGGCAGTCCCATCGCGCGGGCGAAGGCGTGGTCGCGATCGTCGTGGCCGGGCACCGCCATGATCGCGCCGGTGCCGTAGCCGAGCAGCACGTAGTCGGCGATCCAGATCGGAATCGCCGCGCCGGTCAGCGGATGGGTCGCGAACGCGCCGGTGTCGACGCCGGACTTCTTGCCCTCGATCGACTCGGCCTGGCGCTCGCGCTCGCTGCGACGCGCGGTGCGATCGACATACGCGGTCACGGCCGCTCGCTGCGCGTCGGTGGTGATCTTCGCGACCAGCGGATGCTCCGGCGCGAGCACCATGTAGGTCGCGCCGTAGAGGGTGTCGGGCCGCGTCGTGAACACCGACAGGCTGGCGTCGTGGCCGGCGATCGCAAACGTGATCTCGGCGCCCTCGGAGCGCCCGACCCAGTTGCGCTGGATCTCGAGCACGTGGGGCGGCCACTCGAGCCCGTCGAGGTCGGCCAGCAGCCGCTCGGCGTACTCGGTGATGCGCAGCACCCACTGCTTCATGGGTCGGCGCACGACTTCGTAGCCGTCCTCGACCTTCTCCGCGACCTCTTCGTTGGCCAGCACCACGCGCAGGGCCGGGCACCAGTTGACCGGCGCCTCGTCGAGGTAGGCCAGCCGACGCGCGTCGCGGTAGGCCGCGACCGCGGCGTCACCGACGGCGGCGACCTCGGTGGGGATCGGCAGCTCGGCGATCGGCCGCGCGCGCCGGGCCTCGCGGTCGTACCACGCGCCCCACAGCTGCAAGAAGATCCACTGCGTCCACTTGTAGTACTTCGGATCGGTGGTGCTGAACTCGCGGCTCCAGTCGTACGAGAAGCCCAGGCGCTGCAGCTGACGACGGAAGTTGGCGCTCGCGTTGGCGATGACGGTCGCCGGGTGCACCCCGGTCTTCATCGCGTGTCGCTCGGCCGGCAGGCCGAACGCGTCCCACCCCATCGGGTGCAGCACGTTGAAGCCGCGCATCCGCTTGTAGCGCGCGATGATGTCGGTCGCCGTATAACCCTCGACGTGTCCGACATGGAGGCCGTCGCCCGAGGGATACGGGAACATGTCGAGCACGTAGAACTTCGGGCGCTCGTGATCGACCTGGGCGCGGAAGCTCTCGTGCTTCGCCCAGTACTCCTGCCAACGGCGCTCGATCGCTTGGTGGTCGTAGACCATGTGCAGGCGACGCTAGCAGCCCGCCGCGGCCGAGGGCAACGCGGCCGCACCGGGATCCGCTGCGCTCGCGGCCCCACGCTTGGAGCGCGGGCAGCCCGCGAGGCGGGTACGGGTACGGGCACGGGCACGGGCACGGGCACGGGCACGGAGGAGCGAGACCCCTTGCGGGGTCACGCTCCTAGCCCTCGGGACAGGGCTGCCCGACCGCGACGAGTTCCTTGGTCGCGCGCACGTCGAGATCGATGCCGGTCACGAGCACGCTGCGCGCCATCACCGAGGCCGCGTAGCACTCGGCGGTTGCAGCCTCGGGCGAGCGATCGGCGACCACCTCGACCTCGAACTCCGCCGCGAAGTCGACCTCGACACCGAGCGCCCGGGTGGGATCGCTGATCGGACAGGTCGCGCTGTCGCCGGTCAGCAGCGGCGGATCGGCGGGCTTGGTGCACGGCGCGGGGGCCGGGCGCTCGCAGCCGATCTGGCGCGCGGTGACCTGCACCGACACCACCTTCGGATCGTCGCAGACGGTGTTCGGCACCTGCGCCAGCAGGGTCGCGTGGGGCTCGCTCGGACCGGTGGAGCTCGATTCGCCGTCGGCGGCGGGCTCGTTGCATCCGGCCGGCCCCGCGAGCATCGCGAGCGCCAGCAGGGGCGCCGCGCCGAGGACCGACGACATGCGGGGAATCGACCGTGGGGACATCGTCATGGGCGGCGAACCAGGGCCGCCAGCCTACCACGCCCGCGCGCGCCGCCGTCCGATGCGCTACGCTGATGCGCAGATGCATTGCGGTTCGTTGGTGTCGGTATGCTTGGCGGGCGCGCTCTCGGTCGCGCCGGTGCGCGCGGCCGCAGCCCCTGCGTCCGAGGCCCCGGCCCCCGTCGAGGACGGCGCCGATGCGGCGATCGACCGCGCCCGCGCGCTCTACGAGGAGGGCAAGGCGTTGTTCGCCACCGCCGACTACGAGGGCGCCATCGCGAAGTGGACCACCGCGTTCCAGCTGGTGTCGAACCAACCCGACGCCGGCCGCATCAACGCGCTGCTCATCTACAACATCGCGACCGCGCGTGAGAGCGCCTACGACGTGACCGGCGACCTCACGCAGCTGCGCCAGGCCAAGAAGCTGCTCGAGAGCTTCGCGGCCAGCATCCCCACGCTGTACGGCGACGGCGAGCAGGCCGAGGCCGAGCGCGCGACGATCACCGCGCGACTCAACACCATCACCGCACAGATCGAGCGCGCCGAGCAGGCCCGCGCCCGCGATCGTCGGCGTGAGCGCGGCCCCGCCGACGATCGACCGACCGACGACGACGACCACCGGGGCGACGGTCGCGTCGCGATCGCGGTCGGCGCGGCCTCGCTCGCGCTCGGCGTCGGCGGCCTCGCGATGATGGGCGCCGGCCTCGGCATGGGCCGCGCGGCCAACGATCTCGACGGCATCTCCGCCGACGACATCGCGGCCCGCCGCGCGCAGTTCGACCGCGGTCGCACCGGCAACACGCTCGCCGTCGCCGGCGGCGTGATCGGAGGCGCGCTGCTCACGACCGGTGCGGTGCTGCTCGGCGTCGGCCTGTCGCGGCGCGCGGTCGGCCGCAGCGCGGCGCTGGTGCCCGCGGTCGGCCCCGGCTACGCCGGCCTGTCGTGGCGCGGCCGCTTCTGAGCCGCGGACGCCCGCGAAGCCTGCCCCGGCGACAAAGGCAGGCAGCGAAGCGAGGCGCGATGGCGACGCGGGACTCGCCGGCGATCCGCGGGGGCCGGCGATCCGCGGGCTCAGGGCACCGGGAACGGTGCGACCACGACGTCGTCGATCCACCATCCACGGGTCTGGGTGTCGTCGACGCACTGCACGCAGTCGACGCCGAACACGAACTCGAGCTGCACCTGCATGCCCGAGAGGCCGCTGAGATCGAACGCGACCGCGCCGCTGCGCATGCCCGAGAACGCCGCACCGCCCCCGCTGGTGAGCGGGTTGGGCGGGTGGTCCGTGCCCGGGGGGTCGCAGTAGTCGGCGAGCGTGTTGGGGTAGGCCCCGATCGGATTCAGCAGCTCGGGCTGGCCGTCGACCAGCACCCGCACGACGCCGCCGTCGCCCTGTGCGAAGTTCATGCAGGCGTCGACGTAGAGCTCGTGCTCGAAGCGGAGCTCCATCCGAAAGCCCGGCGGCAGCGCACCGGCGTCGGGGATCGCGAGCGCGGGCGTGCGGAGGATCGTGATGCCTGGGTAGGCGTACTGATCGCCGGGGTTGGTGATCTGCGGCACCGCACCGCTGTGCACGCGGCCGTTCGCGGCCGCCCAGCCCGGCGCGTCCGCGACGCCGAACTGCGAGAGATCGTAGGGCTCCACCGTCCAGCCCTCGAGCGCGCCGTCGTCGAAATCGGCGGCGAGCAGCGTCGGCTGACAGGCGTTGGTGCAGGCGTCCACCTCGACGGCGTTGTCGTCGTCACAGGTCTCGGCGGCGGCGTTGAAGTGGCCGTCGCCGCACTCGGGGATCGTGCAGTCGACGTCGCAGTCGTCGGCGTCGACCGAGCCGGGGTCGCACTGCTCCACGCTGACCCCGTCACCGACAGCCGTGTTCAGCGCGTAGCCATTGACCAGCCCGTCGCCGCACAGCGGCAGCGTGCAGTCGATGTCGCAGTCGGCATCGGGCGTGCCCGCGACCGCGGGCTCGCACTGCTCGCCGGGATCGGCCATGCCGTTGCCGCATCCCGCGGGGATGTCCGATGTGCTGCTGCCGCCGTCGCTCGATGAGGCGCTGGTGCCCCCGGTGGTGACACCGTCGGGGGGCCCGCCGCAGAAGCCCGCGACGCAGCGATCACCCACGCCGCAATCGCGATCCTGCTCGCACGGCAAGCCCTGCGCGGCGTCGCCCTTGAAGCAACCCGCGCTCAGGCACGCCAGCGCGAACGCCAGCGCGCGTGCGCCGTCCATGCGCCACACCGCACCGCCCACGGGGTCATCGAACACGTCCATCGAGGCCAATGCTGGGATGCTAGCAGGCTTGTGGTGGCGCGTGCAGCCGTCCTGGTCGGGCGCCCCTGCGCAGCCGACATGCTACGCTCCTTCGCCATGCACGCTTGGTTTCGCATGGTGTCGATGGTGGGATGCGCGGTCGCGGCCGTGACTGCGACCGCGTGCAAGGACGATCCGTCGGGCAACGCCGACTCGGCCTCGACCGGCGGCAGCTCGTCGGCCAGCACCACCTTGCCGAGCGACTCGTCGGGCATGTCGGGCGTCCCCATGGATCTGGGCGAGGTCGCAACCACCGCGAACTCGATGGGCGGTAGCTCCGAGTCCGGCACCACCACCGGACCCGACGTGCAGTGCGGCGACGGCAGCTCCGATCCCGGCGGCATCTGTTTCGGTGCCTCGACGGTGGTCTTCGACGACGCTCCCAGCGCTGCCGTGGTCGCGCTCGACCTCGACGCCGACGGCATCATCGACCTCGCGATCGGCCACCGCGATGGCCTGACGATCCTCTTCGGGATCGGCGACGGTGGCTTCACGATGGGCCAGGAGTTGGCGCTGCCGGGGTGCTCGGGCTCGCGCGCGGCGATCTCGGCGGCGACGCCCTGCCCGATCTCGTGCTGACCCACGGCGACGACGACAGCATCACCGTCGCGATCAACGACGGCGACGGCACCCTCTCACCGCAGTCACCGATGGCCGTGCTCGGCGCGCCGCCGCCGGCCGGCCCCGACGGCGTCGCGGTGGCGGACTTCGACGGCGATGGCGACGACGACCTCGCCGTCGTCGGTGCGCTCGATGCCTCCGCGCACCTGTTCGCCCAGACCGCGGGTGGCTTCGACGAGGTCTGGACCGGATCCACCGGCGGTAGCCCAGGCGGGCTCGCAGGCGGTCGCATCGGCGCCGCCGCGCCGGGGCTGGCGATCTCGAACCTCGCCGGCACCTCGGTCGCGGTGCTGACCTACGGCGGCGGCGGCTTCGACACCAGCGACAGCGTGGTGGTCGGCGCCGGGCCCCGCGGCGTCGCGCTGGCCGACCTCTTCGGCGGGGCGCAGAGCGAGCTCGTCGCGGTCGCCGGCGAGGACGGCACGGTCGCGATCGCGAGCGGCACCGACGCCGGCTTCGCCGCCGTGCAGGTGTTCGCGGTGGGCCCCCAGCCGCGCGCGCTGGTGATCGACGACATCGACAACGACGGGCGCCACGACGTCGCCGTGACCTTGGCGGGCGCCAACGCGGTCGCGGTGCTGCTGCAGCAGGACGACGGTGCGTTCGCGGCCGCGCAGACCGTGGCGAGCATCACTTCGCCGGGCGCGATCGCGAGCGCAGACTTCAACGGCGATGGCCTCGCCGATCTCGCGGTCGGCAGCGCAGCGCGTCTGGGCGGTGTCGCGGTCCTGCTCAGCGATCCTTAGCGAGCGCGGCCCTCGAAAGCCGACGCGCATCGGCGGCCCCTGACATGGGCGTCACACCTTGGGACGCCCGTGGCTGTGGTGCAGGGCTCGCACCTCGAGGGCGATGCGCCACCTCGCCGACGCGCGGCCGCTGGCGCATCGCGGTGGACGCGTGCTAAGCTGGCTCGGCTTATGTCGTTGGTTGGAATGCAGCGTAGTTCGTGGTTCGGACTGGTCGCGGCCCTCGCGTTGACGTCGGCGTGTAGCTCCGCCGACGCGACCAGCGACCTCGGCGAGGCCGCGACCGATGGCGCCGAAGGCAGCACCGGGAGCAGTGCCACCGGCGGGGCCGATTCCACCGGCGACGGCCCCGCGGACCCGGGCTCGGGGGACGAGACCGGATTGACCACGGGGGGCGCGGGTACCGACGGCACCGGTGGCGACAGCGAAGACGGCCTCGCCGACATCCTCTGCAAGGACGTCGACTGCAGCGGCGCCGGTGCGTGCCAGCTGGTCGACGACGCGCCGGTCTGCGTCTGCGACGCGGGCTTCGCCTCGATCGGCACCGACTGCGTGCGCTGCGAGCCCCCCAAGAGCGAGGCCATCGGCCTCGACATGGCCCACGTCGAGCTGAGTGTCACACTCGCACAGCTCGCGCCGCCGGCCTCGGCGTTGGAGTACGGCGAGCTGTGGCTGCGCAACCGCGCCACCGGCGACGAGATCGCGCTCGGCGACACGCGGACCCCGACCGTCGCCGCCGACGTGCTGGTGGGCAGCTACGACCTCGTCTATCAGTTCGTCGCGGGCCAGGTGGTCGCGCCCGCCAACCGCCGCGTCCGCGTGGGCGTGCTCGACGTCGACGGCGACGTGCCCGCGGCGGTGATCGACATCCCGGTCGTGCACCTGACCGGCAGCTTCGCGTTCGACGGCGTCGCAGCCCCCGACAGCGCCACCGAGCACGGCCGCGTGTACCTGCGGGGGCTCGCCACCGGCGACGAGATCCTGCTCGGCGACACCCGCTACGGCGGCTTCGATCGGCGGGTCGTGCCCGGCGACTACGTGATCTACTACGAGGCGATCGCGGGCGCCGACGTCGCCCCCGTCAACGCGCGCGCGCAGGTCGGCGAGCTGGTGATCCCGAAGTCCGAGAGCCTCGACGTGGCGATCGACATCGCCACGGTCGAGATCGGCGGCAGCTTCAGCTTCGACGGCGCGCCGGCGCCGTCGTCCGCGGCCGAGAACGGGGTCGTGAGCCTGATCGGACCGGGCGACGACCTCATCGTGCTCGGCGAGACCAAGAACGGCAGCTACCAACGCCGCGTCGTCGCTGGCAGCTACGATCTCGTGTACGAGGCCAAGGCCGGCTTCGAGACCGCGCCCGCCAACACCCGCGCAGTGTTCGATGTGCTCGACACCTCGAGCGGTAGCTTCGACGTCGACGTGACGACGGTCGCGATCGCGGGGGCGATCACCGTGAACGGACAGCCCGCGCCCGCCGATCCGACCGACGACGGCCGGGTGTTCCTGCGCCACGCCAGCGGCGACGAGATCCTCTTGGGTTCGACCTCCGAGGGCAGCTACCAACGCCGTGTGATCGCCGGCTACTACGAGCTCTACTACGCGCAGGACACCAGCCGCGTCGACGTGCCGCGCAACTCGAACGCGCTGCTGGGCTCCTTCGACGCCACCGTCGGCGCCGACACGCCGATCGACATCTCGTCGATCGCCATCGACGGCGCGATCACCTTGGCCGGCGACACCCCGCCCGACTCCGAGTACCAGAACGGCCACGTGTACCTGCGCGACATCGAGACCGGCGACTCGGTCCTGCTCGCGACCACCCGCGCGGCCGCCTTCGCCGCGCCGGTGGTGCCGGGCGCCTACGAGATCGTCTACGTCGCCGACCACGCCGGCGGGCCGCTGCCCGCCAACACCGGCGCGGTCATCGGTGATGTCGTGCTCGACGACGCGCCGGTGCAGTCGTTCGCGATCGACGTGCCGGTGGTGGCGCTCGCCGGTCCCGTGACCCTCGACGGCGCGACCCCACCGGCGGCGGCGGCCGACCTCGGCAACCTCTACCTCGTCGACGCGCGCACCCGCGACCAGATCTACCTCGGCACCACCGCCGAGGGCATGTACAGCCGCCAGATCACACCCGGCGACTACCTGCTGTACTACCGCGCAGCGGCGAGCACCGGGTTGGTGCCGCAGAACAGCAACGCCAACCTCGGCTGCTGGCAGATCGTCGAGTAGCGCGTCGGCGTCACGGCGCGGGCGGCCGCAGCCAGTGCAGCAGCCCCAGCGAGAGGCTGTCCTCGAAGGTGATGAGCAGCAGCGCCGCCAGCATCAGCAGCAGGAACGGGATGGTCATCCGGTACAGCTGCACGATGGGACGGTTGAACGCCAGCGACGAGATGAACAGGTTCAGCCCCACCGGCGGCGTCAAGTAGCCGATCTCGAGGTTGGCGAGGAAGATGATGCCCAGGTGCACCGGGTGCACGTGGTACTCCGCGGCGATCGGCGTGATGAGCGGCACCACCACGATGATCGCGGAGAAGATGTCCATCAGGCAGCCGACCACCAGCAGGAACAGGGTCAGCAGCACCAGGAACGTGAAGCGGCTCTCGATGTGACCACTGATCGCCTCGAGCAGCTTCATCGGCACCTGCTCCTGGATCAGGAAGTTGGTCATGCCCATCGCGACGCCGAGGATCAGCATGATCGCGCCGACCATCACCAACGACTCGCGGATGACCTTGCCGAGGTCGGGGACCGCGGGATCGTTGGAGCGCAGCTTGATGTCCTTGTGGACGAACACCTCGACCACCAGCAGGTAGATCGCGCAGATGGCCGACGCCTCGCCGATCGTGACCAGACCGTCGGTCACGCCGGGCACGCCGTAGATACCCACCACCACCACGACCGGCACCAGCAGCTCCCACTTCGCGGCCCAGGTCGACGCCCACGCCTCGCGCAGGTCGAACGCCGTGCGCATGACGTCGCTGCGGCGACCCACGATGATGCAGTAGGCCCCCAGCACCAGCAGCAGCAGCAAACCCGGCACCACGCCGGCGACGAACAGGTCGTCGATGCTGGTGCCTGCGACGATGCCGTAGAGGATGATCGGCAGCGACGGCGGGAACAGCAGGCCGATCGAACCCGACGACGTGATGAGCCCGAGGCTGAAGCCCTCGGGATAGCGCTCCGACAGCAGCATCGGATAGAGCAGCCCGCCGAGCGCGATGATCGTGACGCCCGAGGCGCCCGTGAAGGTGGTGAAGAACGCACACGACGCCACCACCACCACGCCGAGTCCACCCGGCAACCACCCCAGCAGCGCACGACTCACCCGCACGAGGCGGTCGCCAGCCTTGGACTCGGCCATCAGGAAGCCCGCCAGGGTGAACAGCGGGATCGTGACCAGGTGGGGGTTGGTCGCGAGCTTGTAGTGCTCCTCGGAGAGCACCACCAAGCTGGTGTCCGAGCCGACGAAGTTGCCGATGCCGATGCCGCCCAGCACCGAGAACAGCGGCGCGCCGAACAGCGCCAGCGCGACGAGCAGGATCACGACGAGCGCGCCCATGGCTAGGCCTCCCCTTTGCGCGCCACCGACGGCGTGTCGACCATCGGCGCTTCTGCCACCGGCGCGGTGCCGGTGAGCGCCTCGAGCAGGCGGACCCCGAAGTGGAACGCCAGCAGCCCGAAGCCGAGCGGGAACATCAGCTGGAACGCCCACTCGTCGGCCCACGGCATCAGCGGGCTGGGGTGCTCGCGTCCGATCGCGACCAACTCGGCGCCGGCGCGGGCGAACACCGCGCAGACCCCGACGGCCAGCGCGTTGGTCACGACCGAGAGCGCGCGGCGGCCAGTCGGCGGTACCAGCTTGCTGAGCGCATCGACGTTGATGTGCTTGCCGCGGTGGGTCGCCATCATCGCGCCGAAGAAGCTGACGAGGATCACCAGCTGCCGCAGCAACACGTCGATCCAGTCGAGCTTGATGGCATCGATGAACGCGACCATGTTGGCGGCGAACGAGCCCTCGGGCGGCGGGCCGCCCTCGTCGGGGTCGATCGGCGGCGCGGCGGGCCCGCCCTTGGCGTCGATGTCCGGCAGGTTCGCGAACGGATCGGAATCGGCCTCGTCGCCGAAGTCGTCGCCGCCCTCGTCGGGCTTCGCATCGGCGCGATCGGCCGGCGCCTTGGCGTCGCCACCCTCGCCCCAGTCACCCGCGAAGCCCTCGGCCGCGCCGGGCTCGGCCGGCGCCGCCGCGGCGCCGTCGTCCTCGCCCCAGTCGCCGCCGAAATCGCCGGCGTCGTCCTTCGCTGCTTCGGCCTTCGCTGCGGCGGCCTTCGCTGCTTCGGCCTTCGCTTCGGCGGCCTTCGCTTCGGGGTCGTCGTCGGCCGGCGCGTCGATCTCACCGCCCTCGCCCCAGTCACCCGCGAAGCCCTCGGCCGCGCTCTTGTCGGGTGGCGGCGTCGCGGGGCTCGCCGCAGCGCCGGCCGCCGCGGGCGTGGCCGGGGCCGCCGGCGTCGCGTCGGGCTCGGCCGCCGCGGGCTTGGGCCCGCTGTGCGCCCAGTGCCGCTGCATCGGCACCAACACGTTGCGGTACACCACGTTGTAGCCCGCGAGCGCGAGCATCAGCACGACCAGCGCCACCGCGACGGTGCCCTCGACCCGCAGCAGCGCCGCCTCGAACGCGCGCAACGACTTCATCGCGGTCCAGTAGATACCGCAATTGCGCGCCATCGGATCGCCCACGCGCAGAAGGCCCCACGCGACGACGCGTGGCAGCGCGCGGACATGGCAGCGCTCGGGCGCAGGCCGAGCTCGCGGGCCCGCGGCGAGTCCGGTCGCGATGGGTGGCTAGCGGCCGGCCGCGATCTTGACCTGCTCGAGCACCTTGGCCACGATCGTGCCGTCGAGGTCACCTTCGGCGACCAGCTTCTCGCGGGCCTGCACTGCGATGGTGGCCCACTTGACGATGTCGGTCGGCTCGACCACCTCCATGCCCTTGTCCTTGAGGGTCTTGATGGCGCGGCCGTTGTCGTCGCGGATGCGGGTCAGGAGCTTGCCGTAGTTCTCCTGCGTGATGGCGGTGAGCGCCTCTTGGTGTGCGGGCTCGAGCGAGTCCCACGCCTTGGTGGTGATCACCGAGCCGCCGATGCCGACCGAGAGCTTGAGGTTGGTGACGTAGCGGGCCTTCGTGTACCACTGCAGCGCGATCGCGCCGTACGGGGAGTTGGTGAACGCGTCGATGAGCCCGGTCTCGAGGCTCGGCAGCACGTCGGGCACGCCCAGCGGCACCGCGTTCACGCCGGCGACCTTCATGACCGCCTTCGACACCGGGTCGGTGTCCCAGACCCACATCTTGGTGCCCTTGATGTCGTCGGGCGTGGCCACCGGCGTGTTCGAGAACAGGTAGATGAAGCCGACGTCGCCCCATGCGCCGAGGCGGAAGCCGGCGTCGCCGAGCAGGCCCGAGAAGGTGTCGCTCATGGCCCCGCGCACCGTGTCGAGTTCCTTGTCGTTCTTGAACAGCAGCGGCAGCTGCAGCGCCAGCAGCTGCTGGTTGATCTGGCCCAGGCCCACGCTCGTCAGCGCGGCACCATCGAGCTGCCCGTGCCGCATCTTGCGGACCATCGCGCCCTCGTCACCCATCGTGCCGCCGGCGTAGATCTTCATCTCGAGCGCGCCCTCGGTGCGCTCCTTCAGATCGCGGGCGGTCTTCTCGAAGGCCTTGTGCCAGCTCGAGCCCTGCGGGGCGAGCGTGGCGATGCGAAGCTTGCGACCCTCGGCGCGGCCGATGAGCGGCACCGCGAAGATGCCCGCTGCGCCGGCGGCGGCAGTGGTCTTCAGGAAGCGACGACGGGACGCGCGAGACTTGTGCATGGGCTGCACCGATCCATACCCGAGCAGGGCTAGCGCAATGAAGCCCGTCGCGGAAAAACCCCCGCACGGCCCGTGTGGGTCGGCTCCGCGGCCCCGGCCGAAACCGCTGCGCGGGGCCCCCTCGCACCCTCACTGCGGCAAGATGAGATCGTCGGCGTGGGCCCGCCAGAAGCGGGCGCGGGCCCGCGCGACCTCGTTGTTCAGCCGCAGATCGGGCTGCTTGGTGACGTCGGCGGTGAGCACCCTGGCGATGAGCTCGTCGAACAGCTTCTGGTCCTGCACCTGCGGGCAGTAGAAGCGCGCGTAGAGGTACGGCACCAGGAGGTTGCGGTCGCCCCACGTCGCCATCGCGCGATCGAAGTACTGCTTGGCGAGCTCGGGCTTGCCACCGAACACCTGGGGTCGCGACGCGTGATAGACCGCCTGCAGCAGCAACGGCGTGCCAGCGTTGTAGTCGGGGTCGAGCGCGATCACCCGCGCGAGCATGTGTTCGATCGAGGTCAAGCCGGTCAGCGCGGCGGGGTCGTCCTTCGAGAGGTTGATGATCGACAGCCAGCCGTAGGTGGCCCAGAACAGCCCCGGCACGTCGTCGCGGCGCAGCTTCGCCAGCTCGGCGTCGAGCGTCTTCATGTCGCCGGCGAACGCCGCGCGCTCGAGCGCGGGCTTGGCGAGCAGACGGAAGCCGTAGCTACGCCCACGCAGGTAGTGGATCTTGGCGCGGCGAGTGTACTCGTCGACCTCGGCATCGGTGCCGTCGAGATCGGCGCGCTCGAGCTCGGCCTCGAGCGCCGCGAAGGCATACGAGTTGTAGCCGCGGGCCAGCAGCAACAGCAGCGATTGGTTCTCCGGCGAGGAGATCAGGAAGGTCTCGAGGGTCTTGAGACTGGCCGGGAACGCGTCCTTGGCGAACTCGAGGTCGCTCTCGCGATCCATCGCGACCGCGCCGAACTCGAGCATCCCCGAGGTCGCATTGGCCGTCAGCTTGTTGAGGTTGCAGGCGGCGGCGCAGGCGAGTGCGCCGGCGAGGACGACCGCGGTGCGCAGTCGGCAGAAGACCGTGGAAGACGACATCGCGGGCACCTCGGGGCGCGCGAGTATCGCAGCGCCCGCGCGGCGAAACAACCGCGAGCACCGGCCCTGCGAGCGCAGCCATCACACCCGTGGTGTGCTTCTGGGCCCGAGGCCGCCGCGATCGCGCGAGGTCGGCACGGCGTGCGGCCCTCGGGGCTTCGATCTCCCCATGCGCGACCGGTTTGGCGTAGGCTTGCAAGCCTCGAGGTCGCGGTGCTCGAGCCGCGACCGGCCGCCCCTGGTCCCCATGCCATCCTCGCTGCACCGCACGCTCTGCATGCTCGTCGTCGCCGGCACCTTCGCGGGCGGTTGCCAGAACAAGGTCGGCCAGTGCAACGAGCTCGTCGGCGCGATCCAGAAGCACACCACGGGTGTGAAGGACGCGGTCGATCGGCTCGCCGACGTCGAGCGCGACCCCTCCGTCGCAGAGGCGTTCGGCAAGCTGACCAAGGAAGCCCACACCGACATCGGCAAGCTCGAGTTCTCCGACGCCCGACTCGCCGAGCTGCGGGGCGACTACCTCGCGCTGCTCGACCGCGCCGAGGCATGGAGCCGCGAGCTGGCCGAGGCCGCGCGCACCGGCGACGTGCAGACGTTGGGTGAGGTCAAGCGCGAGGCCGTCGCGGTCGCCGAGCGCGAGGTCGCGATCGTCGACGCGGTCAACGAGTACTGCCAGGGCTGATGCTGCCACCTCCGAGATGATGCGCGTCGACGTCCAGGATCCATGGGGGCTCGTGGTGCTCGCGAGCTTCGTGCTCGCCGGCTTCGCGCTGCTGTGGTGGATGATCGCCGCGATGCTGCGCACCACCGGCCGTGGCGCGTTCTCGCTGCTGGGCTTCGCCGCATTCGTCTACCTCGCCGGCGGCATCGCAGGAACGGCGGCGCGGGTGATGGCCACGCCGCCACCCGCCCCAGAGCCCACGCCGCCCGGTCCCGTGAAGGTGCTCCAGGCCGAGGTCCCGACCGATCCCGACCGCCCCACCCCGCCGGCGTCCGACGCCACCGCGGGCGCGCCGAGCAGCGCCAAGGGCCCCGAGCTCGCGCCGCTGCCGAGCGTCGATCTGCCGGCCCCGACGCGCAGCGGGCGGGCGGCACTCGCGTTCGTCGATGACATCAGCCACGACCCGCGCAAGTGCGGCGACGCCGAGCAGGTCGCCGTCGCGGCCCGCGAGCTGCCGGGTGCGGCCAGCGAGGTCGCGCCGGCGCGCCTCGAGAAGGCGGCGTTCAAGCTCGAGCAGTGCCGGCGCAAGTTGATCTGGGCTCGCGCCTATACCGTGCGGCGCGATCGCGTGGCTGCCCGCGAGGCCTTCGCCGAGGCGGTGCGCAAGCGGCTGGGCGATCAGGGCATCGCGGTGCTCGTCACGCTGCGGGGCGCCGCCAAGGAGCGCATCCGCATGGGCGGCGAGAAGCTCGACGAGGCGCGCGCGCGCGGCCTGCTCGATGGCGGCCTGCGCGACGAACTCATCGCCGCCGGCTTCGCCGACGTCACGCTCGCGAACCTGCAGGGCTCGGTGCACGAGAGCCTCGAGGTGCCGAGCGACCAGGCCCTCGCCGAGCGCGAACTCCAGCGATACGGCCTGGGCTCGGCGATCACGGGCCGGTGAGCGCCGGCGGCTCGGGCTCGGTGGAACGCGGGGCGTTCCCCCGGACGTTCGTCAGTGGACCGGCTCGCTCTCGCGGCTGCGCTCGATGCGTTCCTGACGCTCGCGCTCGCGCTGGAACTGACGGACCGTGCGCCAGTCGTCGGCCTCGGTGGGCGTGGTGCCGGACAGGAACGCCCGCAGTGCGGCGTTGGGGTGGTCCTCCGCCAGCGGTGCGATGGCCCAGCGCAGCATGTCGTCGATGGTGTCGGCGTACTTGAAGTCGATCGCCTTGAGCACGTTCTTGGGCACCTCGTGGAGGTCCTTCTCGTTCTCGCGGGGGCAGATCACCGTGGTGATGTCGGCGCGGAACGCCGCCAGCACCTTCTCCTTCAGGCCGCCGATCGGCAGCACCTTGCCGCGCAGGTTGATCTCGCCGGTCATCGCGACGTCCTTGCGCACCGGCACCCGCAGCAGCGCGGACACCAGGCTCGTCACGATCGTCACGCCGGCCGAGGGGCCGTCCTTGGGCACCGCGCCCTCGGGGAAGTGCACGTGGAAGTCGACGAACTCGTAGAAGTCCGGATCGAGCCCCAGCACCAGGCTGCGCGCGCGCACGTAGGTCACCGCCGCGTGGGCCGACTCCTTGATCACGTCGCCGAGCTGGCCGGTGAGGGTGACCTTGCCCTTGCCGGAGGTGATGGTGGTCTCGACCGGCAGCAGGTCGCCGCCGAAGCTGGTGTACGCCAGTCCGTTGACCATGCCGATGCTGTCGGTCTCTTCGGCGCGGTTGAAGCGGTACTTGCGGGGCCCGAGCAGCTTCTGGACGTACTTCGCGTCGACCTTGAAGCTCACGCCCTTGCGCTGCTCTCGCACGTACTCGCGGGCGATCTTCCGCAGCACCGCACCGGTCTCGCGCTCCAGCGAGCGCACGCCGGCCTCCTTGGTGTAGTGGTGGATCAGCTCCTTGAGCGCCGCGTCGCCGACCTGGATGTCGACGCCCTCGAGGCCGTTCTGCTCGACCTGTTTGGGCACCAGGTACTGCTTGGCGATCTTGAGCTTGTCCTCGTCGGTGTAGCCCGACAGCTCGATGATCTCCATGCGATCGCGCAGCGGGATCGGGATGGTGTGCAGCGAGTTGGCGGTGCAGATGAACAGCACCTCGGAGAGGTCGTAGTCGAGATCGAGGAAGTGGTCGACGAACGCGCTGTTCTGCTCGGGGTCGAGCACCTCGAGCATCGCCGCCGACGGATCGCCGCGGAAGTCCATCGACATCTTGTCGATCTCGTCGAGCAGGAACACCGGGTTGGCCGAGCCGGCCTTGCGGATGCCGTGCAGGATCTTGCCCGGCATCGCGCCGATGTACGTGCGGCGATGGCCGCGGATCTCGGCCTCGTCGCGCACGCCACCCAGCGACACGCGCACGAACTTGCGGCCGGTGGCCCGCGCGACGCTCTTGGCCAGCGAGGTCTTGCCCACGCCCGGCGGGCCCACCAGGCAGAGGATCGGCCCGCGGATCTTGTTCACCAGCTTCTGCACCGCGAGGTACTCGACGATGCGCTGCTTGGGCTTCTCGAGGCCGTAGTGATCTTCGTCGAGGATCTTCTCGGCCTCTTCGACGTCGAGCTTGTCCTCGGTGCGCTCGAACCAGGGCAGCGCGAGCACGACGTCGATGTAGTTGCGCACCACGGTCGCTTCGGCGCTCATCGGGCTCATCATCTTGAGCTTCTTGAGCTCCTTCTTGAGCCGCTCCGCCGCCTCCTTGCTCATCTTCTTGCGACGGATGCGCTCCTCGATCTCGGCGATCTCGTTCTTGAACTCGTCTTGGCTGCCGAGCTCCTTCTGGATCGCCTGCATCTGCTCGTTGAGGTAGTACTCCTTCTGGTTCTTCTCCATCTGCTTCTTGACGCGGGTACGGATCTTCTTCTCCACCTGGAGAATCTCGATCTCGTTCTGCATCAGCTCGAAGAGCTTCTCCAGACGGGCGCGCACCGACTCGGTCTCCAGCAGCTCCTGCTTGGCGGTGAGCTTGAAGTTGACGTGGGCGGCGATGGTGTCGGCCAGACGTGCGGCGCTCTCGATGCTCTGCACCGAAACCGCGAGCTCGGGCGGCACGCGCTTGTTGAGCTTCACGTAGTTCTCGAAGGTCGCCTGCACCGAGCGCACCAGTGCGGCGAGCTCGGGGTCGTCGTCGGGGTCACCCTCGGCCTCGAGCGGCTCGGCCTCGACGAAGAAGCACTTGCTGGTGTCGAGGTACTTCTCGATCCGCGCGCGGCTCTTGCCCTCGACCAGCACCTTCACCGTGCCGTCGGGCAGGCGCAGCAGCTGGATGATGGTGCCGATGGTGCCGACGGTGTGGATGCCCTCGGGCTTGGGGTCGTTGACCTTGGCCTTCTTCTGCGCGCACAGCAGGATGTGGCGATCGTCGGCCATCGCTTCTTCGAGCGCGTTGATCGACTTCTCGCGACCCACGAAGAGCGGCACGACCTCGTGCGGGAACACGATCAGCTCGCGGAGTGGGAGCAGCGGAATCTTGCGTGCCATGTGACTTGCTCTGCACCGCGACAAATGCCGCGGAGCGCCTCGAAACCTAGCATCCGTGCCAGGGGGGGTCAAACCGCGCGATCGGTCGGGATCAGTCGCCTGCGGCCCCGAGCGGGCCGGCGAACCAGCGCCACACGCGAGCGGCGGCGCCCATCAACAACAGCGACCACGGGGCGGTCGGGACGCCGGGCAACGCCGCGAGCAGGATCGCCAGCTCGAACATCGGTGCACCCTCCATCACCGCGGGCAATCGCGCGCCGAGGCGCGCAGCGACTGCGTGTGCGTCGGGCAACGCGAACACCGGGGCCTCGTGGCCGCGGAGCAGGAACCGCGCCTGCACCAACGCGATCAAGGTGGCACCAGCGCCCGCCGCGAGCAGCACCAAGCCCGCGACGTCGGCTCGATCGGCGCGGGCGATCACGGCGTAGGTCAGGCCGCCGCAGAACGCGGCGTGTCCCAGCGGCCGGGTCGCGCGCGCGAGTCGTTGCCCCACCACGTCACCCGCGTCCGCCGCCACGTACTGTCGCAGCGCCCGCACCGACTTCAGCAGCTTGCTGACGTGCACGCCCGCGAGCAGACATGCGGCGCCGAGCGGGATCCACGGCCCGCCCCCGAGCAGCGCCAGCGGCAGCGACATCGCGACCAACACCAGCGCGAGCAGCTCGAGCTGCGCGACGGGCCCGCGACGGGCCGCCATCCATCGCAGCGTCGGCACACCCAGCCGACGTCGCCACGCCGACGGTGCGGCGGGGAAGACCTCCTCGGCCTCGAGCACCAGCAGCTCCGCACGCGCGAGGTCCTCGGGATACACCACGCGCACCACGTCGCGCGCCCCGATGCCCTCGGGGTACGGCAGCTCCTCGCTGATCGGCAGCTCGGCGGGCACCTGCGTCTGCCGACCGACGAACGCCGCGGCCGGGCGCCCGGCCTCGTCGTACAGCGTGTAGCGCTCGTCGTCTTCGAGCGGATGCGCGACCATCAGCTCGAGCAGGCCCGCGCGCACCGAGGTGGTCTCGAACACCACCAGCGCCGGTCCCCCGAGCGCATCGCCGGTCGCGACCTCGCGGGCGCCGGGGCCGGTCGGCGTGGTGCCGGGCGCAAAGAGGATCGGATCGAAACCCACGCGTCGCGCCGCGCACACCAGCCGAAGGATCGGGCTGGCCCCGAGCACGCCGGCGTCCGGCGACACGCGGGCGTCGGGATCCGGCAGCACCACCAGGGCCGGCGGTGGGCTCTGGAACTCCGCCCCCGCGCGCTCGAGCTGCTGCAACGACTCCACCATCGACCCGCGCCGCATCGTACCATCGGCCACCTCGTGCACTCCCGCGATCCCGCCGCGCCCGCGCGCCGCGGGGCCGCGACGATGGAGATCCGCGCGCGGACGCACGTGAAGTCGCTCGATCCCAGGCGATCCACGTCGCCCCGGGCCGCTCTCGGGACCATCCGGCGGCGCGGCCTGGTATGATGCGGTCCTGCTGAAGCTCCGATGATCTCGCGGGACGCCAGCGCCGACGACAGCGCGCCTCCGGTCGCATCCGACCGGCTCGACGTCGAGGCCGACACGATCATCGAGGGCCAGCGACGCGCCGCCGCCGATGGCGAGCACGGGCTGACCCCGGGCACGCGCCTGGGTCGCTACGTCGTGCTCGAAGAGATCGGCCAGGGCGGCATGGGCCTGGTGTTCTCGGCCTACGATCCCGAGCTCAACCGCAAGGTCGCGCTCAAGCTGCTGCGACCCAATCAGAGCGAACGCAAGCGGGCGCGCTCGCGCCTGCTGCTCGAGGCACAGGCGCTCGCGAAGCTCGCCCACCCCAACGTCATCACGGTCTACGACGTCGGCACCGTCGGCGAGCGCGTGTTCGTGGCGATGGAGCTCATCGAGGGCACCACGCTCAAGGGCTGGCTGGCCGAGAAGCCGCGCCGCTGGGACGAGGTGCTCGAGGTGTTCGTGCCCGCCGGGCGCGGGCTCGCAGCCGCCCACGCCGCCAACCTCGTGCACCGCGACTTCAAGCCCGACAACGTGTTGATCGGCCGTGACGGCCGCGTTCGCGTGATGGACTTCGGCCTCGCGCGACCGGTCAACAGCGAGGTCGTCGACACCGACGATCACGACGACGACGACGAGCCCGCAGCCGTCGGGAACGACGACGACGCCGCGCTGTACGAGCCGCTGCTGACCCAGACCGGCTCGATCATGGGCACCCCGGCGTACATGGCCCCGGAGCAGCACCTCGGCCAGCCCACCGACGCGCGCAGCGATCAGTTCAGCTTCTGCACCTCGCTCTACCAGGCGCTCTACGGCGAGCGGCCGTTCGACGGCGACGACGCGGCTACGCTCACCGCCCAGAAACGCAGCGGCAAGGTCCGCGAGCCGCCCGAGCGCGCCAGTGTGCCCGGCTGGGTGCGCCGCGTGCTGCTGCGCGGCCTGGCGCCGACCCCCGAGGCGCGCTTCGACAACATGGACGCGCTGCTGACCGAGCTGGGCAAGGACCCCCGCGTGCTGCGGCGCAAGATCGCCACCGGCGTCGGCGTGGCGGCGGCGATGATCGGCACGGTTGCGACCGCCGACCATCTGCTGCGTCCGCCGCAGACCGCGTGCGTCGACATCGCGGCCGCGCTGCCGGCGGTGTGGAACGACGCGCGCAAGGCCGAGCTCGCCGCGGGACTCGCGAAGGTCGATCGGGCGTTCGTGCCCGCCACCGCGTCGCTGGTCTCGAGCACGCTCGACGCCTACGCCGAGGCGTGGACGCAGATGAAGACCGACGCCTGCGAGGCCACCCACCTGCGCGGCGAGCAATCCACGCGGCTGCTCGAGCGCCGCGACCTGTGCCTGCAGGATCGCCTCGACGAGCTCGACGCACTCGCGGCGATCCTCGCCGAGGGCGATCCGATCGCGGTCGCCCACGCCGGCTTCGCCGCGATGGAGCTGCAGCCCATCGCCCAGTGCGCCGAGACCGAGGCGCTGAACGCCGAGGTCGAGCCGCCACAGGAGCCCGCGATCGCCGACGCGGTCGCGGCCTCGCGTCGGCAGCTCATGCGCGTGCGCGCGCTGACCAGCGCCGGGCTCGCGCGCGAGGCCATCGCCGAGGCCCAGGCCGCCTACGCGCGCGCGCAGACCATCGCGACCCCCGACGGCGAGAACTACCGCCCGCTCGTGGCCGAGGCCGGCTTTCGCCTGGGGCAGGCGCAGGCGTTGGCGTTCGACGCCGACGCCGGCTGGAAGAACCTCGAGGAGGCGCACTGGATGTCGTCGGGCCTCAAGCACGACGTCATCGCGGCCAAGACCGCGGCCGCGTTGGTGCCGGTCTCGACCCAGACGTTGCGCCGGCCGAGCGACGGGCTGTCGTGGGCGCGCCACGCCGAGGCCACGCTCAAGCGGGTGCGGCTGTCGGGCCGTGCGGAGGCGCAGCTACGCTTCGACATGGCGCAGGTGATCGCCGGTGAAGGCGATCGTGCGGGCGCCCGCGAGTCGCTGGCGACCGCGCTCGAGCTGTTCGAGCGCGAGCCCGCCAACACCTGGTGGCTCGCCGCCGTCCATCGTTCGCTCGCCGACCTCGCGCTCGCCGATGCACGCATCGCAGACGCGCAGGCCGAGCTCGGCCAGGCCCGCGAGATCTTCGACGCGGCGTTCGGCCCCGCGCATCCCGACGCTGCCCTCGACCTCGCGCTCGACGCCCGCATCGCTGCCGCCATGGGCGAGCCCGACCGCGCGCGCGCGCGGCTCGATGACGCCGTCGCCCGCGTCGAGGATGCGCTCGGTCCATCGAGCGCGGGGCTGATCCCGCTGCTGCAGCAACGCGCCGCGCTCGAGCAGTCTGCCGGTCGCCACGACGACGCGATCGCTGCGCTGCGACGCGCCCACGCCATCGCGCGCGACGTGTGGGGCGACCATCCCAAGGTCGCGCGTGCGCTCAGCGAGCTCGGCGACGCGCTCGCCACCGCCGGCCGCCTCGACGAGGCCCGGCAGCAACAGGAGCGCGCGCTCACCCTGTGGGAGCGCACCCGCGGCAAGGACAACCCCGACGTCGCGTTTGCGCTGACCAGCCTCGGCGAGCTCGACCTGCGCGAGGGCAAGGCCGAGGACGCGGTCAAGCGACTCGAGCGCGCCTACAAGCTTCGCGGCGGCCGCGGCCTCGATCCCCAGCTGTTCGCGCAGACCCAGTTCGCGCTCGCCCAGGCCCTGCACGCGATGGACGACCGCGCGCGCGCACGCGAGCTCGCTGCCAAGGCCCGCGACGCCTTTGCCAACGGCAAGCCGCCCGCACCGGCGCGGGCCGCTGCGGTCGATGCCTGGCTCGCGAAGGTCGGCGAGACCCTGCCGCAGCGCTGACTGTCCGCGGCAGGCTACCAGACGTAGCCGACGGTGCCCTCGTCGACGAAGCCGAGCGCATCGACGGTGTTGTCGTGCTCGGCCTGGCTGGTCGTGAAGAAGTGATCGCCGTTGGCGGGGTTGTACGAACGAAGCAACGGCGTCGAGCCGGGCAGCGCGACCTGGCCGATGTAGCCCATGACGCCCTCGTTGACCGACAGGCCCTCGCAGTTGGCGTCGGTGGTGTAGTGGTGCAGGCCGTTGTCGCCGTAGCAGCGGTACCACGCCACCGTCTGCGGCTGCGCGGCGGCGTACAGCCGGTAGTAGTCGGCGTACTCGAGCGTGAAGCCGCAGCACAGGCCCTCGTTGACGTCGAGCGAGTAGAAGTGCTCGCCCGTGGTCGGGTGCCACCAACGGTGCACGCCGACCCGGCAGCCTGGCACACCGTCGTCGACCTGACCGTTGCAGTCGTCGTCGGCGACGTTGCACGACTCGGCGGTCGGTGGCGGCGCGTCACACTGGCCCCACGCGCCGCCGCGGCACACCTGCTGGCCCACGCCGCAGCTCGAGTCGCAGCTGCGCGTGAGTTCGTCGTCGACGGTGCCGTCGCAGTCGTCGTCGAGCCCGTTGCAGAGCTCGTCGGTCGGCGAGCCCGGGAAGCACTGCGCGGGCACGCCGGCGTCACAGCCCGGCACCTGGGCCATGCACACGCCCATGCCACAGCCGAGCGCGGGGATGCCATCGTCGACGATGCCGTCGCCGTCGTCGTCGAGCCCGTTGCAGATCTCGCCGCCGGCGGTGTCGTCGGTGTCGTCGCTGCCCATCGACGTGCCGCTGCCGCCCTCCCCTTCGCCGGTGGACCCGCTGCCCTCGCCGCTGGCCTCACCGTGGCTCGCGGAGCCGGCCCCACCGTCGCCGATGCTGTTGCCGAGCAGGCCCTCGCCGCCGTTGGCACCGGCGCACGCGAGCGCGGGCAGGCCGAGCAACGTGACGAGTGAGAGCATGTGCCTGACGCCGGGCATGCGTACCGTCTTGGGATTATCCCCAGCCTCCGATGGTAGGCCGCAGACGTGCCCGTGCGCCAGCGCGGCCGCGCATTTCGCCGCGGACGCAGCCCAGGGGCGGTCCTCCCCGCCGATCGCGAGGGGGCTCCTTCGACGAGCGCTCCTCGTGATCAGAACCGCTCGGGCCGCAGTCTTGGGGGGCGATGTCCACTTCAATGCGCGCAGCGTCGCTGCTGCTCCCCCTGTTGCTCCCCTCGGTGCTGGCCACCGCATGCTCCACCGTCGACGACGATGCCCGCGACTTCGATGAACTCGCGGCGCAGCTCGCCGAGCAGGTCGGCGTCGAGGACTACGAGGTCGTGGTGCTCGACGACCACTTCGTCGAGCCCGACGGCAGCCCCACGGACGAACCACCGAGCGCGTCGTTCCCCGACGAGCTCGCGAGCGAAGAGGATCCGACCATGGCGTGCCGGCTCACGGGTTGGATCGGGCACACGCCGATCTGCCAGGTCTGCACCCTCGACTGGTTCTGGGTCGCGTGCATCGAGCGTGTGGACTGCGGCGACGGCAATCCCTATCTGCGGTACTGCAGCACCGCGACCCCGACCTTCGAGGACTGACGCCGGTTCGCGCCAGCGCTCGACTACTCCGCCTGCGCCGGCGCGTCGTCGCCGGCTGGGCGCTCGTGCCCCGGCGGGAACGCGCCGTAGGAGAACAGCTGCGACGCCTGCACCTCGGTGACGGGCGCGATCTTTCGCAGCTCGGCGAAGTCGATCTTCGTGCGGTCACCGACGATCGAGATGATCACCGGGGCGTCGGCGGTCGCCGACGTGAGCGCCTCGACGTCGGCCACCGTCGCAGCGTTGATGTGCTCCCACAGCCAAGGCCGCGGATCGGTCGCCTCACCGAGCTCGTCCCACGACGCGACCCAGCGCGTGATCCAGCGCGGGTCGAGCCGTGTGGCGCGGTACTGTTGATCGAGCCCGTCGCGGGCCTCGGACAGCCGCGGCGCCTGCACGGCCGGGCTGCGCAGCAGCCCGAGGAACGTCGTCAGCGCCACCGGCACCTTGTCGGCCTGCGTGCTGACGGCGCCGAACAGACCCGACGCATCGCGGGGGCGCGCGCCGAAGTCGTAGTTCGACCACGCACTGTAGGCCAGGCCCCGCGACTCGCGGATCTCCTGGAACACCAGCGCGCCCATGTTGCCCGAGAGGTACTGCGAGAGCAGCTCGGCGGCGGGTCGGCGCTCGCGGGGCAGCGGCGGCTGCGGCAGCACCAGCCGCACGTTGGCCTTGGCGCCCTGCTTGTGGAGGAAGAAGATCTGCGGCCCGTCGACGCGGCGGAACACGCGGGCCTGGACCTCGCCGACGTCGCGGTGCGCGTGCCCGCGCGCGACGATCTTCGCGACCGCGTCGGCGTCGCGGGGGCCGAAGTACAGCGTGCGGTGGCGGTGGTCGAACAGCGTGCGCAGCAGCGACGCCAACGCCTTCGGGCGCGCCTGCGCGAGCGCGCGGTTGCTCGGCTCCTGCAAGAACGCGCTGCGGCGATCGTACTTGGCGAAGGCGTCCAGCGCCGCCGCCAGCGTGCGGTCGTCGGCCATCGCGTCCTGCCGCTCCGACAGCGTGTTGGCCAGCAGGTCGGCCTGCACTTCCTTGCCGAAGCGGGGCGCCGCCAACCACCCGTCGACCAACGCGAGCACCGGCTCGAGCGCGGCGTCGGGCCCCGAGATCTCGACCTCGCTGACCTCCGCGGTGCAGCGGGTCGAGACCGACGCGCCGAGGGCGTAGATGCGCTTCTGCAAGACCTCGGCCTCGTCGGCCCCGGCGCCGCTGCGATCGAGGAGCGCCAGCGCGTGGCACAGCAGCGGCGCCTTGCGCTCGCCGCGTTCGAACGCGTAGACGAGGGTGAACAGGTCGTTGCGGGGGTTGCGGGCGGCGATGAGGTCGCCCGCCGGCAGGCTGCGGTGGACGTAGTCGGTGCCCTCGACCGCCCACACCGGCTCGAGCGGCTTGCTCGGCAGCGCCGCGATCCGCTTGGCGAACGCGCTGCTGCGCCCGGAGTCGATCGCGACCGGCGTGATCTGGGGCTTGTCGATCTTCGGCAGCGTCGGCGTGCCGTGGCGGCGCGTCACGACCACGCGACCCTCGCCGAGGTAGGCCTTCGCGACCCGCACGACGTCCTCGCGGGTGACCGCATCGAGCGCGGCCTCGTGGGCGAGCACGTCGTGCCACTGCAGGTGCTGCGCGAACGACTCGGCCATCTGTGCGACCCGCACGACGCTCGACTCGGCCGCGAGCTTGCGCTCGACCTGCTGGTGCAGCTTGGCGGCGGTGACGTCGGCATCGGTGATCTCACCGCGGCGCAGCTTCTGGATCGCGCCGTCCAGCAGCTGCTCCACCTCGGCGAGCGACTGTCCCGCCCGCGCGACCCCGCGGACCCCCACGTAGCCGGCTTCGCGGTTGCGCACGCGGAAGCTGTCGGCATCGGGCAGCTTCTGCGTGAGCACGAGCTCGGTGTTGATGAGCCCGACGGTGTCGTCGTCGAGCACGCGATCCATGACCTCGAGCGCAGCCTCGTCGGGGTGCCCGGCGGGCACGGTGAGCCACGCGATCGCGACCGCCTCTTCGCCCTCGGCGACGACCTCACGGGCGACGCGGGTGGTCGGTGGCGACAGCGTACCCGCGTGCGGGCTCGCGAGCGCGGCGGGCTCCAGCCGCCCGAACGCGCGCTGCAGCTGCGGCAGCGCGGTCTCGCGGTCGATGTCCCCCGCGAGCACGATGGCCATGTTGTTGGGCACGTACCAGCGCGCGAAGAAATCGGCCATGTCTTGGTAGGCCGGGGTCTTCAGGTGCTCGACGGTGCCGATGGTGGTCTGCGCACCGTAGGGATGCTTGGGCATGAGCGCGGCGTTGAGCGCCTCCCACACCTGATCGTCGGGGTCGTCGAGCGAGAGGTTCTTCTCCTCGTACACCGCCTCGAGCTCGGGATAGAAAAGGCGGAACACCGGATCGGCCAGCCGCTCGGCCTCGACCAGGCTCCACCCCTCGAGCCGGTTGCTCGGCACCATCGAGATGTACGCCGTGATGTCGTCGCTGGTGAACGCGTTGACGTCCTCGATGCCCATGCTCGCGTACATGCGATCGAACTCGTTGGGCACCGCGAACGCGGCCTGGGCCTGGGTCTGCGCGTCGATCTCGCGCATGATGGCGGTGCGGGCGGCCGGCTCGCTGGTCTCGCGCAGCTTCGCGTAGAGCTCGCGCACGCGGGCGACGTGGGGCGCCTCGTGCTCGAAGTCGATGGTGCCGAACTCGTCGCTGCCCTTGAACAACATGTGCTCGAGGTAGTGCGCGAGCCCGGTCGAGTCCGGTGGATCGTGGCGGCTGCCGGCGCGCACCACCACCCAGGCGGCGAAGCGCGGCGACTGGCGATCGGTACTGATGTAGACCGACATGCCGTTGTCGAGGCGATCGATGGTGATGGCCATCGGGTCGTCGCTGCGCGGCGTGGGTAGCAGGGCCGGCAGATCGGAGTCCGCGAGGATGCGCTCGCGCGCCGCGACGTCGACCGTCGCGGCCGTCGGTGTCGCGACATCGGGGGTCGTCGTCGCGGTCTTGCGCCCGCAGGCGGCCGCAAGCGCAGCGACCACGAGGTAGGCGGGGAGTCGGGCGACGGAATTGCGCGGCATCGGCCCGTTTGCATACAGCGACCCGGGCGGCATCGGCAAGCCACGAAGCCACTCGGATCGCGCGTGCGATCGGAGCCGGCCGTCGCTGGAGCATGCCGGGTCGGTCCGCGTCCCGCGGTGTCGCGTGCAGGAACGTGGGGCCGTCGCGATCGTGGGACCGCGCCACGGATGAACGGCGTCTGGGACAATGCTGCGGTGAAAGCCGGCGTGCGCCAGGATCGTTCGCCGGCCCGACCCGCTATGCTCGGCGCCCCACGGGAGCCGTCCCCGTCGACGTGATGCTGCTGCCCCTCGCCCTCATGCTGCTGCTGCGCGCGCCCGCGCCCGACCAGACCGTCGAGCTCGACGGCGCCGCCGCGCTCGCGCTGCGCGACGCCGCCCGTGGCCCACAGCCGCGCGGCACCGCCGCCCACGCGCGGCGCCGCACGATCACCGTCGTCGCCGACGACCGCGGCCTCGAGCTCCGCGTGCGCTGGACGCTGCACGCCGACGAGCCGGGATGGTTCGCAGGTGCGCTGGTCGGTGGCCCGCTGGTGGTCGAGTCGGTCACGCTCGACGGTCGCCCCGCGGCCGCCGCCGGCGGGGAACCGACCCACGTGATCGCGTGGGTCGACGGCGATCGCGAGCTGCAGCTGCGCGCGCGCCTGACCGGCGATCCCCGACAGCGCGAGCAGACGTTCGCGTTGCTGCCGGCGGCGATCGGCGAGGCGGTGATCGACGACGCGCTGGGGCTGCGGCTCGACGCGGTCGACGAGCCGGCGATGCTGCGCCACGACGGGCGCACCTGGGGCGGCGCCGCAGGCCTGCGGCTCGGCCCACGTCCACCGCCGCGCACCGACGACGGCGCGGGCCCGCTCGCGATCGGCCGCATCGGCATCGGCCTCTCGATCGGCGACGCCGAGCTGCGTGGGCGCGCGCGACTGCGCTGGGCGCTGCGCCGCGGCGAGCTGACGCGGGTGGCCTTCACCGCCACCGGCGTCGGCGCCGACGTGCGGGTCGAAGGTCCCGAGGTCCGCAAGGTCGCGCACGAGGGCGATCACTTCGAGGTCGAGCTGCAGAGCCCGGTGACCACCGAGGTCGCGCTCGAGCTGTCGTGGTCGGCACCGACCCCGGCGGGCGACGCCAAGCTGGTGCCGCCGTCGTTCACGCTCGAGGGCACCTCGCGCGACGACGTCAGCTTCGAGCTCGCGCGCGACGGCGACGTCGACGTGGTTCCGACGCTCGAGTCGTGGCAGCCCACCGTCGCGACGCGTCTGCCCAGCTGGGGACGCGACCTGGTCGAGGGGCAACCGCAGGCCGCGTGGGTCCGCCACGGCCCGCCCCACGGTGCACAGTCGCTGCAGCTGCTGCGCTTCGTGCCGGTGGAGGCGCCCGCGGTGGTCATCGAGCGCGCCAGCTTCGAGCTCGCCGCCGCGGTGCACGGGCAGGTGCTGCTCAACGCGCGCTACGAGGTCGTCAACGAGCGCGCGTCGTACCTGCGCGTGCGGTTACCCGAGCGTGCGCGACTGCTGGCGGTCGAGATCGGCGGCGTCGATGTCCGCGCCGCGCGCGACGGCGACGCCGTGCTGATCCCGATGAAGCGCTCGCTCGAGACCCTCGCGGGCCTGACCGCGACGCCGGTCGTGATCAGCGTCCTGCTCGACGGCGCGCCGTGGCGCCGACGTGATCGTCGCGAGCTGCAGCTGCCGCGGGTGTCGGCGCCGATCCGTACCATCGACGCCGAGCTCACGCTGCCCCGCGACGTGCGGGCGACGCTCGACGAGGATGACGACGGCGTCGCACGGATCCTGCGCCACACGTGGCGACGCACCGACCTGCGCCGGGCCAGTCGCAAGGCCGGCAAGCCCACTGGGGCGGCACCGGCGGGCGATGCCTCGGGCACCGCGCTCTACGACTTCGAGGACCCGAGTCTCGAGGACAGCAAGGCCATGCGCCAGGCCAAGGAAGACCAGCTGCTGCGCAAGGCCGAAGAGGCCTACAACCGCAACGACTTCGACGGCGCGCAGGCGGCCATCGACGATCTGCGCGGCCAAGGCCTGGGCGGCGAGAACGCGGAGAAGCTCGAGTCCAACCTCATGATCCTGAACGCGCCCGCGCCGGCCTCCCCCATGGAGCCGGAGGCCACGACCACGTCCTCGGACGTGTCGATCAGCCTGGCGGGCAAGGCCGGGGTCCTGCGCCGCGTGAAGGACCAGGCCCGCGCGCGCGCGGGTGGGCTGCGGACGCAGAACTTCAAGCGCAAGGCGCGGGCGAAGCAGCTGCGCGCCGCCGGCGACTACGCGGCCGCGGAGCACGAGCTCGAGCGCGCGATCCAGGAGAACCGCTCGCTCGACAAGCTCGAGCAGGACGAGTCGCAGGTCTACGACTTCGAGGCCGAGGAGCTCGCGGCCGAGCTCGAGGCCACCAAGAGCGAGTCGGCCGCGCGCGCGCAGCTCGAGCACTCGAGCGTGCAGAAGCTGTGGTCGGGCGCCAGCTCGCTCGTCGTCCCCGGCGATGAGCACGGCCTCGGTGGTGCCGAGAGCACGATCGCCACCGAGGCCTTCGTCGACCACGCCGAGCCCGCGCCCGAGGTGCCTGCCAACTTCGGCCCCCGCGTGCTGCTACCGATCCGCGGCGGCGACACCATCCGCTACACCTTCGATCTGTGGGGGCCCGACACGCAGCACGTGCTGCGCGTCCGCTCCCGTCGCCTGCACCGCGGCCTTCGCCCGTCCCCGTGAAATCGCCCCAAGGAACAAGCCCACCATGCGCAACGCCCCCCTGGTCGCCCTCCTCGCCTACACCCTCGCCTGGCCCACGTCGGTGCGCGCCGACGATCCGCCCGAGCGCGTGACGATGAAGCTCGAGGAGTTCCTCAAGCTCTACGAGAGCACGCGCAAGCGCGACGAGGAGCCGCCACGCGAGGGCGCGTTGGCATCGGCGCGCTACCGCGGCGAGGTCGTGTTCGAGGATGGCAAGCCCAGCGCCGCGGTGTTCCGCGCCAAGCAGCACATCGAGGTGCTGCGCACGCGCGGCTGGGCCCGCATCCCGCTGCTGCCGGCGACGGTCGCGCTGCAGTCGGCCAAGATCGGCGGCAAGGAGGCGCCGGTGGTGATCGAGGGCGGGTTCTACACGCTGGTCACCGACCGCCGCGGCGCCTTCGATCTCGATCTGCAATTCGGCGTGGCGGTGGGCACCTCCGAGGGCCAGAGCAGCCTGTCGTTCCAGCTCGCGCCGTCGGGCGCCACCGAGGTCGAGCTCGCGGTGCCGGCCAAGGAGGACCTCGACTTCAGCGTCATCGGTGCGCAGCTGTCGAGCGACAAGGTCGTCGGTGGCAACCGCGTGGTCGAGGCGACGCTGCCGGCGACCGGCTCGCTGACGGTGCAGTGGCAGCGCGAGATTCCCGAGGCCGAGAAGAAGAGCGCGCGCGTCTACGCCGAGGTGCAGGCGCTGGTCTCGCTCGGCGAGGGTGTGCTGCGCTCGACCACGACCATCCAGCACACCATCCTCTTCGCCGGCGTCGACAAGTTCGCCTACGAGGTGCCCAAGGGCATGACCGTGCTCGACGTCCGCGGCACCTCGATCCGCGACTGGAAGCTCGGCGAGGACGGCAAGCTCGACGTGGTGCTGAACTTCGCGGCCGAGGGCAGCTACACGCTGGTGGTCGAGCTCGAGCGCGCGATGCCCGATGACGCCAAGGACCTCGCGATCCCGGTGGTGTCGCCGATCGGCGCCGAGCGGGCCAAGGGCTACGTGGGGATCGAGTCCCGCGGCAACCTCGAGATCGCGTCGGGCACCGTCGAGGGCGCGACGCCGGTCGACGTGCGCGCGCTGCCGGCCGCGATCCTCGGCGTGACCGATCAGCCGCTGCTGTTCGGCTTCAAGTACGTCGGCGCCCACCCGCAGATCGGCGTCGCGACTGGTAGCCACGCCGACGTCGAGGTGCTGGTCACGTTGCTCGATCAGACCCGCGCCACCACCATGTGGACCCGCGAGGGTCGACGGCTCACCTCGGTCAGCTACCAAGTCCGCAACAACCGCCGTCAGTTCCTCAAGCTCGCGCTGCCCGAGGGCGCCGAGCTGTGGAGCGCGTCGGTGGGGGGCCGCGGCGTGCAGCCGGCCAAGGCCAGCGATGGCCGCGTGATGGTGCCACTGCTGCGCTCGCAGGATCAGGGCGGCGAGCTGTCGGCCTTTGCCGTGCAGGTGGTGTATGTCGACAGCGGCGAGCCGACCGACGACAGCGGCCGCGGCACCTTCCACGCGAAGCTGCCGGTCGCCGACGTGCCCAGCACCTACGTCAGCTGGGAGGTCTACTCGCCCGAGGGCACCAAGGTCGCGCGCCGCTCCCACGAGGGCACGCTGCGCCACGTGAAGGATCTGTCGAACCCGATCCCGACGTCGCAGGTGGTGGTGCAGGTCCCGGCCGACGCCCCCGCCATGGCCCAGCCGCCGCAGCAGCAGCGGGACTTCGCCAACGAGTTCGGCGCCAGCCCGCCGACCGGCGGCGCGGCCATGGGCCAGGGCGCCACGCCGGTGCAGGTCAGCCTGCCCCTGTCGGGCGAGAGCACGTACTACGAGAAGTTGCTCGCATTCGGCGAGAAGGAGCAGCTCGAGGTCAGCTTCCGCTATCGCGGCCTGCGCAAGAAGTGAGGCCGGGCGGGCAGGCCGCGGCCGGGCCCGCGGCGCGCTCGGCCCGTGGTAGAACGCCGGGGTCGATTGTCGCCCGTGTCGTCGCCGTCTCGCTTGCAGCGCCTACGCGCCTTTGTGGTCGAGGAACGTTGGTCCATCGCGATCTTCGTGGCCGCGCTGCTCGTGCGCCTGCACTGGAACCTCGTCACCCATCCGCTGGGCGAGTACATCTACTCGGACATGAACGGCTACAACTCGCGGGCCGACAGGCTCGTGAAGGAGCCGTTCGGCCACTTCGAGTACCACGCGTTCTTTCCCTTCGGCACCCACGCGTTCGCGGCCGCGTTCAAGGCGGTGTTCGGGCTCGAGGATTTCCGCCAGCTGGGGGTCGCGTACGCGCTGATGGGTGCTCTCGGCGTGCTCGCGGCGCACCGCATCGCGCTGCGGGTGAGCACCGTGCGCTGGGTGCCGCACGTGTTGGGCCTGTTCCTGGTCTGCTACTACCCGTACCTCTCGATCGGCGGCTACCTGCTGTCGGAGCTGCCGTTCTCGGTGTGCTTCATGCTCGCGGTGTGGTGCTCGATCCGCCTGGTCGATCACGGCCGCATGCGCGACGCGGTGCTGATGGGTGCGGCCGCCGGTTTCGGGGCGTGGTTCCGCCCGCAGATCCTGATGTCGGTCGGCGTGCTGGGGCTCTACTGGCTGTGGCGTCGACGCGCGCTGCCGCGGGTCAAGCTGCTGCACTTCGTGGGCGCCGGCGTGCCGCTGGCGATCCTGCTGGGCCTGTCGGCGGCGCACTTCCGCTACCAGACCGGGCGCAACGGGCTGGTGTCGGAGAACGGCCCCTTCAACATGGTGTTCGGCCGCTGCCACAACTCGAAGATCGAGTCGCTGCCCGACGGCAAGGGCCACGGCAAGGTGCACTTCCGGCCGCCGGAGTTCCTGCAGCTGAACAACCTGCTCGAGCGCAAGCGCAAGGAGGGGGTCGAGCCACCGGTGAAGCTCAACCCGATCATCGGCGACGTGCTCAACTACCCCGGCTACATCGGCGATCGCGAGCGGCACAACGCGTACATCCGCGAGTGCCTGCACAAGACCACGCTGTGGCGGCAGCTCGAGTACACCTACCTGAACGTCGCGCTGCTGTGGCGCTACAACGTGCCGTGGCCGGACTCCGGCCGCGGGCAGTGGCGCGAGCCGGCGCGGGTGTGGACCCGCATCTACGAGATCGCGTTCGCGATCCCCTCGCTGCTGTTCCTGTTCACGCTGGGCCCACGGCGACTGGTGCGACAGGGCTGGCTGGCGGTGCACATGGTCGCGGTGCTGGTGACCGCGGCGCTGTACTTCGGCGGCACACGCCACCGCGCCTCGTACGATCCGCTGTTCCTCTTCTTTGCGCTCGAGGTCTACGCGGTGATCGGTCGATGGGCGTGGCAGCGCTGGCGGGCGCGTCGGGCCGCGCGCGCCTAGCCCGGCGTCATCAGGCACGGCAGGTCGAGTGCGAGCGGCTGCGGCCCCTCGAGCAGCGTGATGCCGACGTGGTGCCAGGCGCAGCCCTGCCACTGGTCGAGGCGCCCGCGGTCGTCGACCTCGATGTGGGCGGGCAAGCCCGGCGCGAGCAGATCGGTGCAGCGGGCCAGCGCCCCGACCATGAGGTGCTCGCAGCGATCGCGATCGATGCCGGCGCAGCGGCGCAGGCGTCCACCGGCGCGACAGCTCTCGCGCAGCAGCTGCCGACGCGCGTCCGCGCGCCACTGCGTCGCGCTCGCGGTCGTGGGCTCGGGCGGCGGCGCGGATGACTCGCCGCACGCCGCCGACAGCAGCCACACACACCACGCGGCCCGCAACCGCGGCGCGTCACGGCGCGACGACGGCCTCATCGTCCCATCCCGCCGGCGGTAGCTCACCACACGCGAGCGTCTCGTCGTAGAGGTAGCCGAACCACTTCACCGCCCCCGCTCGCGGATCGACGAGCATCACCGCCAGTGGCAACAGCGGCTGCCCCGAGCGGCACAGCGCACGCGAGAGCACGAACTGCCGCAGCGCCTTCGCGCCCTCGGTGACGCGCGCCGCCGGTGCGGACGCGGGCACATCGAAACGAGCGAACTCGTGCACCGGCCCCAGCCCGGGCACGTGGAACGGCAGCCCCGGTGCGGGCCCGTCGTCGGCGGCATCGAACACCCGCCAGCGCGACGGCGCCGGGGGCTCGCTCGACGCCAACGCGCGACCGATCGCGCCCAGCCGTGCCCGCGCGTCGGCGAGGTCGGCGGCCGCGAAGCGGCGGCGTCGCGGCGCGCAGACGTCGTCGAGCGCCGCATGCACGTCGGTGATGCGCGCGAGTCGATCGGCCAGCGTGATCGCCTGCGGATCGAAGGCTGCACCGGCGCTGCGCGCCGCGAAGCGTGCGGCCTCGCGGACCGAGGTTCGCACCTCGCCGGCCACCGCCGCGGGGCAGCCCTCGGGCACGAACACGCTGGGCTCGGCGGCGGCCACCTTCGCGCCACCGACCAGCAGCAGCCGCGGCGCCCACTCGCAGGGCCGCGGCGCCGCAGCGCAGTGCACGTAGTGCTCGAGCCACTGCGCGCTGGCGTGCCCGCACTCGTGCTCGCGCCAGGCGTCCTCGTCGACGAAGTCCCGGCGCTGCCGCGGCGGCGCGTATGGAGCGAGTCGACGCTGCAGCGCGGGCAGCCGCTCACGCAGCGCCGCCCGCCAGGTCGACCACAACGCGGCGTCGGCCCAGTCGAGGAAGGGCTCGAGCTGCGCGAGGCCCTGCTCCTGCCCGCGCGCGAGCGCCTGCAGCGGCGCATCGCAGCTGCCGGTGGTCTGCGCCGGGCTCGCTCGCCACGCAGCCTCGTCGATCACCGCGTCGTCGATCACCAACACCAGGCCGTCGCCCGCGGCCGCGCGGAGCCCCGCGACGAACGACGGCTGCAGCGTGAGCGCGCCCGCATCGGCGGGCGCCACCGCCGGCAGTGGCAGCGGCAGGGCGGCCGCGACCGACTGCGACGGCAGGAACTGCGGCGCCGCGGCCACGTCCATGGTCGCGAGCGCCAGGGTCAGTCGACGCCGCCACATCGCACCGTCGAGGCGGGGTCCGAGCACCACGCGCAGCTGCGCGGTGTCGTGCAGCACCGCCGCCAACGGCTCCGGATCGCCGGCCACCACCCGTGGCGGGCGCCATGGCGCATCGAGCGGTGGCATCGGCAGGCGATCGATCGCCAGCGGCGGCGCCCCCGAGAGCACGACCCCCTGCGCCTCGACGCCGCCGCCGGTGCCACGGACCACGGGCGCCGTGCACGCGAGCAGCCCGGTCGCGAGCGCGACGAGCCACCGCCGGCGCGGTCCCCCACGGGCCGACGGGACCGCGCCGCGGCCGACGGTGCGGTCGTCGCCGCGGCCGGCGCTGCACGAGTTGCCCGGGGGTACCGGCGCGTTCACGGGTGCACGTTATACTCCCGCCGTGGCTTGTCGCGCACGTCCGTGGGGTCTGCTCGCGCTCGGGATCACACTCGCGGTGCCGTCGATGACGCGCGCCGCCGATGGTGACGACGTCCTGGTCGAGTTCCACTACCAGCCGGTGCCCAACGCCCAGATCGCGATCTGGTTGGTGGATGCCAACGGCGTGTTCGTGCAGGACGTGTTCGTCACGCAGGCGACCGGCACGCTGGGCATCGGCAATCGCCCGGGCCGCTGGGACTTCCTGTCGAGCTGGCGCTTCCCCTACGGCCCGCGTCCGCAGGTGCTGCCGGTGTGGGCCTACGCCCGCGGCAAGACCTATCCGTCGCTGCAGTTCCACGACGACGACCCTTCGGATCAAGACTCGCTGGGCTGGCACGAGAACTCGAGCTCACCGGAGCCGTATTTCTGCCGTCCGCTCTCCGAGGTCGAGAACGAGACCATCTCGACCGACACCATGACGTGCCCCTCGCCGGCGACGTTCCAGTCGGACAAGGGCCGCTTCGACGGCGGCGAGACGCCCTACCCGCCGCGCAACGACCTCGTCACGTTCGAGGACGGCGGCGATCACCCCGACGTCATGATGTTCGGCTCGCTCAACGACCTCGACGCGGTGACCGGCGCGACGCCGGTCGGCGACGAGCCCGAGCTGGTCACCACCATCGTGCCGCGCGAGATCGCGGATCGCGGGCCCATGACCGCGTACATCGAGATCAACCTCGAGCACGACGAGAACGACGCGTGGGCCTTCGATCGCGACACCGACCACTTCGTCGATCCGCGCCTGTCGGGCTACGGCGTCGAGTACCTGGGCCAGCCCTCGGTGGTGTACGCGGTCGAGTTCGATCCGTCGAAGGCCGAGTTCGCCGGCGTCGACATGTACGCCGGCTACGGTGAGTGGGACGGCACGGCGGGCACCGTGCACCCGCCCGACGGCAGCATCTCCGCCGACCTCGGCAGCGGCGCCGATCGTCTCGAGCTGTACACCAAGAACGGCGAGACCTTCCGCTTCGGCGTGTACAGCCACGGCCCCGGCAGCGGCAACGACCCCACCGACACCGACTCCGCCGGTGACAGCGGCTCGGACAGCTCGGGTGGCGACGACGGCGGCTGGGGCGGCGGCTGCGACATCCATCCGCTACCGGCGGCCACCGACCTCGAGCTCGAACCGATCGACTTCGATCGCGTGCGCGTCCACTTCGCGATCCCGGCCGACGCGGTGACCGCTGGGGTCCGCAACGTGCGGCTCTACTACCGCAGCGGCGACATGGCGCTCGACGAGTCGAACGTCGGCGCGGCCATCCAGCAGGTCCCGACCGAGGCCGACTGCTCGGGCCCGATCGAACCCGGCGCGCCGATGTGGTGCGACCTCGACGAGCTGTTCGGCAAGTACACCTATCAGATCGGCCTGCGCTACGAGGACGGCTGCAGCAACAAGAGCGCGCTGGTGGCCAGCGAGATCGAGACCCCGGCACAGAAGTTCCAGACCGTCGACGGCTTCTGTGTGATCGCGACCGCGGCCTATGGCGGCGCATGGACCGACCAGGTGCAAGCGCTGCGATGGTTCCGCGATCTGTACCTGCGGCGCTCGGGCTTCGGCACCGCGTGGATCGAGTTCTACTACGCCAATGGCCCCAGCCTCGCGCAGCTCATCGCGCGGCGCCCGTGGGCGCGCGCGCTGACCCGGGCGGTGCTGTCGCCGGTCGCCGAGCTCGCACGCGTGAGCACGCGGATGGCCCCGCAGTAGCGGGAGCCGACGTGCACGTGGGGCCGCGCGCTCGTGTCGGCCCGCTCGCCGACGCCACCGCGGCTGTGGTATCAACGACGGCGATGCACAAGGCGCTCGCGTCCACGCTCGCCGTCGTGTTGCTGACCGCTCCGGTCACCAGCGCGCGTGCCGGTACGGCGGCGCTCGAGCCACCGCCACCGCCGGTGCCCACGCCGACGACGCCGGTGCCGACCCCGACCGAGCCCGCCCCGGCGATCCCGGATCCCACGGTGCCGCCGCCGACCGCCACGCCCGGCACGCCGAAGCGTGTGTACATGCCCGGCACCAAGGGCGAAGAGGTCGTGCTGCCGACGCCGGTCGATCCGACCTCGCGCGAGCCGACCCCGGTGCAGCCGACGGGACCCAAGCCGGTGGTCGGCCCGACCGACACCGGCAGCGGGACCGCCGTGAAGGTCGTGCCCGACGACACGCCGCAGCCGCGCAACCGCGATCGTCGACGCCGACGCGATCGCGCGCAGGTCGGCAGCGACGACGGTGCCACCGGGGTCTCGAGCCGTTGCATGGCGCCGCTGCAGCGCTGCCGCACCCTGGCCCTCACCGGCATCGCGTTGTCGGTGTCCGGGGCCGCGGTCGCGGCCGGCGGCGCGGCCCTGCTCGCGCAGCCGCAGACGCCGCTGCGCGACGACCCGACCATGCTCAAGAGCTTCCGTCCGCCGGGCGCCGTGCTGCTCGCGGTCGGCAGCGGGCTCATCATCACCGGCATCGCCGTGCTGGCCGCAGGCATCGTCGGCCATCGCCGCGACGAGTCGATGCGCAAGCGCAGCGCGTGGTGGCGTCCGCGGATGATCGTCGGGGTGCTGCCGTGAGGGCGCGCGGGGCCTGGCTTGCGGCCGCGGCGGCGCTCGGGGCCGTGCTCGGGATGGCTTGTCGCATCCCCAACCCCGAGCACTGCTCGAACCAGGATCGGCCCGGCAGTGAGTACTGCGTGAGCATCAACCCGGCGACGCCCTACTGCTCGCCCTGCCACTCGAAGTACCACGGCTGCTTGCCGTTCCCGCCGACCAGCTGCGACGGCTTCGCGACCGGCGACAGCGGCGGCGACGGCGACGGTTCGTCGAGCTCGGGCACCACCGGCGGCACCTGACGCCGAGATCGCCCCAGCGACGCAGCCCGCGCGATCGATGACCGCGGGACGCGTATTGCTCAATACGGTCCGATTTCCCGGCCCAAGGCTGGACTGCTGGAAAGGCTGATGTTCCGCAAGTACTCCCGGGAACATCATGGTCCCCTCGCGCGGGAAACTCGTCATGGAGGCCGTAAAGCCCAGGGCCGGTGGTGTCGAAGTGGGTGCAGGGAGAGACCGAAGGATGCGCCTCGCGAACATCGCGCTCGTCGCTTGCGTGACGCTGACCGGCTGCGAAGGCACCGACGGAGCGACCGTCGGCCCCCGCGGCGGCACGGTGGTATCCGCCGACGGTCGGCTTTCGCTCGAGATTGCCGAGGGCGCGCTGTCCCACGACGTCGACATCACCATCGACCAGGTCGACTGCACGGCGATGCACCTCGATGCGCTCGGCCCCTGCTACGAGGTCGGTCCGCGCGGTACCGGCTTCCTGTTCCCCGCCCGCCTGACGCTCGAGCTCGAAGAGGCCGATCTCGACGACGCCGGCGATCGCGAGCTGGGGCTGTGGGCACAGCGCGAGGCGACGTGGAACCTGCTCGCCGACCGGGACTTCGACGCCGAGAACGGCACGCTCGCGGCCTCGGCCACGTACCTCTCGTCGTTCGCGGTCGTGGCCCTGCCTGACGACGACGAGCGTCCTGCGCCGCAGCGGCACTGACCTGCGCACGCACGGCGACGACGCGCACGCGTGCGACCAGCCCTCGCGTGGCGCAAGCGGCGGGTCGCCCACGCGTGCGCGGGCGTCGATGCTGGCGGCCAGCGGTGGCGAGGCTCAGTCCATCGCGCGCTTCATTGCTGCGAGCGCGTCGTGGGTGCGACGCTGCTCGGGCATCAGGTCGCGCAGCACGAACTGGCGGGTCGTCTCGCCCACGCCGTCGAGGTCCTCGTAGACCTTCTTGCCGTGGTCCTCGCCCTGCTCGAGCGCCGCGATTGCGGCCTTCTCACCGAACACCGCCGCGCCGCCCTCGACGAGCTTGGCGAAGGTGCCCCACGCGCCCGAGTCGGTGTCGGCGGTGCCGCCCAGCTGCGACACGCGCTGGCTGAGTCGGCCAACGCGCGCGGCGTGCGACGCCTGCAGCGATCGCAGCTGTGCGCCCAGCGTGCTGCCCTGCGCATCGAGCTTCTCGATGCACTGGGCGTAGGTCTCGACCGCGGAGCGCTCGCCTCGGAGCATCGCGTTCAGGCGATCGACGTCGCGATCATTGGAGGTGTGGACTGCGTTGGCTTGCGTCATGGCGTGCGAAGGTGAGCAGGATCCATGCCTGTCGGACATCACTCGCGTTCTTGGCTTCACCGCACGCGCGGGCGTGGGGCATGGGCGCCCGAGCGAGCACGCCGGCACGATGCACGCAACGGGGCACTCGCCGCGTCAGTGGAGCACGGCGGAGATCACCCGCGCGCCGCCGCCGACCTGATCCACGAAGCCGCGTCCGGCGACGCCCGCAGCCGTGAAGGCCTCGTCGAGCAGGCCCAACAAGGCCTCGGCG